>JAUSBL010000099.1 GCA_030658975.1 Candidatus Latescibacterota bacterium
TAGGTGAAGTTGGCCGAGGCGGTCAGGTCGACAACACCGCCGGCGCCGGACGGCCAGATCAATTGCCCGCGGCGCTCTCGTTCTCGATCGCCCACGACTTGGCGGCCGTGACGACCTCGCCGATGCGGCTGGTGGCCTCGGTCAGCCGCGCGTTCTTGACGTACTTCCCGTACATCGGCACGGCGATCGCGGCCAGGACGCCGACGATCACGACGACGACCATCAGTTCGATCATGGTGAAGCCCTTCTGGTCGGGCTTGCGACGGTAGCGGCTCATCATCAGTTCCTCCTGCCCCTCGGCGGGTTTTCTCCCGGACGTCCCTGTCCCGAGTGGCCGCTTGTCCGGGAGAATGCGCGCCACCCACTCCGAGATCCGGCGCCTACATGGCGGCCGAACCCTTGATCATCGCGTCGCCCATCCCGAAAATGGGCAGGAACATGCTCAGCACGATGAAGCCGATGATGCCGCCCACGATCACGATCATGATCGGCTCGATGAGCGACGACAGTCCGTGGACCGTCGCTTCGACCTGGCGGTCGTAGAAGTCCGAAGACTTGTTCAGCATCGTGTCCAGCTCGCCGGCTTCCTCGCCGGTGGCCATCAGCTGCAGGATCATCTCCGGGAAGGCGCCGGTGGCGCGGAAGGACTCGGTCACGCCCTGGCCGGCGGCGACCTTGGCCTTGACCTCGTCGATGGCGTCGGCGACCACCAGGTTGTCGGCGGCCCCCTTGACCAGGTCGAGGCTCTCGAGGATGGGCAGGCCGCTGCCGATCAGGATGCCGAAGGTGCGGGCGAAACGGCTCATCACGCTCTTGGTGACGATGGGTCCGAAGATGGGCATGCGCAGCTGCATGGCGTGCCAGGTGTGCAGGCCGCGGCGGGTGCGCAGGGCGGCGAAGACGGCGACGACGAGCACCGCCATCCCGCCGAGGACGAGCACGGCGTTCGCCCGCACGACGTCCGAAATTTGCAGCACGACCCGGGTCAGGGCGGGCAGGTCCTGGCCGAGCTCCTTGTAGATGTCCGAGAAGGTCGGCACGATCTTCAGGATCAGGAACAGCGTGGCCAGCACCGTGAAGGTCAGGATGAAGACCGGGTACATCATCGCCGACTTCACCTTGCCCTTGATGTCGTCGACCTTCTCCAGGTAGTTGGAGAGTTCGACGACGATCTTGTCCAGGGTGCCGGCGCGTTCGCCCGCGCGGATCATGCTCAGGTACATCGAGTTGAAGACGGCCGGATGGGCCGCCATGGCGTCCGAGATGCTCTCGCCGCGCTCCACGCGCGTCGCCAGGTCGGCGACCGCCTTGGCCACCGGACCGCGGCCCGAGTCGGCGGACAGGCCCCGCAAGCCCTTGACCAGGGGGATGCCCGATTCCAGCACCGTGGCCAGCTGGCGGCTGAAGAGCGCCAGGTCGCGGGTCGACGCCCGGCGCAGGTTCCAGGAGGCCGCCTGGGCCTTCCAGGCCGCGGCGGCCTGGCCGCGGCGGTCCTCGGCGACGTGCATGACGGCCAGCCCCTGCTCGTGCAGGCGCTGGATGATCTCGTCGTCGCTGGAACCGGTCAGGAAACCGGTCAATTCGGCGCCGCTGCGGTCCTTCGCCACGTAGCTGTAGTTCGCCATCCGGATCGTCCTCCCGTCACGGGTCAATCGCTGATGCAGACCCGCAGCACTTCTTCCAGGGTCGTCACGCCGTCGCGGACCTTCTTCAGGCCGGCCTGCTGCAGCGTCAGCATGCCTTCGGACACGGCCTGCTGTTTCATGACGCCCGCCGGCCGCTTCTGGGCCACGAGTTCCCGCAGCGCCGGCGTCATTTCCATCTTTTCGATCACGGCCACGCGCCCTGCGTAGCCGCGCCCCCGGCAGGCGGCGCAACCGGCGCCGCGCACGAATTTGTCCGGCAGGGCACCGAAGTCATCGGCGTCTTCACCCAGGGCCATGAGCAATTCTTTCGCAGGTTCGTACTGCTCCAGGCAGCGGGGGCAGTTGCGCCGGACCAGACGCTGCGCCGCCACCAGGGTCAGGGCGCTGGCGGCCATGAAAGGTTCGGCGCCCATCGACACCAGGCGGGCGGCCGTGCTCGGGGCGTCGTTCGCGTGGATGGTGCTGAAGACCATGTGCCCGGTCAGGGCGGCCCGGATCGCGATGTCGGCCGTCTCCTGGTCGCGGATCTCGCCGACCATGATCACGTCGGGGTCCTGGCGCAGGAAGGCGCGCAGGGCGTTGGCGAAGGTCACCTGCTTGCGCTTGTTGACCTGGACCTGGTTGATGCGGCCGATCTGGTATTCGACCGGGTCCTCGATGGTCGTGATGTTCAGACTGAGGCTGTCCAGCTCCTTCATGGCGGCGTACAGCGTCGTGGTCTTGCCGGAGCCGGTCGGGCCCGACAGCAGGATCATGCCGTGGGGGCGGTGGATGGCCTGACGCATCGAGGCGATGTCCTGCTCCGCGAGGCCCAGGTCGGTCAGCGAGTAGTTGAAGTTCGTCTTGTCCAGCAGGCGCATGACGATCTTCTCGCCGTGCACCGTCGGGATGGAGGAGACGCGCATGTCCACCTCGCGGCCGTCGCGCCGGAAGGTGAAGCGCCCGTCCTGGGTGGTGCGCCGCTCGGCGATGTCCATGTTGGCCATGATCTTCAGGCGGCTGACGGCGCCGGCGTAGACCGCCCGCGGCGGGGTCAGGGCGTCGTAGAGGATGCCGTCGACGCGGTAGCGGATGACCAGGCTGTGTTCCTGGGGCTCGACGTGGATGTCGGTGGCCCGCTCCTGGATCGCCTTGCCGATGATCTGATCGACGAGGGTGACGACGCCGGCGTCCTGCGCCGACGAGCCGTCGCCCTCGAGCTCGATCTCGATGTCCCTGCCGCCGCCGATCTCGTCGATCACCGATTCGATCAGCTGCGATACGTTGCGGTCGCCCTGCAGGCGGCCGTAGTGGAGGTCGCGCGCCTGGGCCAGGGTTTCGGCGGGCGCCAGCAGGATCGACAGCTCGCGATCGACGCGTGAAGCCACGTGGTGCAGGTGGTCGAGGGCCTCGACGTCCAGCGGATCCTTCATCGCGACCACGAGGTGAAGCTCGTCCACGCAGACGGGCAGCAGGTCGTAGCGGCGCGCGGATTCGGCCGGCACCAGCTCCAGGGCCTGGCGCGTCACCTCGTCGTGCGAGGGGTCGAACAGGCGATGGCCGAGCTGGCTGCCCAGGGCGTCGAGCAGGTCCCACTCGGTGATCAGCCCCCGGTTCTGGAGGATCTCGCCGAGGCGTTCGTGAGAGCGCTTCTGCTCGACGAGCGCCTCGGCCAGCTGTGCCTGGTCGATGACGCCCTTGTTGATCAGGAATTCGCCGAGCCCCGGCGCCTTCGTCTGCATCAAGAGACTTCCCCCGTCCACGGTGTGCGATAGGGCCGGCGCATGGCCGGACCTGCTCCGTCGGGGACAGGGGCTGCAACGGGCGTGCCATCGTTTCCGGACGGGGCGCATGGGGGCCAGGCGTGCCTCGGAACCGCTTAAATCAGGATGATGACACCCCGTGATCTGCGCCGGCCGTGCGGCGTCAACTTGCACGGGGTCAAGGGATTGTTCGCCGGGGTCCCTTCGGAGCGGCCGCCATGGCGGCGGCGGGGGCCAGGCAGCTCGCGAGGCGCGGGAGATGGGCGTCAGGCGCCAGGGCGCGGCATTGGGGCCTCCGGCGGGCTCGGGCTCCCGCGACGGGATGGTCAGAATTCAGGCAGTCGGTCGGCGCGGCCCGGCGGGTGGGCCGATCGTGCAAATTGCGGCAGGATCGGCTAGGATGTGGAGCATCCATCCACCCACGCCGCACTGCCGGCCCGATCGGGCCGGCTGCCGAGGAGGCACCGCATGGACTGGCACGAATTGCACAAGCACAAGGTCAACGATCTGCGCGAGATGATGAAGACCCACCTGCCCGAGGTCGCCGGGGTCATCGGCCTGAAGAAGGACGAACTCGTGGAACTGCTCGCCGCCAAGCTCGGCATCGCGAAGCCCCACAAGGTCGTCGTCGGGCTGGACAAGACCGCCATCAAGGGCAGGATCCGCGACCTCAAGACGCGCCGCGACGCGGCGATGACGGGGGGGGATGACGCCCTGCGCAACCGCCACCGGCGGGAGATCCATCGCCTGAGGCGCCGCCTGCGCAAGGCCGCCAACCTGACCCACTGACGCATGAGGGATCGCGCAAGGACGGCCGACTCCCGCGGGAGCCGGCCGTCCTGTCGTCGCGGTGGGGCGCGCAGCCGGCCCCAAACTAGGCCGAGAGCTTCTCGCGCTTCTCCTGGCAGGCGATGCACAGTCGCGCCGTCGGTACGGCCAGCAGCCGCTCGACCGCGATGGAGTGGTCGCCGGCCTCGCACCGTCCGTAGGTTCCGTTCTCGACCTTTTCCAGCGCTTCCTCGATGTCGAAGAGGTAGTCGGTCTCGGCGCCGGCCAGGTGGATCATGGTCTCGTACTGGATCTCGTCCGAGCCCTGGTCGGCCATGTGGTTGGAATGGGCCTTGCCTGAACCCTCGCCGGTCTGGTCGTCGGCGTGCTGGATCGCCTTCGCGTGGCGGGCGATGATCCGCTGGACGCGGTCCCGCTCGGCCAGCAGGGTATCGCGGATGCGTTCGAGGTCCCGTGTCCTCATCGTGCCTCCTGAACGCGCCCCTGACGGGGCGCCGTCTGTTGCTTCGCCGGTTCCGGGCCGCCGCGGGGCGGACCGCAGCCCACAGGGATACAACCGGAGCGGACCCGCCGCCAGTGGACGACTCCGGGCTGGACGCGGGGCCGCCGTCCCGCTATGGTCGCTCATCATGAAGATCGCATTCATCGGCACCCACGGGGTCGGCAAGACCACCCTCTGCTTCGAGCTGGCCGCCTGCCTGAAGCGGCTCGACGTCAGCGTCGACGTCGTGAAGGAAGTCGCGCGGCACTGCCCGCTGCCCATCAACCGCGACACCACCAGCGGCGCCCAGGAGTGGATCCTCCACACGCAGATCGCCTGGGAGATCGCCACGTCCGCCTCCTACCAGGCCGTCGTGTGCGACCGCTCGGTGCTCGACAACTACGCCTACATGGTCCATGCCGTCGGTCGCCGCGCCGATCTCGAACCACTGCTGCGCTACTGGCTGGCCACCTACACGCTGCTGGTGCGGGTGCCCGTGCTCGGCGCGCCGGCCTTCGACGGCACGCGCGACACCTCGGCCGGCTTCCAGCTGGGCATCGACGCCCTGATCCAGGAGCTCCTCGCAGAACTCCGGCAGCCCTACCTGGAACTGAATCCCGACGACCGCGACGGCTGGATCGGCCAGGTCCTCGAAGCCGTCGGCCTGCCCCGCCATTCCCCCCAGCTCGACCTCTTCAACGGCCTGGGCCGCCAAACCTGAGTCCGCACATCCTGTTCGGATCCGAGGCTGTAACTAAACGATTGTGGTTGCGTGCTCAAGATCGCGCGGCGACCGCCGATCCTATCCAGGAGAGATCTCGCGAGACGGCCGGGCAAAAGCGCCACCGGCCGCCCTTCCCGGCAGGCTGCGATGGTGGTGGCATGAGCGACCGCACACTGGACATCCCCGCGCCTGCCGACCCCGTCGGCGCCGAACCCGCGCTCACGCGCGAGCAGCGCCTCGAGACGCGGGTCCGCCGCCTCGAACTCGAGAACGCGCAACTGGTCCGGGAGCGTCTGCAGGCCGAGCTGCTCGGCGGGGACC
Organism: Candidatus Latescibacterota bacterium; assembly: GCA_030658975.1. Taxonomy (GTDB): domain Bacteria; phylum Krumholzibacteriota; class Krumholzibacteriia; order LZORAL124-64-63; family LZORAL124-64-63; genus PNOJ01. The sequence continues at coordinate 5,704 of JAUSBL010000099.1, forward strand.
TGACGGATCACCTCGGCGCCGCCGATCTCGAGGACCTGCGCCACTATCTGCGCGAAGCCCAGCGACGGCCGGACCTCTGGTGCGACGGCCGGCTGCTGCCGGTGCGCGACGTGCCCCCGGAAGCCGTCCTGGATCTGGCCGAACTGGCCTACTGGCGTCACGTCCTGGCCCGGGGCGTCGGTCTGTGCACCTGCCTGGTGCTGCGCGACGGTCGCGGCTACCGCCCGGTCGACGACGGGCGCATCCTGGCCGCCGAGGGCGCCGCCTGCGGCGGCGCGTGCGTCGCGGCCGTCGCCGAGCTGCTCGTGACGGACCCCGACCCGGATCCCGGCGCGCGGCCGTCGGGCGCGGTCTGCCCGGAATGCGGCAGCGCGCTGTGGCACGTCCCGGTGCTGCTGTCGTACGAGAAGGAGCGCGCGGTGCTGGGACGGCTCGTCGGGCACGGGCCGCCCGCCGAAACCGACGCGCAGCGCCGCATGGTCGAACTGGTGGCCAACTTCGCGGGCCGTCGCGCCAGCGAGGAATACTCCCGTCAGGCCGCCGCCGTGCTGCAGCTGCAGGTCGCCGGGATGATCGTCCGCTACACGCAGGAGAAGGCGCGCTCCGCCGAGGCGGCCCTCACGGCGCTGGAGCGCCACGCGCAGGTGGCCCACGATCTCGAATGCGCCAAGGCCGACCTCGAACGCGCCCTGGTCGAAGCCCGCGAGGCGCGCCGCGGGGCCGAGCTGGCCAACCGCAGCAAGAGCATGTTCCTGGCCGCGATGTCGCACGAGATCCGCACGCCGCTGACCTGCGTCGTCGGCGTCGCCGACCTGCTGACCATGCCGAACCTGGGGGAAGTGGACGTGCGCGATTTCGCGGCGTCCATCCAGGAGAGCGGCCAGGTCCTGCTGTCCCTCATCAACAACGTGCTCGACCTGTCGCGCATCGAGGCCGGGCGCCTCGACCTCGAGCGGATCCCCTACAGCGCGCGCGAAGTGCTCGAAGAGGTGTGCGGGATCTTCGCCTCGTCCTCGCGCGAGAAGCGCGTCGCGCTGGAACTTGTCGTGGCCCCCGACGTGCCGGCCGGGCAGGTGGGCGACCCGACGCGCCTGCGCCAGATCGCGATGAACCTCGTGGGCAACGCGCTGAAGTTCACGAGTCGCGGTTCGGTCACGGTCACCTGCCGGCGCGCGACCGTCGCCGGCTGGCTGGAGGCCGCGGTGGCCGACACGGGCTCCGGCATCCCCGCCGACCGGCTCGTCGGGATCTTCGAGCCCTTCCAGCAGGCCGGGCGGGACATCACCCGCAAGCACGGCGGCAGCGGGCTCGGTCTGGCCATTGCCCACCGCACCGTCGCGGCCATGGGCGGCGAGCTGACCGTCGAGAGCGAGGTCGACCGGGGCTCGCGCTTCACCTTCACCTTCCCCGAGTCCCTCCCCGAGTACGACGGGGGGCCCAACAGCGCCCTGGACCGCGGCCTCTGCGGTGGGTAATCTGCGGCGGGTAACCTGCGGTTGACCGCCGTCCCACCCACGCGCTCCCCGGGAGGATCCCATGGCCCCGCCCGCCTCGCCCCACGACCCGGCCCTGCAACTGCTGCCCTCGCCCGTGGTCATCGTCGGCGCCGCCGCCGGTCCGCTGCGCGGCGGGTTGACCGCCGCCTGGGTGACCCGGGTCTCGACCGCGCCGCCGCTGCTCGCCGTCGCCGTCTCGCCGCTGCGCCACACGCACGGCCTGCTGCGCGACGAGGGCGAGTTCACGGTCTCGGTGCTGCGCGAGGGGCAGGTGGAGGTTGCGCGCCTGTTCGGGCTGCAGTCCGGCCGCGATCTCGACAAGTGGGAGCGCACGCCCGCCGTCCTGCTGGGCGGGGGCGTGCCCGCGCTGCGGGACTGTGCGGCCCGGTTGCTGTGCCGGCTGGTGGCCCGCCACCCGGCGGGCGATCACGATCTGCTGGTCGGGGAAGTGCTCGTTTCGGAGGTCGTGGGGGGCGGCCCCGCGCTGCCGATGCGTGGAACCGACTACGCCCCGCGAGGTTGAAGAGAGTCTGTTGCAAACGGACCGGAATCCCGTATGCTGACCCCAGTGGAACCTGCCACCCTATCCCACCTCGGGAGGTCTCCATGGAAAGACTGCAAGTGGCCAGCTCCGTGTGGCCCGAAGAAGTCCTGAAACTCCCTGCGATCGAGTTCCACATCTCCGGCGTGACCGGACACTCCCTGAAAAACCACGAGAAGCAGGTGACGTTCTTCCGCTTCGATGAAGGCGTGACCGTCCCCGACCACAGCCACGGCGCCCAGTGGGGCTACCTCGTCACCGGCGAGATGACCCTGGAGATCGAGGGCCGCACCGAGCTGTACCAGGCCGGCGACGTCTACTACATCCCTGCGGGCAAGAAACACCGCACCTCGTTCAGCCAGACGTCGCACGTGATCGACATGGGCGACGATCCCCACCGCTACCCCCTGCGGGGCTAGCGGCCGGACAAGGGCAGGGGCCGGACCGCGCGCGCGGTCCGGCCCCGTCGATTCGTCCACACCCCGCGTTTCTTCCGCACCCCGTTCAAGCCGGTCCCAGCACGACCTCCCAGCGATCGTCCGTTCCCAGGTAGCGGGCGGCGGCGTCGCGCACGCGCCGCGGGGTCAGGGCGCGGATATCCTTCAGGTGATGGGCGATGTTGTTGGGGGCCCGACCGTAGAGCACGTCGGCGCCGCAGCGGCTCGCCCGCGCGGCGTTGCTCTGCCGCGAGATCAGCAGATTGCCCAGCAGGCGCGCGCGGGCCCGCGCGAACTCGGCGGCCGCCGCCGGCTCGGCGGCGATGCGGCGCAGTTCCTCGACCAGGGCGGCCGCGGCCGCGTCCTCGGTCGCGGGATCGGTCAGCACGTAACCCACCAGCATGCCCGGCGCGAAGCCGCGGGCGGCCTGGATCCCGGTCGTGTAGCACAGGGAGCGGCGGTTGCGCAGGGCCTCGAAGAGCCGCCCGCTCTGGCCGTTCAGCAGGCTCTGCAGCAGCGCCAGCGCGGCGCGGTCGGTGTTCGGATCCAGCGGGCCGCGCCAGCCGCACAGCACCACGCTCTGGCGCACGTCGCGCGTGATGCGGGTGCGCTCGACGCCGGCGGCCGCCGGCACGCGGTCCAGCGGCGGCAGCGGCGGCGAGGGGGCGTCGGGCAGGTCGGCGAGCACGTCCTCGATCCGCGCCGCGAGGCGGTCGCGGTCGACATCGCCCGAGACCACCACGTGCACGTTGCGCGACGTCCACAGGCGGGCGTGATGGGCGACCAGGTCGTCGCGCGTCAGATGCGGCAGCGAGGCCTCGGTGCCGGCCATGGGCGAGCCGTAGGGGTGGTCCGGGTACATCGCGGCGCGCAGACTGCGCGCCGCGGCCTGGAAGGGGTCGTCCTGCTGGGCCTGCAGGTCGTCCAGCGCGAGGCGGCGCTCCTGCTCCAGCTCTTCGGCGGGGAAGGCCGGGGCGCAGGCCAGACGGCCCAGGCGCTCCAGGAGGGGATCCAGCCGGGCCGTGAGGCCCGACAGCGACAGGCCCGTGTGGTCGCGGGCCGAGAAGGGGGACAGCGAGGCGCCGCAGCTTTCGACGGCGGCGTGCAGCGCGGCCGCGTCCTCCTGCGCCGTCGCCTTGGCCTGGACCTGCTGCGTCAGGTTGGCCAGCCCTTCCTGCCCCGGCGACTGGTGGCAGACGCCGCCGGCGGCGTAGAGGCTCAGCGTCGCCACCGGCAGGCTGCGGTCCTGGCGCACATAGAAGCGCAGGCCGTCGCGCAGGATGATCTCTTCGAAGGGATGGTCGTTCTTGGCCGTGGTCTTGGTCGCCGACGCCGCGGTTTTCCGCGGCGTCGCCTCGACTTCGGTCGCGACCCGGGGAGCGGCGTCCCCTTCCGCGCGACCGGTGAGCCGCGGCGCCAGCAGCGCCTCCCAGGCGGCGGCGTCCGCGGGGATCGCGCCGTCGTCGTCGTCGGCCGGGGCGTAGACGAGCAACGACGCCTCCTCGCGCACGAACAGGCGTCGGCAGAGGCGCTGGACGTCGGCGCCGGTCACCGCCGCCACCCGCTGCGGCCAGTCGAAGGCGGCCTGCGGATCGCCCATGGCGTCGTGCCAGCCCAGGTTCGCGGCGCGCCCCTGCACCGTCTCGAGTCCGAAGGCGTAGCCGCGCTCGGTGCGGACGCGGGCGCGGTCCAATTCGGCCTCGTCCGGCGGCGCATCCTTCATCTGCTGCAGCAGACCGCCGATCTCCGCGACGGCCGCCGCGACCTTCGCGGCATCGGTCTCGAAGTCCACCACCAGGAGCCCTTCGCGCGGGCCGGACTCGCTCAGCAGGCCGATGCCGCCGACCAATTGCAGTTCTTCCTGGATGCGCCTGTAGAGCCGCGCGCTGCGGCCGTCCGACAGGATCTGCTGCACGACGGCCAGGACCGGCTGGTCGGGATCGTTCTCGGCCACACCCGGCAACAGCAGCTTGGCGTAGACGCGCTGCAGGTCGCCGCGGACCGACCGCGCGCGCAGCCGGTCGTGGCGCGGCTCGCCCGCGGGCTCGGGCAACTCGTAGGGGCGGGTCGGCGCCTCGGGGCCGAAGGTCGCGGCCAGCAGATCCAGGACCGCCCCGGCCTCGACGTCCCCCACCACCACGGCGGTCATGCGGTCGGGCTGGTAGGCGGCCCGCCAGAAGTCGAGGATCCGTTCGCGGGGCGTGGACAGCAGGTCCTCGTCCCGCCCGCCGATCGGGTGGCGGTAGGGGCTGACGTCGCGCGCCAGCTCCAGACCCCAGCGCCAGGTCACGCCGAAGCCCGAGGGCTGGTCGTCGTACATGTGGTTTTCGTGGACCAGCACCTGGCGCTCGGCGTCCAGCGACGCGGCTTCGAACTCCGAGTGGAACAGGGCGTCGTGCAGGATGCCGACGGCGGCGGGCAGGTGCTCCGCCGGCACGGTGATGTGGTAGTTCGTGGTCTCGTAACCGGTGCCGGCGTTGGTGGTGCCGCCGAGGTCGGCGACCTCGCGCGCGAAGTCGCCCTCGGCCCGCCGCGCGGTGCCCTTGAACAGCAGGTGCTCGATGCCGTGCGCCCAGCCGCGCACCCCGTCGGGCTCCAGGTTCGAGCCGACGCGCACCCAGATGTTGCAGACCGCAACGGGGCTGCGGCGGTCCTCCATGACGATCAGGCGCATGCCGTTGGTCAGGCTGGCGGTGACGGCGCCGCCCATTTTTCCGCGGGTGGCCAGGTGGCGCAGCGGCATCTTGTCTCCCTACAGGTGTCGGTTCAGGCTGCGGAATCGTCCCTGTTCCGGTGCCGGCGCGATCTGCGGCCGGAAGCGTCAGCTTAAAGGGGGAAGCCGGGAATGGCGACAGCTGATTGACGGGCGGGAGCGGGTGTGACAGCTTGCGGCTAGACTGGGGGGTCGAATGGAGGGGACGTGAACGCGACACCGGACATCCTGACCATCGACGTCGAGGAGTGGTTCCACGGCCACAACTACCTCGACCAGGCGCCGCCGCAGACGTGGGAGGGGCGCGAAAGCCGCGTCGTCGGCAACACCGAACGCTGCCTCGACCTGCTGGCGAAGCACCGGGTGACCGGGACCTTCTTCGTCCTGGGCTGGACCGCCGAGCGCCACCCGGACCTGATCCGCCGCATCGCCGGCGCCGGCCACGAGATCGCCTGCCACTCGTACACGCACCCGGTCGTCCACCAGCTCGCGCCCGAAGAGTTCCGCGCCGACCTGCGCCGGGCGCGCGCGGCTCTGGCCACCGCCGGCGTCGGGCGCATCGACGGTTACCGCGCCCCGAGCTTCACCATCACCCCCGCGGTGCACGACTACCTGCACGTGCTGCGCGAGGAGGGCTTCGCCTACGACTGCTCGCTGTTCCCCGTCCACCACCCGCACTACGGTCAGCCCGCGTCGCCGCGCCGGCCCTTCCTGCTGCAGCCGCCCGACGACGGCGGGGACCCGCTGCTGGTGATGCCCATGACCACCGCGCGCGTCCTGGGCGTGAACGTCGGCTTCGCCGGCGGCGCCTACCTGCGCCTGCTGCCGGTGCCCGCCTACCGCACCTTGCGCACGCTCGCCCGACGCCAGGGCCAGCCGATCGTCACCTACCTGCATCCCTGGGAACTCGATGATTGGCGTCCCGGCCGCATCGGCCAGTCGCCGGTGAAGCGGCTGCTCAGCCAGGGGGGACAGAACTCGACCTTCGCCAAGCTGGAGGGCGTGCTGCGCAGCGGGAGTTTCGTCACGATGGGCGAACACGCCGCGGCGCTAAGGCGCGGCGGCCTGCCGACGCGAACGCTGCCGTTGGTCTGAGGCTCGATACCCGAGTCACCGCGCTTACTCAGGCACTCCCGTAGTGCCATCCGCCTTGCGCCACAACGCACCCGACGAAGCCGGCTGCGCGAACACGAGCTGGTTCCCCGTGATCTCGACCGCCTCCCAGGCCCCGTTCTGCGGATGGTAACGGTGCCAGATCCCGTTCGTCGGGAAGGCCACCGGCCAGGTGTGGTCGTGGTGGTCGAAGTTCAGGGCCACGACGATCTCCGCCTGCGACGACACGGCGCCGCCGCGCCAGTAGCAGAGGGTGCGGTCGTAGTGGTCGGCGTCGGCGGCGCGCCAGGTGAACCAGGTGCGCTCGGACGCCAGGGCGGCCTCGTCGCGGCGCAGCCGGATCAGGTTGCGGTAGACGGCGCGCAGGTCCTGGTCGCCGGTGGTCCAGTCGATCTTGAAGGTGGTCGGGTCGCCCGGGCGGAACTCGTCGCAGCCGATCTCCTGGCCGTTGTAGAGCATCGGGATGCCGACGCTGGTCAGCAGCGCGAAGGCGCCCAGCTCCGATTTCTGCCGGCCGCCGACGGCCTGGGCGTCGGCCGAGCCGTAGGTGTCCACGGCCCAGGCGATGCGGTTCTCGTCGTGCGTCTCGAGGAACTTCACGTCGCTGAAGCCGTCGCCGTTGGTCCCGTTGTACTGGCTGTTGGCGCCGATCACGTTGGCCGAGGCCCACATGTTGCGGCAGCCGAAGCTCCAGCAGCCGAGGCTGATCGCGGTCGAGCCGCGCCAGGCGAAGCCGTTCTGCGTCAGGTTCGTGGTCATCACCTGCAGGAAGTTGTTGCCGCCGCCGCCCCAGCCGTCGGTGTGGTTGCCGCCCCACTGGGCGTCGTAGCCGTGGGTGACCGAGTTGCCCTCGTTGGGGTAGCGGAAGTCCTCGCCGATCAGCAGCAGGTCCGGGCGCGCGGCGCGCAGCTCGTCGCGCAGGTACTCCCAGGTCGCCCAGCCCTCGCCGGCCACGTAGTCGAAGCGGAACCCGTCCACCTTGTACGTGTCGACCCAGTGCAGCATGGCGTCGCGGACGTGGGCCTTCAGGGCGGGGTCGCTCCAGTTCAACTCCACCATGCCCCAGGGGTTCGACTCGGTCGTGGTGAAGTGGTAGGTCCCGGCGAAGGTGTCCAGCTGGCGCAGGATGCCGCCGCCGGCCTGATGGTTCAAGACGACGTCCAGGATGACCGCCATGCCGCGCTCGTGGCAGCGGTCCACGAGCAGGGCGAAGAAGTACGGCGAGCCGTAGGCGGGATTGGGGGCGGCGTACAGCACCGGGTCGTAGCCCCAGCCGTTGTAGGAGGGGGCGGTGACGGGCATCAGCTCGATGGCGTTGACGCCCAGGTCCACCAGGTTCGGACCGGCGTCCAGACCGCTGATGATGCCGGCGAAGGTGCCGGCGGCCGAGAAGTCGTTCGGGGAGATCTCGTAGATGACCAGCTTGGTGCGGTCGACCGGCGTCGCCAGGTCGCGGATCGAGGGCAGCGTCCGGCCGTACAGGGCGTTGGCCTGCGCGGGATCGCCGCCGCTCTGGACTTCGGGGGCCATGGGATCGGTCAGCCAGGTGACCGCGCCGCCCCTGCGCAGGACGAACTTGTAGGCCTGGACGCCCGCGGGCAGGTCGGTGCCGTAACGCCAGGTGACGCCGTCGCCGTCGGAAACGAAGGCGTAGGCCGGGTTCTGGGTGGCCCAGCTGTTGAAGGCGCCGGCGAGGTGGACCGAATCGGCCCCGTAGACGCGCAGGACGAAGCTGTCGGGTTGGACCTGGACCATCGAGGAGGACGGTTCACGCTCCGTCTGCGGGGCGCCTTCGGGGGCGACGGGTCGATCGGCCGTGCAGCCATGCAGCAGCAAGGCCGTCACGAGCAGGGCGGACGAAACCAGCAGGGACCGCATCGCTTTCATGGGACTCCCGTCGGGTGGGTCGAAGTTCATCTAATGATAACACAAATACCGGCGGACTCCCAGACTCCTCGGAAGGGTCGACAGGCCCCCTTGACGCCGCCGCGGCGCGTGTTACTCTCCTCGTCTTGGACCATTTCCGGCGCGAGCGCCAAGCGGGGGAGACCCCCCGCCGCGCGTTTGCGCCGCCAACCGGGAGATCATCATGCGCCATCGTCCTCTGCTGTTATCGCTCGCCGTCCTGCTGGCCGGCGTCGCCCTGGCGGCCGGCTCGTTGCCCGCCGCCGACGTGACCTTCGTCCACCGCGCCCCCGGCGCCAAGGAGGTCACCCTGGCCGGCAGCTTCAACGGCTGGAAGGCCTTCGATCTGGCCCTCAAGGACACCGGCGGCGGCGTGTGGGCCGTCGTGGTGCCCCTGGACGAGGGGACCTACGAGTACAAGTTCGTCGTCGACGGCGCCTGGCGTCAGGACCCGGCCAACCCCGTGGGCAAGGACGACGGGTACGGCGGCCAGAACTCGGTCGTGGTGGTGCCGGCCGGGACCGCCAAGCTGACCGCGGGCGGCGGCGAGGCGCCGGCCGGTCTGAAGGTCTCCGCCGCGACGACCGTGGCACAGCCGGCCGCACCGGCGGGCGCGACGGCAGGTGCGACCGTGTTCTCGCACAACGCGGGCAAGGGCGCAGCCTGTTTCCTGGCCGGCGAGTTCAACGGCTGGAACCCGACCTCCGACCGCATGGAGGACCCCGACGGCGACGGCGTCCACACCAAGGCGATGGCGCTGCCGCCCGGCCGCTACCAGTACAAGTTCGTCGTCGACGGCAACTGGCTCGCCGATCCCGCGGCGGCCGAGTCGGCCGAGGACGGCTTCGGCGGCCAGAACTCCGTGATCGTCGTGGGGGCGGGCGCCGCGGTCGCGCCGCCGCCGGCCGCCGCAAAGGCCGCTGCCGCTCCCACCCCCGCCGCCGCGGGCGGCAAGACGCGCTTCGCCTTCGACGCGGGCGGCAAGATCGGCAGCTGCTTCCTCGCCGGCGAGTTCAACGGCTGGAATCCGACCGGACAGAGCATGGACGATCCCGACGGCGACGGCGTCTACACCGCCGACGTGGACCTGGCGCCCGGCCGCTACATGTACAAGTTCGTCGTCGACGGCAACTGGAAGCAGGACCCGCAGAACCCCGAGGGTGTCGACGACGGCTTCGGCGGCAAGAACTCCGTGATCACCGTCGGCGCCGGCGGCGCCGCCGTGGCGCCCGCGGCCGCGCCCTCCACGCCGCCCGCGCCCGCCGCGGCAGGCGCCCCGGTCGACGTCACCTTCACCTACACGCCGGTTATCTCGGGCGTGCAGAACGTGTTCCTGGCCGGCTCGTTCAACGGCTGGAGCGATGCGGCCCTGCGCCTGACCGACCCCGAGAACGACGGCACGTACAGCGTCGTGGTTCCTCTGGCCCCCGGCAACCACCAGTACAAGTTCGTGGTCGACGGCAACTGGCAGCAGGATCCGGGCAACGCCGCGGTCGAATCCGACGGTTTCGGCGGCAACAATTCCCTGGTGCTGGTCAAGGCGGGAGCGGCCTCCGTGAAGGCGGCCGAGACGGGCGCCGTTCGCGCCGCCACGGGCACCCGCACCGTGCCCTTCAAGTACGCGGCGGGCAAGTCGGCCAAGGACGTCTTCCTGGCCGGCACCTTCAACGACTGGAACGACAGCAAGCAGCGCCTGGCCGACGCCGACGGTGACGGCGTCTGGGAGACCTCGCTGCTGCTGCAGCCCGGCAGCTACCAGTACAAGTTTGTCGTGGACGGGCAGTGGAAGCAGGACCCGGCCAATCCCGAGGGCCGCGACGACGGCTTCGGCGGCCAGAACTCGGTCCTCGAAGTGGACGACAGCTTCTCGGCCGTGGCCATCGCCCGCGGCGACGGCAAGGTCTACACGGACGACCTCGAGCCGGTCTTCGACTACTCGACCTGCAACCCCCTGACCGAGACCGAGATCGAGCTGACCGCCCGCGCGCACCTCAACGACGTGGAGCGCGTCGAGCTGTCCTACCGCATCGACGGCGGCGACTGGCGGACCGCGCCGATGACCGAGGCCGAGCACGACCCCGCCTACCAGTACTACCGCGCGCGCGTGACGCTGCCGGGTGCGGACTCCGTCCTGGAATACGCCGTGCGCTACGTCGACGGCGAGGCGCAGGCCTGGCTGGGCGCGGCCGGACCGTCGCCGGAGCGGCCCGCGGCGGCCTTCCGCTACACGCGCGCCCTGCACCCGCCGTTTTTGACCCCCGACTGGGCCAAGGACGGCGTCATCTACCAGATCTTCGCCGACCGCTTCCGCAACGGCGACCCCGCCAACGACCCCGACTTCTCGGAAGCCTGGTACCAGGGCGTCAACAAGCTGCCCGCCTCGGGCACGACCAACGGCGAGTACTTCCACCTGGTCGAGGACTGGTACGACGTCGCCGGCCTGGTGCGCAGCCCCTACCGCACCGACGGCAAGCCCGACTACTACTCGTTCTACGGCGGCGACATCGCCGGCGTGCGCGAGAAGCTGGACTACCTGCAGGACCTGGGCGTGACGGTGATCTACTTCAACCCGCTGAACCAGGCGATGAGCAACCACAAGTACGACCCGGTGGACTACAACACGGTCGACCCGCACTTCGCCGACGAGGCGGGCTTCAAGGCCTTCGTGCAGGACGCGCACAGCCGCGGCATCCGCATCGTGGTGGACATGGCCTTCAACCACACGGGCAACTGGCACTACGCCTTCCGCGACGCGGTCGAGAAGGGCAAGGACTCGCAGTACTGGAACTGGTACGAGTTCAAGCGCTGGCCGCTGCCGGCCTCGCGCGACTTCACGGCGTCCGACTACTACGACTGCTGGTGGGGTTTCGGGCTGCACCCGAACCTGAACTGGGACCTCTCGCGCCCCAACAGCGCCGAGAACGGCATCAGCGACCGCGCGCAGGCCCAGGTGAACCAGCCTCTGGTCGACTACGTGCTGAGCGTGGCGCAGTACTGGCTGGGCGACCTGGACATCGACGGCTTCCGCCTGGACGTGCCCAACGAGGTGCCGTTCTGGTTCTGGGAGGAGTTCAACGCCGCCTGCAAGCGCATCAAGCCGGACAGCTGGCTGGTGGGCGAGATCTGGGGCAACGCCGGCAGCTGGATCGGGCCGCACTGCTTCGACGCCACGATGAACTACAAGTACTTCCGCGATCCGGTGATGGAGTTCTTCGGCCAGAGCCGCATCGACGCCGCCACCTTCGACCAGCGGCTGTCCCCGGGCCGCTTCGTCTACCCGCCGCAGTCGGTGCAGACGATGATGAACCTCATCGACAGCCACGACACCGTGCGCTTCCTGACCACCAGCAAGGACGTCCGCCGCCAGATGCTGGCCGCGATGTTCGCCATGACCTACGTGGGCATGCCGCACATCTGGTACGGCGACGAGATCGGCATGGAGGGGGACAAGGACCCCGACTGCCGCCGCCCCTTCGACTGGCGCTACGAGAACGACCCGCGCAAGGCGAAGCTGCGCGACTACTACGGCACCATCACGCGCTTCCGCCGCGACCACCAGGTGCTCGCGCGCGGCGAGTTCGCGACCCTCGCGGCCGAGGGCCCGCTCTACGCCTTCGCCCGCCGCCTGGGCACCAAGGGCGCCGTCGTGCTGCTGAACAACGGCCCCCAGCCGGTCACCCTGACCCTGACCGCGGCGCAGCTGGCCGCGGCGCTGCCCGCCGAAGGCAGCACGGTCTACAAGGTCGTGGCCGGTCCGGACTGGTTCCCGAGCGTCGAGGGCGGTTCGCTGACCAGCGGCCGCACCCTGGACCTGGGCCAGGGTGACGTCGAGGTCACGCTGCCGGGGATGAGCGGGGCGGTGCTGGCGAACTAGGGCCGCGCCCGGCCCGTCACGATGAAGCCCGGCGCGTCGGGGGACGCGCCGGGCTTCCTGATAACCGGACCGCCGTCGCAGTCCCGTCAGGCGTGGCGCGGGTGGGGTCCGTGTCCTTGCCCGTGCCCGCCGCAGGCGTGCGCGGCGTCGAGTTCGCGCAGCGCCCCCGTACGGATCTCCGCCAGCACCTCGCCGACCGTGGCGGCGCCCGGCCGGTAGACCTTGATGCCCTGGGCGTTCAGCATCTCCAGGGCACGCCGTCCCATGCCCAGGCAGACGAGCGCCTCGAAGCGCTTCCCGTCGAGCTGGCTCAGCGGGTGGCAGGTGCCGTGGGAGTGGTGGGCGTTGGTGTTGCGCAGCACCTCCACCTCGCCGCTCTCGCTGTCGCACAGGGTGAACCAGGGCGCCGAACCGAAGTGGCCGCACAGCGTGTCGGCCAGGCCGGTGCCTTCGTTGGTGGGGATGCAGACCTTCATGTCACTCCTCCCGTGGTGCGAGCGCGACGAGCAGGGCGTCGCCGTGCAGGATCGCCGCGACCAGCTCCCGCCTCGCGCTCTTCAACAGTCTCTGGACGGTGCCGCGCGACACGCCCATCCGCGCGCCCGCCGCCGTCTGGTCCAGCCCTTCGAGGTCGCAGAGGCGCAGCGCCTCGAACTGGTCCAGCGCCAGACGCGTCGTGTTCAGTTCGTGCATCAGCACGCCCCGGGGCTTGTAGACCCGGTCCGCGTCGTAGCGGCGGCAGCAGCGTTGTTTGCAGGGCCTGGGCACGGTACCTCCAAGTAATGTGCATATGCACAATATAATTCAGATATCTACTCGTCAATGAGGATGGCTCTGAAACGAGGCTCTCATTTAAATAAGATGATATTGGTTGTGTTTGAATATAGGATGCGGCATGAGTGCGAGGATCCGGACCGTGCAATCCGCCGCGGATCCTGGATCGGGACAGTCACTGGAGGTGGCATCCATGTGGGACTGCCGCATCATCCGGGCAGGTGGCGACACTCCGACCTCGGGCCTGCTGTGCGTGCTCGCTGCCGCGGCGATCCTGTGCGTCGGAGAGGTCAGTCTGGCGCAGGACCTGGCCGGCAGGATCATCTCGCGGGCGGGAACCCCCGTCCAAGGCGGCAACCTGGTGTTCCAGGCTCCGGCCCTGGGAGGGAAGCTGCTGGAGACGTACGTCGGCGACGATGGAACGTTCGTGATCGGGCCGGTCGCCGCCGGCATCCACTATCGGGTCGAATACTATTTTCCGGGCGCCGGCGGCGAGTGGGCCCTGCTCGAGGATTGGCAGCTGAAATCCGCGGACTTCAAGCAGGATCTGCAGGAGTTGCAGTTCCAGATCGTCGGCGGGGGAGCCTTGCGCGTGGTTTCGCGCGAAAGCGCGGTGCGGGCGGCGCCCCGGGACCAGGTCGTCGTCCGGCGATTCTCCCCGTTCGCGCTCTCGTTCGGGGCGACGATGATCACCGGAGACGAGTTCAACGGGACCTCTGCGGGCCATGATGCGGGAATCGGCCTCAGCGGCACCGTGACCTATCTGCTCCCGGTTGGCGGATCGCGCGCCGCCGAGGCTGGGCGGGAGCGCCGCTTCCACTGGCTCCTGGGGGCCGGGCTCGGCCAGAACCGCTACACGGTCCCGCAGCGGACGTCGGAAAGCACGGCCGCCGTGGCGTACAACCGCGGACAGTTCTTCACGGGTCCGCACTGGTTGACGTCCGGCGGGCGCCTGGAACTCGGGTTCGGCGGATCGATCGCCACGGGCGGGATCTACGACGGGAGCAAACGGCTCGATCTCCCGCAGAGCGGTTCCTTCGACATCATGTCGTACGGGGTCTTCGGGACCGTCGCCAGGCAGCTCGGCGCGGGCCCCCTGCGGATCGCGGCCCGCGTGGAACTGATGTCCAATTCCGGCGACCACGTACCGGATTTCTGGAAGGGCTCCAGCATGCTCTTCACCGCCGGATTGACCTTCCGCCCGCCCCGACCGGAGAGATGGGAGCTTGCGCCATGAAGCGATCATCCCGGCACCTGTCGGCGGCGCTGCCGCTCATCCTGGCGTCGTGTCTGCTGGGAGTCGGCTGCGACACCGGTGATCTCGACTGGGGGCCGGCCGAACTGGGAGGCGGCCGCATCGAGCTGTCGGGCATCCCCGAAGAGGAGTGGCGCCTCATGGAAGGAGAGGCCGGGACCGCCGTGACCATCGCCCTTTCCACAAGGCCGCTGACGAACGTGACGGTGACGCCGTCGGGTGATCCGGACCTCCTCGCCCGGCTGGAATTCGATCCCGGCAGCGCCGTGTTCGCCGGAGACCGGCTCGAGTCCCGCACCATCGTCGTCACCGCGCTCGACGACAACACCCCGAACGACGCCATCGGCCCGTTCAAGCTGCTGTTCCGCTCCGCGAGCGACGACGGGAATTACGAGGCCGCGACCGAGACCGTCTCGGTGTACCTCTACGACGACGATGTGCCCGGGCTCATCGTCACGCCGTCGAGCCCGCAGGTCATCGCCGAGGGCGACGACGTTCCGTACACCGTGAGACTCCAGTCCCGGCCGGAACAAGCCGTGACGGTGAGCATGACGACCGCGTCCGGCAGCGAGGACGTCCGCGCGGACATGCCGACGCCCGTGACCTTCGGACCGGAGGACTGGAACGAGGTCCAACTCATGACGGTCGAGACGGTCGACGATGCCGTGGATCAGGAGGCCTCGCTGCAGCGGCGGCTCATCATCAGCGGGGTATACGGGGGCCATGTCGAGTACAGCAGCCGCGAGTGCTCGCTCACGATCCTCGACAACGACTGCACGATCCAGGCGAGTGCGGGTGCCAACGGGACGGTGGCCCCGTCCGGCAACGTGATCGTCACCCAGGGCAGCTCCCGGTCCTTCACGATCACGCCCAACGTCGGCTACGCGGTGGCGGACGTCCTGGTGAACGACGTCTCGGTGGGGCCGCTGACCGGCTACACCTTCGACGACGTGCAGGACGGCGGCACGATCCACGCGACATTCGCGACGCGGACGTTCGCGATCTCGGCGACGGCGGGCCCGAACGGCTCGATCGCCCCGGGCGGGATCGTGGCGGTGGCCTACGGCGGGGCGCAGTCGTTCTCGATCTCGCCGCAGGCGGGCTACGCCGTCGAGAACGTGTCGGTGGACGGGGTGTCGGTGGGCACGCCGAGGAGCTACACCTTCAGCAACGTGACCGCCAACCATACGATCGACGCGACCTTCACGCCGCAGACCTACACGATCACCGCGACCGCGGCGGTCAACGGGTCGATTTCGCCGAGCGGTGTCGTGAGCGTGAACGCCGGCGGCAACCGGACCTTCGCGATCACGCCGGTCACCGGCTACGCGGTGGCGAACGTGCTGGTGGACGGGGTGTCGGTGGGATCCCCGGACAGCTACACCTTCTCCGGCGTGAACGCCAACCACACCATCCATGCCACGTTCATGCGCAGGACCTTCGAGATTTCGGCGACGGCGGGTGCGCACGGATCGATCTCGCCCAGCGGGGCCGTCCCCGTCCAGTACGGGGATGATCGTTCATTCACGATCACTCCGAACTCGGGATATGCGGTCGATGACGTGCTGGTCGACAACGTATCGGTGGGACCGGTGACGAGTTACACCTTCCACGACGTCACGGCATCCCATACGATCCTGGCGACGTTCTCCGCCGCGAATCCCCTCGTCGGGGCGTTGCCTATTTCAAAATGAGGATGGAGTTCTGGCCCCCGAACCCGTCGTCCCGCCCCGTCGGGTTGCTGGGATCCTGTTCCCAGCGCATGCCCCAGTCCACGGCGTACTTGTACTCGTAGCGGCCGGGCTCGAGGTGGATCTGGATCTCCCAGATGCCGTCGCCGTCGTCGTCCTGCATCGCGCCGAGCTCGTGGTCGAAGCGGCCGGTGCCGCGGGTGCCGCACCAGTCGTTCTCGTCCCAGTTGCCGCAGAGGTTGACGTGCTTGGCCTGCGGCGCCTCGTAGAAGAAGCGGACCAGGCCGTCGTCCTGGCGTTTCGGCGGCGGGACGCGGTTGCGGATCACGCGCATGTAGCCGCAGCCTTCGAGCAGCAGCAGGGCGGCGAGGCACAGGACGGCCGGGCGCAGCAGTCGCGAACGTCGGTGCATGCTCATCTCTCTCCCGTTCCTAGAAGCGCATGTTCGCGCGGATGCCCAGGACCTGCACGTCCTCGAGCGACCGCTCGGCGTCGAGGTCCGTAGCCCCCGCGTGGTCCTGCACGTACTGGCGGCGGTAGCGCCAGCGGCCGATCTCGCGGCCGTCGTAGTCGATGCCGAAGTCCAGCGGGTCCAGGCCGTAGAAGAAGGTCACGTCCAGGCGCGGGCTGGGCAGGTACTGCAGGCCGAGCCAGGGCGCGAAGAAATCGTCGTTGCCGCCGGCGGCGTCGTCGACGTGGTAGTCGATCCAGCGCAGGTTCGCCAGCGCGTGCATCCGCCGCGAAACCTGCCGGTCGGCGCGCACGATCAGCTCCAGGGTGCGGCCGTGGAGCGGCGTGATGTCGTCGTCGGAGTCCGACCAGGCGCCCTCGAGGTCCCACCGCCCCCAGCGGTCGCCCGGGACGCCGAGGGTGTGGCGGGTCGCCACGACCCAGATCGTCGCGTCGGCCGTCGGGGCGCCGGCGGCCGAGGCGACGCCCGCCGCGGCGTAGTCGGCGGTCACGGCGTGGCGCTGCACCCACAGCAGGTGGCTGCGGTCCTCGGCCTCCTCGCGCCAGGTCAGTTCGGAGTACTCGTAAGACAGCGCGGGCCGGGCCGCCCCGAATTCGATGTAGACGCGGTTGCTGGCGCTCGCCTGGTCGAGGAAGAGGAAGCCCGTGGAGACCTCGCCGGGCTGGGCCCCGCTCTCGTTGCGGTAGGTGTGCTCGAGGCTCAGTTTGCGGCCGGGGCGCAGCGTCTGTTCGAGCGAGGCGTGCCAGATGCGCGACGCGCGCGTGGACAGGTCGACGTCGGCCCTGCCGTTGGTGTTGTTGAAGCCGGCGCGGTTGCCGGTGACGAAGCGCTCGTCGGCCGCCGCGTACAGCCATTCCAGCTGGGCGCGGCCGCGGCCGCCGGACAGCTCGCGCGTCAGGTCGAAGCCCAGGCGCATGTCGAGGCGGTCCAGCTCGAACCAGTCGCTCGTGTCGCCCGTCCGGTCCAGGTAGCGGTCCAGGGCGGCGATGCCGGTGCCGTCGGGCTGGCCCAGCCGGCTGGTCATCTCCACCCACACCAGCTCGCGCTGCATGTAGAGGGGCACGCCGAACTCCAGGCCCAGCGCCCGGCGGGAGAGGCGCGAGCCGAAGATGTCGCGGCCGGTGTTGTCGTAGAGGTTGATGTCGTTGTAGTAGTCCGCGTCGTGCACGTCGGCGAAGAAGCCCTCGTACAGCAGGCCGAAGGGGGCGCCGCTGACCACGACGCCGGCGGTGCCCTTGCCCGCCTCGAGGTGGTCGTCGAGGATCGTGCCGGGCAGGTCCACGTCGCCGCCGCTGCTCAGGGGGTCGCCCAGCTGCAGGGCCTCCATGTCCCAGTAGCCCAGGACCCGGAAGGGCCCCGGGTGGACGTCGACCGCGCCCTCGTCGAGCTGGGCGTGGATGTTGTTCAGCACGTCGTTGCTGGTGTTGTCCAGGCGCAGCCGGGTGTAGACGTCGACGATGTCGCTCACCTTGGTGTTGAAGTTGAGGTCGACGTTCTGTTCGGGGCGCTCCAGGCGGAAGCGGGGGTCGCCGTCGCGGTCCTTCCAGGCCAGGTAGCGTCCGAGGTAGCGGCCGCTGTACGTCAGCTTCGGGTTGAGCGCGGTCCCGACGGAAGCCCGCGCCGCCGTCGGCGCCATGGCGACCAGTTTGCCGTCGTCGCCCACCTGGATCGCCGAGTTGGTGCCGCCGTAGGAGTCCGGAGCGGAGTCGGGGTTCTCCGCGTCGGCGAACCAGGCGCCGTCCACGACGAACTTGTACTCGTACTTGCCCGGCTTGAGCGCCATCACGATCGACCAGACGCCCCCGCCCTCGTCCGTCAGGGGGTGGCGCTGGGCGTCCCAGCCGTTGAAGGAACCCGCCAGGTTCACCTGTCCGGCCCCGGGCGCCTGGTGGGTGAACTTCACGCCGACGGGCACGCTCTTGACGGCCGCGGGCGCCGGCGGGGCGGCGGACAGCAGGGTTGCGAGCACCAGGGCGGCGGCCAGGAGGATCGGATCGTGCTTGCGCATCGTTTGCTCCCTATCGGGTCTCGCCGGCGGCGCCGGCGGGGACAGGCGGCCCGCGGGCCGCGCGGCGTCGGTCAGAACCAGGTCCGGAAGGACATCGCCAGGCGGTCCTTGAACAGCCGGCTGCCGGGCGTGCGGCTGGCGTCCGGATCCACGAAGCCGATGAACCAGTCCGTCCAGACGATGTTGTCGGACTGGCCGGGGTCGCCGTACTCGAAGTAGAACTCGGCCCCGTAGCCGAGGTCGTACTTCAGCTGGGCGAAGGCCGTCTGGCGCGCCTCGACGCTGTCGCGCGCGTCGAGCATGCGCAGGTAGCCCTTCACCTTGTCGGTGATGTTGACGTTCATGTCGAAGCCGTAGGCGCTCGACTCGCGGAAGGTGTCGAAGTCGTGCAGCCGGAACTGCAGGCGGATCTTCGCCAGGAAGTTCTCGACCGAGAGTTCGGCGAACAGGTCGGGGTAGGTGGCGTAGGCGTTGACGTCGGAGTCGGCGTCGAAGCCGTGCCAGCGCTTGTAGATCGTCTTGCCCTTGAACCCCTTGATGAACTCGACGTAGATCTCGCCGTACCAGGTCTCGGACGGGCGCAGCCCGAAGCCGATCTCGTCCGGGACCCGCAGCCGCTCCTTGTCGTAGGCGACCTTGGCGGTGATGGCCTTGCGCGGCACGAAGAAGACGCCCTCGGCGTGCTGGGTGATCCGGTTGTACCTGCGCTCGTCGTCCCAGCGTCCGGAGAGGAAGTCGCGGAAGTTCTCGCCCGCGTCGTGGTACCAGCCGTGCAGGATCAGGTTGCCGATGTGGATGTCGCGCACCTCGGCGCCGAAGAGGCGGTTCAGCTCGGTGGGGTGCCCGCTGACGTGCTCCTGGTAGGGCACGCGGCTCAGCGCGTACTCGAGCGTCCAGCGCGACTGCTCCAGGTCCAGGGGGCCGAGGCGCAGGCCGCCGTCGACGAGGTCGTGGGGGAAGAAGGCCAGGTCGGCTTCGTAGACCTGGTTGTTCATCAGGCCGAGGCGCGTCGGGGCCAGCGGCGCGCCGGTGTCGGTCCAGTCCTTGCGCAGGAACATCAGGCCGCCCACCAGGCGGTCGCCCCAGGAGCGGTTGCGCACGCGCACGATCCAGGAGTCGACGCCGTCGCGCACGTCGCCCTGGCCCCAGTTGTGGGTGCCGCCGTCATCGCTGTAGATGGCCGTGCCGCCCCAGGTGCCCAGCCAGGGCAGCTTGCGGTCCCAGAACTCGAAGCGCACGCCCTGGGACTGCGGGCCCCAGCTGTCGTTCTTCAGCTTGCCGTCGCTGACGAGGTTGAACAGCGGCTCGTCGTTGATCCAGAAGTGGTTCTGGCGCGAGAACAGGATCGTCTCGGTGCTCTTGCTGCGGAACTTGATGTGCCCCTCGGCCGCGATCCAGGGCGGCGTGTAGTACTCGACGAACGAGGTGCGGTCGTCGTCGCTGTTGGCGTTGACGCGCAGCTTGACGAAGCTCTCGACGCCCTCGCTGGCGTTGTTGAGGAACTTCAGCTCCGCGTAGTGGGAGGGCATCCCGAAGTGCCAGTTGCGGTCGGTGCGGTCGGCGGCGGACCAGATCGAGTAGTACCCCTCGAGCTTCGTCGCCGCCGCGGCGGTCGCCGCGGCGGCGGCCGTCAGGGCCGCCGCCAGCAAAGGGAGCGCGCAGCGTCGCCAGCTTGACTTCACGTCAGTCCCTCACCGTGAAAGAGAGCAAGTACACGTTGCCCAGGTTCTCGACGGATTCCAGAGCCACGTCGAGCTGCCAGCGCACGTCCTGCAGGCCGAAGCCCATCGTGACCTGGCCGGCGGCCAGGCCGGCGCGCAGGGCCAGCGCGTCGAAGAACCAGATCTCGGCGCCGCCGTGCAGCGTGGTGTCGCCCCAGCCGCCCTCGCGGCTGCGCACGTCGCCGCTGACCCGCAGCGTCTCGCGGAACAGGTAGCTGCCGCCCAGGGCGAAGGTGCTGTACACGGGGTCGGGATCGACCGTCGTCTCCAGCAGCTGCAGGTAGGGCTCGTTCAGGTTCTGCACCACGCCGCCCAGGGTCCAGGCCCGGCCGCTGTCGTAGTGGAAGCCCAGGTCCACGGCGAAGTCCATGTCGCCGCCGTTGTAGGCGGGATCGCCGTAGACCTCGTAGCCCGGCGCCGCCAGGCGCAGGACCTTGCCCGTCGCCCCGAGCGAGAGCCCCTCGAGCCACGGGGCGCGCACCGCGCCGGCCAGGGCGTAGGTGTCCTCGTAGAGCAGGTCGTCGAGGCCCACGCGGATGATGCCCAGGCCCACCCGCAGGCCGCACATGTCCGGCGAGGTCACGATCAGGTCGTCGTGGCGGATCCCCTCGACCGAATACAGCCAGGCCCGGCAGAGCGTGAGGGACGTCCGGTCGTCGCGCGACAGGCCGGCCGGATTCCAGAACACGGCGTTGGGGTCGTCGCTCAGCGCCGTGAAGGCCGAGCCCAGGGCCCGCGGCCGCGCCCCCAGGCGGGAGTGGCGGAAGTCGGCCTGAGCCGCCTGGGCGGCGCCGAGCACCAGCAGGAGGGCGAGCAGGGCCCGCCGCGTCGTGGTTCTTCTCATCGGATCACCGCCACGGGATGGTTGCTGCCGATCGTGCGGTTGCCGCCGCCCACCTGGTAGGTGGCCAGCAGGCGCAGCACGTACACGCCGTACGGGACCGGATCGCCGTTGGCGTCGGTGCCGTCCCAGATCAGGCCGGAAACGCGGCGCGGCCGGCCCTGGGCGTCGTCGTCGCCGGTGTAGGAGACGGTCTCCTGCAGCCTCGTCTTGAGCTTGCCGTCGATGTTGTAGACCTCGAGCGTGATCGAGGCCTCGCGGTCGAGGTAGAAGCTGATGGTGGTCTGGTCGTAGAGCCCGTCCCCGTTCGGCGAGAACGGGTTCGGCGAGATGGTGACGCCGGAGACGACCTCGCCCGTGTCGTAGCCGAGGTCGCGGGCCCAGAACAGGCCGTAGATCCCGGCGTGGTCGGTGTTGACGGTCACCTCGTTGCCGGCGGGATTGACGTTG
The DNA here is from genome assembly GCA_030658975.1 of Candidatus Latescibacterota bacterium. Classification (GTDB taxonomy): domain Bacteria; phylum Krumholzibacteriota; class Krumholzibacteriia; order LZORAL124-64-63; family LZORAL124-64-63; genus PNOJ01. Next base: position 26,995 of record JAUSBL010000099.1, read on the forward strand.
CCGCCGACCAGGACCCAGCGGTTTGCCGCGGCGTGGTACTCGAAGACCGCGACCTGGTCCTCGTCGGCGCCGGCCGGCAGGTCCGACTGCATGTAGTGCAGCGTGAGTGAGAGCGGACCGGGCAGGCGGTCGTCGAGGGACATGCTGGGCAAAGTCGGGGGCATTTCCGTTGATCCGAGTCCCAACGAGATTCTCCGGGTCACGCCCAGCGGCCGCGCGTCGGTGGCGGTGGGAGCGCTGCGCACGCCGTCCGGGACCTGGCGCAGTTCCCAGCCGAGTTCCAGCACGTTGGCTAGGCTGTCCGCCGTCTGGGTCCAGCCGGCGGCATCGCTGTAGAGGGCGACCAGCCGGGCGCGGAGCGCGTCGTCGATGACCAGCGTCGAGCCCTCCACCTGGCGCAGCCGGACCTCGCCAGGGGTCAGGGGCGCGGTCAGGAGCAGGCTCTCGGCCGTCTCCTCGATCTGCATGGTCGTCACCGGCGAGACGGTGGTCTTGTGCTCGGCGCTGGCGTCGACGGCCTCGACCTGGAACTCCAGGTAGCGCGTGCCGTCGACGGGGGAGCGGACCAGGTTCTCGTCGAGCCAGTCGGCGGGGATGTCGACGCTCCAGAGGTCGTCGCCCACGTAGCCCATGGGCGTCTCGACCGACCAGGCCCCGGCGGCGCTGCTCGGGCGGTAACGGAAGGTCGCGTGGTCGACGGCGTAGTCGTCGCTGATCTCCAGGGTGAAGGCGATCGGTGCGTCGCGCAGCGGCGTGCGGCGCACGACCTCGCCGTAGTCCTTGATGATGCGGATCACCGGTGGCCCGGTGTCCTCGAAGGCGGAGATCTCCAGGGCACAGGCGGCCAGGCCCTGGGCCAGCCGGTCGAGCGCCGCGGGCCGGTCGTAGTCCAGGATCTGCTCCTGGGGCAGGCCCGGCTGGCGGCCGGCGCCCGGGGAGAGCAGCAGGTCCATGATGTTGGCGTCGCGGTCGGTGTAGTGGCCGCCGCCGAAGTTCCACTCGCTGCGCGACTCGTTGACCCAGCGCACGCCGCCCAGGACCTCCTCGCCGCCGAAGTCGTGGCTCGACATCAGCACGGCGATGTTCCAGTTGCGCACGTCGTCGGGGGTGGGGTTGCCCAGGGCCGTTTTGGAGACCAGGGCGGTGATCGTGTTGCGGTCGAAGTCCCCGGAGAACTGCATGTCGACGTCGTTGCGCAGGGCGTTCTCGCGCCAGGCGTCCAGCGAGTTGAGGCCCCGCGAGGGGATCAGCGCCTTGTACCAGCCGTCCATGACCACGGCGTAATCCCAGGCGTTCCAGGGCTGCAGGTCCAGGCGGCGGTTGGGCAGGCCCGTCGTCGCGCCGCCCGGCGCGCTGTCGATCAGCAGATCCAGCTTCTGGATGTTCATCTCGCCGTAGGTGGGGTTCCAGTCGGCCATGCCGGGATCGGCCGGGTTGGGGAAGTCGCCGACGCCGATCTCGAAGGCCAGCATGGCGACCGGCCGCCCGGCCACCACGGCCGTGGTCTCGTACACGATCAGCGAGCGCAGGTCGAAAGCGCCCGGCACGAAGACGGCGTTGGTCGGGTAGGTGTAGTACTTGAGGGCCTGGGCCGGCTGGTTCGGACCGTGGTCGTCGCCCGCGGCATCGACGGTGTTGCGCAGGATCTCGACCTGGGCGGTGATCTGCACCAGTGCCGTGGCTCGCGTCGCGACGCGGTTGGTGGTGTCGTACGCCATCACCACCAGCGGCTGCTCGCCGCCGGGGCTGCCCGGGGGCACCGTCGCGCGCAGGCTGTAGACGCCGTCGCCCGCGAAGGCGTCGCCGTGGGCCGGATCGCCGTCGTCGTGCATCCGCGCGAGCGCGGCGCCCGCCGTCGCCGAGAGGTCGGCCAGCACGTCGCCGACGCCGTCGCCCGCGTCCTGGATCCGGGCGGTCAGCACGTAGGGGGAGCCGGCCGCCAGCTCGGCGGGCGCGGCCGCGGCTTCGGTCACCGTCGGCGGCGTGGGGAAGTCGGTCTTCACCACGTAGGTGCGGCCCCAGTTGGCGAGCGTGGACGGCAGCACCGTCGACTCCCAGTCGCCCGGCTGCGGGTCGAGGTAGTCGAAGTCCAGGTCGAGGGTGGCGTCGGACGGAACGGAGTCGAAGGCCGAGCGCTCCGACTCGCCGTCCTGCTGGGTGACATAGACCTCGAGGCGCAGGGAGTCGGGGCGGCTGCCGAAGGGGGTCCACGGGATCTCCAGGGTGATGCCGCCGGCCGTGAAGCTGGCCCACCTGTTCTGGATCTCCACGCCGGCCGCGTAGTCGCTGAGCCAGTCCTCGCTGGCGGTGTCCCACCAGTTGAGCCAGCCGGTGTTGGGTGCGTTCCAGCGCCGCAGGTCGCCGTAGCTCTGGTCGTACTTCAGATTGAGCACATAATCGGGCTTGTGGGCGTGCCCGTAGTTCACGGGCATCGCGAACGAGTCGTCCGTGCCGCCGGCGGCGTCCCAGTTCGTCTCGAAGATCACATGGAACTGCAACCCCGCCCAGTCCGAAGCGAAGGGGATCTCCACCAGCAGCGCGTCAGGCGTGTTGTCCAGCACGACCGCGGTCAGGTCCACCGTGTCGAAGCTGTTGTGGTCCTCGGGCTCGTTGCGCCAGTCGGGATCCGTCTCGACGGCCACGTCGCGCAGCTGCAGCAGGACCGGCTCGACGGGGTACGCGGACGACACGGCGTCGAGGGTCACCACGCCGGCCAGACCGGCGGGCTGGAAGACGGCCGTGGCCCGGCCGTCGGGGCCGCTCTGGGTCGCCGGCGCGGCGAACGAGCCGAGCGTCGGCGGCGACGCGGTGAAGGTCAGCGGCACGCCTGCGTCCGCGGTGGGGTTGCCGTTGGCGTCGATCAGCTGGGCGACGATCGTCGCCGGCAGGCTGATGCCGGCGGTGCCCGCCGACGCGGCGAGCCGCCAGGCGACCGTGGCCCCGGGGATCACGACCACCGGCAGCCGTCCGGCCGGCCCGTCCGGACCGCCGGTGCGGACCTCCAGCACGGCGCCGTCGACGGACACCGAGGCGTCGATCTGCAGCACGCCGGAGCCGGTGGCGGTCAGCTCGGCCACGGCGAACCCGTCGGCGTTGGTGGTCACCGTCGGGACGGTGAAGGCGCCGACGCCGGTCGAGGACGCGGTGACCGAGAAGGTGACCGCGATGTCGGGGATGAGGCTCGCGTTGCCGGCGGAGTCGTAGAGCTGCGCCGAGATCAGCACGGCGTCCAGGCCGTCGGCGCGCAGCGTGTCGCGCTCGGCCGCGAGCACGACGACCGCGGGCCGCGGGTCGTTGAAGCCCACCATGAAGCGGGCCGTGGGGGGCTCGGGTCCCTGCTTGAGGGGATCGGGCACGTCCGGACCCACGTAGATCCGCAGTACCTCGACTGCGTCGTCGGCGATCCAGAGCCGGACCAGGCCGTCGACGGCGCTCACGGCGGTGATGACGTCCTCGAAGTCCTCGCTCCCCAGGAAGCGCGCGTCGCCGCTCGGCGGCGAAACGTCGTCGAGCTTGCGCGCGGTCAGGGGCAGGTCCGCCAGTTTGGCGTCGAGGTCGAAAAGGTCGCGGCGTCCGTCGGCGTCGACCGCCTCCAGCAGCAGCGGGGCGTAGGAGTAGAAGCCGTCCTGCGGGACCGACACCGTGGCCGACACGCTCACCGTCGGCAGGCCCTCGTCGTCGAGCAGGCGCAGGCGGTCGGCGCGCACCGCCAGCAGCGAGATCGCGCCCGCGTCCACCGTCTGGTCGGGCGCGTCCGGCACCGTCAGCGTCCGGATCTGGGGCTCGTAGCCGTCGGCTTCGGCGGCGAGTTGGTAGGTGCCGGCGGGCACGAAGAAGGGCGCCAGGTCGCCGGAGCCTTCGGCGAACGTGCCGCCGTCGGTGGGGAAGTCCAGCGTGTCGGGCTCGGCGGCGCCGCCCGAGAGGATCAGCCGGCCGGTGTGCCCGGGGCCGTCGGCGAAGCCGATCGAGCCCGCGAGCTGCGGCAGGCGGTGCAGCGGCAGTGCGAGCCCGGAGAGGTCCTGGCCCGCGACGGAGGTGACGTTCAGCGTGGCGGGCGCGTAGGTGCCGGCCGCGGCCCGCAGCGTCAGGGCCCCGAGACGCGGCGCGTAGAACGAGAACGCGGTCGCGCCCGGCCCGATCGCGGTGGTCGCGAACACCGTGTCGCCCGCCGCGTTGCCGATCGTCACGGTGCCGGCCGCGCCTGGGCCGCTGGCGAACGTCGCCGAGCCGGCGATCAGGGGCGCTCGCGGCAGTTGCAGGGCGAGGTCCGCGACGTCGACGCCCGCGACCACGGGGATCGTGAAGATCCGGCGCAGGTGGTTGGCCGCGAAGGCCTCCAACTCGTAGTCGCCGCTCTCCTGCACGTAGAATGTGAAGCGGTAGGGGAACTGGTTGGGCAGCAGCAGGGGCTGATCCGCCAGGACCGTCCCGTCCGGAGCGCGGAACTCGAAGCCGCCGCGCGATCCGGCGAGCTCGAGCGAGAGCGTGCCGGTGATCGTGGTCGCCTTCTCCAGCGTGACGTCGGCGCCGGTCAGTTCCTGCCCGGCCGCCACCGTGACCTCGGTCGTGGTGGGGAAGTAGCCCGGTGCGGAGAACTGCAGCGTGTAGGTGCCGGCGGCCAACCGGCCGAGCCGGTACTCGTGGACGCCGGCGGCGGTGCGCATCGTGGCGAGGGGACCGCCGAGCGCAGCCCCGCTCCAGTCGGTCAGCGTGGCCGTCGCGGTGATGACCGCGTTGCCGGGGTCCTGCACGAGCGTGACCGTGCCGCTCGCGCCGGCGTCGAGCGGGTCGACCTCGCCGTCGCCGTCCTGGTCGAGGATCGAGGCGTGCATCTGGGCGATCTGGATCGGTCCCGTGACGCCCTCGAGGCGGCCGAGCCCGGGCATGAGGTCGTCGGCGCCGGCGCCGTCGGCGCCCGGAGTGACGGCCACGGCCGCGCGCAGCACCGCGCGCGCGGGCGCGCCTTCGGGGTAGACCACGCTCCAGGGGATGGCGATCTCGTTGCGGAACCAGAAGATGCTCGCGCCGGGGAAGGTGTTGTCCACGCCGTAGGTCTGCGCGTTCTGCGTCGCGGAGGTGACCTCGGTCAACGCGCCCTGCGCGTCGGTGACGCGCCAGGCCTGCAGCGTGCCGAGGTTGGTGAATCCGGTGTGGTGCTGCGCGAGCAGCAGGTCGATGTGCCGGCCCGCGGGCAGCGTCAGGGCGCGGGGAAACTGGTCGAGCAGCGATGCGTCGGCGGGTCCGGTGCCCAGCCCCGCATCGAGGTAGACGACGATCGTGCGGTCCAGCGCCTGGTAGTTCAGGCCGAGGTAGAGGTTCTCTTCGTCCCAGGTGAGCCACAGGTGGCGGACGTTGCCCGAGCGCTGGTTGCCGTCGTCGTCGAAGTCGTCGAGCACGCGGTCGGGCGACTCCCAGTCGACGCCGTCGCCGGCGATGAACCCGTCGATGGTCGGCGCGTCGAAGGGCTCGGCCGCGGCGCCCGCGGCGCCCAGCAGGACGAACAGCGCGGCCAGGGCCGCGCGGGATCGCAGGAGTTCGCTGGCACGCATGGGATCGCCCCGCTCCGGTCGGTGGACGTGGTCGCGTTCCGGGAGCCGGCATTATACGGGGTGCGGCTGATCCGCCGCCAGCATATTCCGATTGCGCGGGGCGGGCCCGCCGGGTAGCCTCATCGTACCATGAACCGCCCGCGCCCCCACCGCCTCGCGCCGTTCTTCGCCTGTCTGTCGCTGCTGGCGGCGGCCGCCGGCTGCGGACGCATCGACCGCTCCGACCAGGTCGTGATCTGGGAGCAGATGGATCCCCGCGAGCGCACCCTGCTCGAGCGGCACATCGCCGGTTTTCAGGCCGCCCACCCCGAGTACGCCGGGATCCGCATCTCCCGCGCCAACTACAACACCGAGGACCTGCGCACCCAGTTCCAGACCGCGGCCATGGCCATGGGCGGCCCCAACCTGGTGTACGGCCCCTCGGACCAGGTCGGTCCCTTCGTGATCATGGACCTGATCCTGCCGCTGGACGAGCTGCTGCCGCCCGAGGTGCTGGCGCGCTTCGATCCCAGCGGCCTGCCGACCCTCGACGGCCACGTCTGGGGCCTGCCCGACCAGGTGGGCAACCACCTGACCCTGGTGGCCAACCGCGCTCACGTCGATGAGATCCCGCAGGACGCCGGTGCCTGGGTCGAACAGCTGCGCCTTCTGACCGTCGACCGCGACGGCGACGGCAAGCCCGAGGTCTACGGCGTGGTCTTCGACCGCGTCGAGCCCTTCTTCCTGGTGCCGTGGCTCGGCGGCTTCGGCGGCTGGGTCATGGACGCGCAGGCGAACCCGACCCTCGACTCCCAGGGGATGATCGACGCCCTGGCCTTCCTCAAGAGCCTCGTGGACGCCGGCGTGATGCCGCGCGAGTGCGACTACCAGCTCGCCGACACGCTGTTCAAGGAGGGGCGGGCGGCCTACATCGTCAACGGCCCCTGGTCGTGGGACGGCTACCGGCAGGCCGGCGTGGACATCGAGCTGGGGCTGCTGCCGCGCATCGAAGCCACGGGCCTGTGGCCTTCGCCGATGACCGCGGCCAAGTGCTACTCGGTGAACCGCTACACGCACCCCGCGAGCATGCCGGCCACGCTGGCCCTGCTGCGCTGGCTGACCTCGCCCGAGGTGCAGAAGAATCTGGCGCGCGAGCTGGCGGTGCTGCCGGGCGACATCGAGGTGCGCGCGGATCCCGAGCTGGTCGCCGACCCGCTGCTGGCCGCCTCGCGCCGCCAGGTCGACCGCGGGCGCATCATGCCCATCGTGAGCGAGATGCGGGCCATCTGGGACGCCATGCGCCCCGCCTACCAGGCCTGCCTCAGCGGCGAGCTGACGCCCGAAGCGGCCGCCGCCCGCATGCAGGAGCGGGCCGTGCGCCTGATCGCGGAGATGCGGGAATGAGCCGCGGACGCCGGAGCGTGGATCTCGAATCCCGGGGCGGCCGCCTGGCCTTCTGGTTCCTGGCGCCCACCGCCGCGGTGCTGCTGCTGGTGGTGGCGTACCCGTTCTTCTACAACGTCGGGATGTCGTTCACCAACTGGAACATGTTCCACTTCCGCGACCCGGAGTTCAACGGTCTGGTCAACTACGCCAAGCTCCTGCGCGAACCGGAATTCCTGCGCGTGTTCCTGCGGACGTTCCTGTGGACGGGGGTCAACCTCGTCTTCCACGTGACGCTCGGGGTGGGCGCGGCCCTGCTGCTGAACCGGCGCCTGCCCGGCCGCCCGCTGTACCGCGCCCTGCTGATCCTGCCCTGGGCCATGCCGCAGTACATCTCGGCGCTGACCTGGCGCGGCATGTTCAACCTGGAGTACGGCTCGGTGAACCTGCTGCTGGGCAAGCTGGGGCTCGGCGCGGTGCCCTGGCTGAGCGGGGAGTGGACGGCTTTCGCCGCCGCGACGATCACGAACATCTGGCTCGGCTTCCCGTTCATCATGGTCGTCGCCCTGGGCGGCCTGCAGAGCATCCCGGAAGAGCTCTACGAGGCGGCCCGCATCGACGGGGCCGGCGCGTGGCGCCGCTTCACCGCGATCACCCTGCCCATGCTCAAACCGGTGCTGACGCCCGCGATCGTGCTGGGCACGATCTGGACCTTCAACAACCTCAACGTGATCTGGCTGGTGACCAAGCAGGGCGAACCGGGCGACAAGAGCCACATCCTGGTGACCTACGTCTACAAGGCCGCCTTCACCTACTACCGCTACGGCTACGCGGCGGCCTTCTCGGTCTTCATCTTCCTGACCCTGTTCGGGATCGTGAAGCTCTACCAGCGCGCCGCGGACCGGGAGGCCTTCTGATGCGCGCGCGCCCGGCGGCCCGGATCTGGAGCCACGTGTGGGTGCACGCGCTGGTGTGGCTGTTCGTGCTGTTCTCGGTCTACCCGATCCTGCAGGTCATCAACGTCTCGCTGCGGCCGGGCGACCAGCTCTACACGACCGACCTGCGGCTGATCCCGGCGGACGCCACGCTGGCGGCCTACCGCGCCATTCTCTTCGACAAGCCGTTCCCGACCTGGCTGCGCAACAGCCTGCTGGTGTCGGTGAGCACGGCGCTGATCGGCGTCTCGTTGGCCAGCCTGGCCGGCTACGCCTTCTCGCGGTCGCGTTTCCGCGGGCGCGGCGCCGCCCTGCAGGGGATCCTCGTGACGCAGATGTTCCCCGCGACGATGCTCCTGCTGCCCCTCTACATGATCATGCGCAAGCTCCAGCTGGTGGACACCCTGCTCGGGGTGGTCATCGCCTACGTGGCCACGGCGCTGCCCTTCTGCGTGTGGACCATGAAGGGCTACTACGACACGATCCCCGTCGACCTCGAAGAGGCGGCGCTCATCGACGGCGCCAGCCGCTTCGAAGCCTTCCGCCGCGTCACGTTGCCGCTGAGCGCGCCGGCCCTGGTCATCACCGGACTGTTCTCGTTCATGACGGGCTGGAGCGAGTTCATCGTGGCGCGGGTGATGTTGCCGAGCGCCGAGCTGCACACCCTGCCGCTGGGCCTCGAGTCCCTGGCTTCCTCCTACCAGACCGAATGGGCCAACTACGCCGCCGGCTCGGTCCTGGTCTGCATCCCGGTCGTGGTGCTGTTCCTGCTGCTGAGCCGCTACCTGATCTCCGGCCTGACCCTGGGCGGCGTCAAGGGCTGAGCCGGCGCCGATCGCCCGATGCCACTTGCAATTACCCAACATGTTTTGATACAATCTTCTGTGAGATCCTGCGCGCTGGACGCCCTGCGGTCGTCCCATCGCGCCCGTTTTCGTATGTTTCGTGGCGGACACAGGCCGACCTGTCGCCCGGGGGGACGCCATGCAGCGATCGCTCCGCGGACCGTCCGCGGTCTGGATCCTCGTGCTTGGGATCGTGCTTGCCCTGCAGGCTCGCCCCGAACGGGCGACCGCCGCCGTCCCCGTCGGCGAGACGGTGACCGTCCTGGGCGTCGACGGCGTGGGCCGACTGCCCGGCCTGCCGCCCTGCGCCGACGTGCTGGCCGTGACGCGCCACCGCAGCCCGGGCGTCGACCGGCTGCGCATCAGCTTCCTGAGCCTC
>JAUSBL010000101.1 GCA_030658975.1 Candidatus Latescibacterota bacterium
CGACCCGCTGCAGGTGCTCGCGGCGCGCGCCGCCGGCGCCGACGCCGTGCTGCTGATCGCGCGCGTCCTGGAGCCGGACGAGCTGTCCGACCTGCTGGGCCGCGTGCGCGAGCTGGGCGCCGAGGCCCTGGTCGAGTGCCACGACGAGCGGGACGTGGCGGCGGCGCAGGCGGCGGGCGCCGCCCTGGTCGGCGTCAACAGCCGCGACCTCGAGACCCTGGCCGTCGACGCCTCGGCGCCGCGGCGCCTGCTGCCCCTGGCGGCGGCGTTCGCGCTGGCGGTGGCCGAGAGCGGGATCCGCGCTCGCGCCGACGTGCTGGACCTGGCCGCCTGCGGCGCGCAGGCCTTCCTGGTGGGCGGGGCCCTGCTGCAGGCGGACGACCCGGCGGCGGCGCTGCGCCTTCTGCGGGGGGAGGCACCATGAGCTGCGTCCACGTGAAGATCTGCGGCGTGACCACGCCCGACGACGCGCGGCTCTGCCACGGCGCGGGCGTCCGCTACCTCGGCGTGATCCTGGCGCCGGGGCCGCGCTGCGTGCCGCCGGACACCGTGAAACTGCTGCGTGACGCCGTCCCCGAGGTGCGGCTGGTCGGCGTCTTCGTGGATGCGTCGCCGCAGGCCATCGGCCGCGCCGCCGATCACGCGGGCTTCGACCTCGTCCAACTGCACGGGCGCGAGGACGCCGCGACGGTCCGGGCCGTACGCGAGCGCTGCGGCGTGCCGGTCATCAAGGTCGTGCGGCCCGGCGAGTCGGCGGATCCCGCCGTCGCCGAGGCCGCCGCCGCCGCGGACCTGGTGCTCTTCGATCTGCCGAAGGGTCGCCCCGCCGACATGGAGCAGCGCGCACTCCTGTGGGAGGAGGCCGCCGCCGCGGTGCGGGCGGGCCGCCTGGTCCTGCTGGGCGGCGGCCTGACGCCGGCGGACGCCGCCGAGGCCGCGCGCACCGTCCGGCCGCACGCGCTGGACGTGGCCTCGGGCGTCGAGTTCGCGCCGGGGCGCAAGGACCTCGCCGCCGTCCGCGCGTTCCTCGAGGAGGTCGCCCGTGTCAACTTCTGAGCCCGCGATCGCCGGACGCTTCGGCCCCTACGGCGGCCGCTACGTGCCCGAGACACTGATGCCCGGCCTCATCGAACTGGAGGCCGCCTTCGCCGCGGCCTGGGTCGACCCGGCGTTCCGGTCCGAGCTCGACGCGCTGCGCCGCGACTACGGCGGCCGCCCGACGCCCCTGTTCCGGGCCCGCCGCTTCGGCGCGGCCCACGGCGGCGGCGCCGAGGTCTGGCTCAAGCGCGAGGACCTCAATCACACCGGCGCCCACAAGATCAACAACAGCCTCGGCCAGGCGCTGCTCGCCCGGCGCATGGGCAAGAGGCGCGTGGTGGCCGAGACCGGCGCCGGCCAGCACGGCGTGGCCACCGCCGCGGCCTGCGCCCTGCTCGGGCTGGAGTGCGTGGTGCACATGGGCGAAGTGGACATGGCGCGGCAGGCGCCCAACGTCGCGCGCATGCGCCTGCTCGGGGCCCGCATCGCGCCGGTCGGCAGCGGCACCCGCACGCTCAAGGACGCCACCGGCGAGGCGATCCGCGACTGGGTCGCCAACGTCGCGACGACGCACTACATCCTGGGCTCGACCGTGGGCCCGCACCCCTACCCGACGATCGTGCGCGAACTGCAGGCGGTGATCGGCGTCGAGGCCCGCGCGCAGTTCCTGGCAGCGACGGGCCGGCTCCCCGCGACGGTCGTGGCCTGCGTGGGCGGCGGCAGCAACGCCCTGGGCATCTTCAGCGGCTTCATCGCGGACGCCGGCGTCGCGCTGGTGGGCGTGGAGGCCGGCGGCTCGTCGGCCGGCCACTCGGCCGCCCTGGGGCGCGGCACGCCCGGCGTGCTGCACGGCTCCTACTCCTACCTGCTCCAGGACGGCGACGGTCAGATCGTCGCGGCCCACTCCATCGCCGCGGGCCTGGACTATCCCGGCGTGGGTCCCGAGCACGGACATCTCAAGGACACCGGGCGCGCCGTCTACGAGTCCGTCGATGACCGCGAGGCGCTCGCGGCGTTCCACGCATTGTGCCGCCTCGAAGGCATCATCCCCGCGCTGGAGTCGAGCCACGCCCTGGCCTGGGTCGCGCGGCGGCAGTCGCAGTCACCGGCCCTGGACGGGCCGATCCTGGTGAACCTCTCGGGCCGCGGCGACAAGGATCTCGCCGACCTCGTGCCGGAATCCGGAGGCGGCGGCGCATGATGCAGTTGGAACGGACGACCCGCGCAGAGCGCGATGCCGGCCGCAAGGCCCTGGTCCCCTTCTTCACGGCGGGTTACCCGGGCGAGGGCGCGTTCCTGGACCTGGTGCGCGCGGCCGCCGACGCCGGCTGCCGCACCGTCGAGGTGGGGATCCCGTTCAGCGACCCGGTGGCCGACGGGCCGCTGATCCAGGCTTCGAGCCTGGCCGCGCTGCGCGCCGGCATGACCCTGCGCCGCGCCTTGGCGCTGACAGCGCGGGCCACGGCGGCGACGGGCGTGGGCGCGGTCGTGATGAGCTACGCGAACCCGGTGCTGCGCTTCGGCGCGACGGAGTTCGCGGCCGCCGCCCGCGACGCCGGCGTCGTGGGCGTCATCCTGCCGGACGTGCCGCACGAGGAGGCGGCCCCCCTGCGCGGGCCGCTGGCGGCGGCGGGTCTACCACTGATCGAATTGATCGCACCGACCACCGGCGCGGAACGCGTGGCGCGGATCGCGGCGGACGCCCGCGGCTTCCTCTACCTGGTGGCTTTGACCGGGGTGACCGGCGCCGTCGCCGACCCGGCGGCCCACGCCGCGCAGCTGGTCGGCCGCGCCCGCGCCGTCACCGACCTGCCCTGTTACGTCGGCTTCGGCGTGTCCGATGCCGAGGGTGCGCGCCGCGTCGTGCGCGACGCCGACGGCGTGATCGTCGGCAGCGCCCTGGTGCGGCTGCTTCAGTCGGCGCCCCATCAGACGGCCGGCGTCGGGGACGTCGCCGAATTCCTGCAATCGCTGCGGAAGGCGCTCGCGTCGCCCGCACGGGAGGTCAGAACGTGATCATCGTCATGCGCGAGGACGCCACGGTCGCCCAGATCGGCGCCATCATCCGCGAGATCGAGACCCTCGGACACGCCCCGCGGCCGTCCCGCGGCGCGCGGCAGACCGTCATCGGCGTGGTCGGCGCCGCCGACGAGGGACCGCTGCGCGCGCTCGCCGGCCGCGACGGCGTCGAGCAGGTCGCGCCGCTCACGAAGTCCTACAAGCTGGTCCACCGCGACTTCCGCGCGGAAGCGACGGTCGTGCGGGTGGGCGAGGTCCTGGTCGGCGGCCGCGAAATCGCGGTCATGGCCGGGCCCTGTTCGGTCGAGAGCGCCGAACAGGTGCTGGCGACCGCGCGCGCGGTCCGCGCGGCCGGAGCTCGCATCCTGCGCGGGGGCGCCTTCAAGCCGCGCACCTCGCCCTACAGCTTCCAGGGGATGGGGGAGGAGGGGCTGCGCCTGCTGCGCCGCGCCGGCGACGAGACGGGCATGGCCGTGGTGACCGAGGTCATGTCCCCGGAGCAGGTCCCCCTGGTGGCGCGCTACGCCGACATGCTGCAGATCGGCGCGCGCAACATGCAGAACTACTCGCTGCTGGAAGCGGTGGGCCGGGTGCGCCGCCCGGTGCTGCTCAAGCGCGGCCTGATGTCGACGATCGAGGAGCTGCTGCTGGCCGCCGAGTACGTGGTCGCCAACGGCAACGCCCAGGTCGTGCTCTGCGAACGCGGCATCCGCACCTTCGAGAAGGCCACGCGCAACACCTGCGACATCTCGGCGGTGCCGGTCATCAAGGCGCTCAGCCACCTGCCGGTGATCGTGGATCCCAGCCACGCCGCGGGCGTGCGGGCCTACGTGCCGGCGCTGGCGCGCGCGGCCCTGGCGGCCGGCGCCGACGGGATCATGGTGGAGGTCCATCCCGAGCCGGACCGGGCGCTCTCGGACGGGGAGCAGAGCCTCACACCCGAGGGGTTTCGCGAACTGATGGCGGGGCTGCGGCCCCTGGCCGAGGCGGTGGGGCGCACGCTGGACGCGGACTGAGCCTCGACCGCCTGGTTCTCCTCGGCTATGTTGCACGGCAGACCGGCCACCCGGGCCGGCTGCGATGCGAGAGGGAGGACCTGCATGCGCATTCCCGCCCTGATCCTGCTGTCGCTGTGCCTTCTGGGCGCCGTCCAGGCGGCCTGGTACGCACCCGAATTGCCCGAGCGGCCGGCGTCGAGCTTCGGCGGCGACGGCGTTGCGAACGGCTGGAGCGACAAGGACTCGTTCCTGGCGATGCAGATCGCTCTCTTGGTCCTGACGGCCGGACTGTTCCTGCTGATCGGCTGGTTGTTGCCCCGGATACCCGTGCGATGGATCAACCTGCCGCATCCGCAGTACTGGCTGGACGGGACGCGCCGTGCTGCCACCCTCGCCGCCGTGTCCCGGTCCCTGGCCTGGTTCGGTTGCGTCACCACCCTGTTCCTGCTGTGGACCTTCCAAATCACGATCCTGGCCAACCTCGCCGATCCGCCGCGCATGCCGGCGGCGGTCTTCTGGTCCGGTTTCGTGGCCTACATGGCCTACAGTACGTGGTGGACGCTGCGGTTGATCCTGCGCTACCAGCGGTTGCCGTCACGGGGCTGACGGCGGCTCCGACGACTGTCCGGTTGCCCGCCGGCCCCCCGGACGCTACCCTGTGGGGCGGCGCCGCCCGGCGGCGCCCCCGCGTTCCCGACCCCAGCAGGAGGCACGATGCGACGGGGTGACTGGACCTTCCGCGCCTTCACCGACGGCACCTTCCGCCTGGACGGGGGCGCCATGTTCGGCGTCGTGCCGCGCACCATGTGGTCGCGCCACCACGAGCCCGACGACAAGAACCGCATCCGCATGACGGTGCGCTGCCTGCTCGCCGAGTGCGGGGAACGCCGCGTGCTGGTGGACACCGGGCTGGGCGACCGCTGGGAGCAGAAGCACAAGGACATCTACGTCATCGAGCGCAGCGCCGGCCACCTGGTGGGCCAGCTCGCCGCCGCGGGCGTCTCAGCCGACGCGATCACCGACGTCGTGCTGACCCACCTGCACTTCGACCACACCGGCGGCACGGTGCGGCAGGGGCGCGACGGGCTGGAGCCGATGTTCCCGTCGGCGCGTCACTGGGTCCAGGAGAAGCAGTGGCGCTGGGCGCACCAGCCGACCGATCGCGACCGCGCCAGCTTCCGTCCCGACGACTTCGAACCGGTGCTGCAGGCCGGACTGCTCGAACTCGTCGACGGCGCCCGCGAGATCCTGCCGGGCGTGCGCGTCCTGCCCGTCCACGGGCACACGCCGGGGCAGCAGATGGTGGAGTTCCGCGCCGGGGACGCCGTGGTCGTCTTCTGCGGCGACCTGGTGCCGCTGGCCAGCCAGGTGCGCGTTCCCTGGATCATGGGCTACGACCTCAACCCCCTGCTGACCCTCGAGGAGAAGAAGTCCTACCTGAGCCGCGCCGCCGAGGAGGGCCACGTGCTGGTCTTCGAGCACGACGCCGACGTCGAGTGCGCGCAGGTGGCCTTCCGCGACGGGAACTTCGAGACCGTCGGCCCCTTCACCCTCGCCGAACGCTAGGAGCCGCGTGGGCACCGTCAAGAGCGTCCGCCGCCACCATCTCGAGAAGCCGGCGTGGGTCAAGGCGCCGCGCAAGGGCGGCGACGCCTACAACGAGATGAAGCAGCTGCTGCGCACCGCCCAACTGAACACCATCTGCGAGAGCGGCAACTGCCCCAACCGCGGCGAGTGCTTCAGCAACCGAACCGCGACCTTCATGATCATGGGGCACGTCTGCTCCCGCAAATGCACCTTCTGCAACGTGCTGACCGGCCCGGGCGATCCCCTGGACCGCGACGAGCCGCGCCGCGTGGCCGAGACGGTCCGCCACCTCGGGCTGAAGTTCGCGGTCGTCACCTCCGTCAACCGCGACGAGCACCCCGACGGCGGTTCGGCCCAGTTCGCCGCCACGATCCGCTGGATCCGCCGGCTGAATCCCGGCTGCGGCGTCGAGGTGCTGGTGCCCGACTTCCTCGGCGACGCGCGCCAGATCGGCAAGGTGCTCGACGCGCGCCCCGAGGTGCTGGCCCACAACCTCGAGACGGTGCCGCGCCTCTACTCCGAGGTGCGGCCCCAGGCGGTCTACCAGCGCTCGCTGACCCTGCTGAAGCTCGTCAAGCAGCAGGCCGCGGCCGCGGGCGTGCCGCTGCGGGTCAAGACGGGGATCATGCTGGGGCTCGGCGAGGAGCGCGACGAGGTCCTGGCGCTGATGCGCGACTGCGTGGACCACGGCGTGGACATCCTGACTGTCGGCCAGTACCTGCAGCCGACGCCGCGACACCACCCCGTGCTGCGCTTCTACACCCCCGAGGAGTTCGCCGACTACGCCCGCGAAGGCCGCGGCATCGGCCTGGGATGGGTGGAGGCCGGCCCGCTGGTGCGTTCCAGCTACCACGCGCGCGAACAGGCCGAGGGGCACGAGCAGGACCATGGAACCTGACCTCTCCGAGCGGGGCGCGCCGCCCGACGGACGGCAACCGGGATCGCGGCGCCGGCTGCTGGCCGGCGCCGCGATCTACCTGGCGGTGCTGGCGGTCGTCGGGGTGGCCCTGCTGCGGCTGCACGCTTCGGCCGCGGCGAGCCTCGAGCGGGCGCTCGGCGAACGCCTCCTGGGCGTCGCGGTGACGGCGGCCCACCTCGTCGACGGCGACTCGCTGCAGGTCTGGGCCCTGGACCCCCAGGAGACGCTCGACTTCGTCTGGATGCGCTCGCGCCTGCAGGAGGTCCGCCGCGAGAGCCGCCTCAGCGAGCTGACGCTGTGCGACCGCGAGGGCTTCGTGCTGGTCTCGGCGGCCGACCGCGTGGCCCGCGGCGACGTCGACTACTACTGGGAACTCGATCCCGCCGCGGTGGCCGCCGCGCTCGGAGGCTCGCCGGAACCGGGATCGCTGGTGAAGGTCGGGGACGATTACCAGAAGAGCGCCTTCGCGCCGGTGTGGACCGCCGACGGCCGGGTCGCCGGCGTGCTGTCGGTCGACGCGGAGGCCGAGTACTTCCGCTCCCTGGGCGACCTGCAGCGCGTCGCCTGGATCTCCGTGGGCGCCGTGCTCGCCTTCCTGACGGCGATGGCCCTGGTCGTGACGCGGCTCGAGCGGTCGCTGGCCGGCGCGCGCGCGGCCGCGCAGCGCCAGGAGACCCTGGCGGCGATGGGACGGATGACCGCCGGCATCGCGCACGAGATCCGCAACCCCCTGGGCATCATCCGCGGCGCCGGCGAGATCCAGACGGCCAAGCTGCGCGAACTGGGCGTCGAGCTGCCGACGGCCGACTTCATCCCCGAAGAGGTCGACCGCCTGGACCGCATCCTGACCCGCTACCTGACCTTCGGCCGCGGCGGCGCCCCGCAACCCGAGCCCGTGGACCTCGAAGCCCTGGTGCGCCGCGTGGCACGGATGGCGGCGGGCGAGCTGGAACGCAAGGGCGTGCGCATCGACGTCGAGAACCGCGGCGTGGCCGGTCCCATCACGGGGGACAGCCCCGGCCTGCAGCAGGTGCTGCTGAACCTGCTGCTGAACGCACGCGACGCGATGCCCGGCGGCGGCGTCGTGACCATCGTGCTCGAGCCGCGCCGGGACGGCGTCGCCCTGAGGGTGCGCGACGAGGGGGCCGGGCTGGGCGGGCGCAGCCAGGACGAACTGTTCGCGCCCTTCTTCACCACCAGGCAGCAGGGCAGCGGTCTCGGATTGGCGGTGGTGCGCCAGGTCGTCCGGGACCACGGCGGCACGGTCGCCCTGCGCGACCGCAACGACGGCCCCGGCGCCGAGGCGGTCGTCGTGCTGCCGCGCGGGGAACCACCGGAGGCACCATGGCCCGCATCCTGATCGTCGACGACGAGAAGAGCCAGAACGTCACCATGCGGCTGCTGCTCGAGGGCGAGGGGCACCAGGTGGTCGACGCGCCCGGCGGCGCCGAGGCGCTGGCCGCGCTGGCCCGCGAGAGCTTCGACCTGGTGCTGACCGACCTGCGCATGTCGCCGGTGGACGGGCTGGCCGTCATCGAGGGCGCGCGGCGCGAGGCGCCCGGCACGCCGGTCATCATGCTGACCGCCTACGCCGACCTGGACACCGCGGTCGAGGCCATGCGCCGCGGCGCGGTGAACTACCTGCGCAAGCCCTGGAAGATGGAGGAGGTCAAGCTGGCCGTGGCGCGGGCGCTCGAAGGGGCGGCGGTCGCGCGCGAGGGCCGCGCCTGGCGCCGCGAGGCGCAGCGCGCGGCCGGGGCCGCCGGCCTGCTGGGGCGCAGCCCCGCGATGGCGCGCCTGCGCGACCTCGTGGACCGGATCGCGCCGTCGGACGCGACGGTCCTGATCCGCGGCGAGAGCGGCTCGGGCAAGGAGGTCGCCGCCCGTGCGATCCACGAAGCCAGCGCCCGCGCATCGGGCCCCTTCGTGGCCGTCAACTGCGCCGCGATCCCCGAGAACCTGCTCGAGAGCGAGCTGTTCGGCTACCGCCGCGGCGCCTTCACGGGCGCCGACGAGGATCGCGAGGGCCTGTTCGAGGCGGCGCGCGGCGGCACCCTGCTGCTGGACGAGATCGGCGAGGCGGGCCCCGGGGTCCAGGCCAAGCTGCTGCGCGTGCTCGCCGAGCGGCGGATCAACCGCGTCGGCGACCCGCGCGAGCGCGAGGTGGACGTGCGCGTCCTGGCGGCCACGAACCGGCCGCTGGAGGACGCCATCCGCGCCGGCCGCTTCCGCGAGGACCTCTACTACCGGCTGCTGGTGATCCCGGTGGACGTGCCGCCGCTGCGCGAACGGCCGGGAGACGTCGAGGTCCTGGCGGACCACTTCCTGGCGGGCTTCGGCCGGCGCGAGGGGCTGAGCGCGGACCTGCAGCGCCGGCTGCGCGCCTACGCGTGGCCGGGTAACGTGCGCGAGCTGCGCAACGTCATCGAGCGCGCCCACATCCTGGCCGGCGCGCAGCCCGTCGGCGAGGAGCACATCATGCTGGACGTGGCGACGTCGCCGCGGCGGCGGGACGACGCGTCCGACGCGGTCGGCGGCCTGGCGCTCGAGGACCACGAGCGGCGCCTGATCCGCACCGCCCTGCAGCGGGCCGGCGGCAACAAGACCGAGGCCGCGAAGATGCTGGGCATCACCCGGCGCACGCTCTACTCGCGCCTGAACCTCCTGGGACTGGACAGCGACGGCGAGACGCCGAGGCCGTGACCTGGGACGGACGGGCTGTACCTGGCGGGACGGCGCGCGGGGTCCGCGAGGAGGCGCTCTGTGATTAATGCATTGCTATACAAAATGTTACATGCGTTGCGGCCCGTCGCCGGCCTGGCCCGATGGTTGCATCGGGTTGTCCGCCACCCGTCATCGACCAGGAGTGCCGACATGCCGCACGCAGCCCGCATCATCGCTACCCGCACCTTCGCGGCCCGTCTGCTGCTCATGGTGGGGTTCGCCCTCGCCGTGACCACGCTCCCCGTCGCCGCGCAGCCGGTCGGCCAGGAACAGGCCGCCGAAGTCCTGCAGATCACGGCCGACGTGCTGCAGGAAGTGGGTCCCCTGGTCCAGGAATCCCAGAGCGAGCAGGCGCGGCGCATCTTCGCCGAGGCGCTGCAGAAGCAGCAGCAGGCCGGTGACCTGTACCGCGACGGCCGCTACATGCTGGCCGCGCGCCTCTCGCTGCGCGCGCGGGAGATGGCGCGGCAGGCGGCGCGGGTGACCGGCGCCTCGCAGGGCTACCAGGAACGCGTCCAGCAGCGCCTCGAGCGCGTGGGCGACCTGCTCGACTCCGTGCGTGACCGCGCCCGCGACGCGGGCCACGTCCAGGCCCTGCGCTTCGTGCGCGACGCCGAGGACCTCGTCGCGCGCGCGCGGGAGCAGGCGCGCCAGACGCACTACGAGCAGGCCTTCCGTCTGCTGGAGACCGCCGAGAAGATGCTCGGCCGCGCCGCCCGCCTGCTCTACGAGGAGGGCGACGGCGAGCGCCTGCGGCTGGAGATCGAACGCACGGCCGACCTGATCGCCGAGGCCCGCGATCGCCTCGGCGAGGGCGGCGACCAGGCTCCGCGGATCCAGCTCGACCGGGCGCAAGGGGAACTGGAGCGGGCCCGGGCCGCCCTGGACCAGGGCGAACCCATGCGCGCCATGCACGCCGCCCGCCACGCCCGCGAACTCGTGCGTCAGGTCCTGCGCCAGATCGGCGGCGGACCGGGGGCCGAGATCGTGGAGGCGCAACTCGACCGCTTCGACGCGCAGCTGCCCGCCGTCGTCGACGCCGTGACCGCCTCCGGCTCCGCCGAGGCGCGTCAGGCGCTCGAGCGGGCCACCGACACGCGGCACCGCGCCGGCGCCGCCCTCGAGGCCGGCGACCGGGACCAGGCCCTGCGGCTGGTGCGCACCGCCCTGGATCACCTGAACCGGGCCGAGGCGCTCGGCCGATGACCCCGGCGCGCTCCCTCCCCGCCGCAACGAAGCGCGGTGCCGTGATCCACGGCGCCGTCGTTCTCGTCGCCCTGTGTCCCTGCAGCGCGCACGCCGCCGGCTGGCAGTGGACCGCCTCAGCTTCGCCCGGCTACGACACGTTCGTGCAGCGCTACGCGCTGGCGCTCGAGGACACCGTCGAATCGGTGAGCGAGTACGACCTGACGCTCGGGGCCGAGGGCCGCACGCCCGACGGCGCGCGCCACGGCTGGAGGGTGCAGCCGCGCCTGTCGGCGGGATCCGAACGCCTGCGCGGCCAGCTCGACTGGGAGTACGTCCTGCGTCCCGACGAGCTCGCCCCCGTCCTGCGGGTTGCGGGTTCCGCCCAGGCCGTGCGGTACAACGACGGCACCACGTACAACCTCAGCAGCGACCACGCGGAAGGGTCCCTGTCCGCCCGCTGGCTGCTCGCGCGCGGCGGGACTGCGGCCTGGGAGGCGCGCGCCTCGGCGGCGACGCTGCGCTACGCCGACCCCTCGGAGCTGGAGCCCCGGCGCGACGACTGGACTGCCGGCTTCGCCGCGGTCTCCACGGCCGGAGCCGCCGATCGCTGGCGCGCCGGCCTGAAGTACGGGCAACGCGCGTATCCCGACACCACCGAGATCGACCGCGCCACCCTGGGCCTGGACGTCGCCTGGTCCCACGATCCCCTCGCGGGACCGGCCTGGCGCTTCGACGGGCGCAGCGAGCGGCGCCGGGTGCGGGTCAGCGCCGTGCGGCCCTCCGCCTGGAGCCACGCCCTGGACGCCGAGGTGTCGGCGCCCACCGGCGCGCTGCGCCTCGTGGCGGCGGGCTTGCTGGAGAGCTGGCGCTACGACGACGAGTGGGGCGCCTACGCCGACCAGACGCGCCTGGAGACCCGCGCGACGGTGCGCGCGGGCGACGTGCCGGGGCCGCTCTGGGAGCTGGGAGCCGTCCGCGAGAGCCTGGCGTCCCACGCCGCGGGGGAGAGCTACCGGCAGTGGGGGGTCTGCGGCGCCCTGGAGCGCTTCGGCGAGGCGCTGACGCTCCTGCTGTCCCTGGAGGCCGGGCGCCGCGACTACGACGAGACCGGCGGGGACGACCCCCTGGGCGCGCTGTACACGGATTTCACCTACGTCGAGGTGGGGCTGAGCCTGTCGTGGGCCCTGACCGACCGGCTGCGGCTGGACGGGATGGCCCAGTACCTGCCCGAGAGCCACGCCGCCGACGAGGACGACCAGAGCCTCGGGTTCGGCAGTTTTCGGCTGGGTTACCGCTTCTAGGGCGGTCGCGGCCCGGCTTTCCAGGACGGACTCCGGATGTTATCTTGCGGCGGTCGCGGGCAGCCGGCCCGCGCCGTGCCTACGCGTGAGGCCCCCGAAAGGACCCCCATGGCCGACATCACCAAGCGCAGCGAGGACTACTCGCGCTGGTACCAGGACGTCATCGCCGCCGCCGAGCTGGCCGAGAACAGCCCCGTGCGCGGCTGCATGGTCATCCGCCCCAACGGCTACGCCATCTGGGAGAGCATGCAGCGGCAGCTCGACGACCGCTTCAAGGAGCTGGGCCACGTCAATGCCTACTTCCCGCTGCTGATCCCCAAGAGCTTCCTGGCGAAGGAGGCCCAGCACGTCGAGGGGTTCGCCAAGGAGTGCGCGATCGTCACGCACTCGCGGCTGATGACCGTCGTGCGCGACGGCAAGGTCACCGTCGAACCGGATCCCGCCTCGAAGCTGGAGGAGGAGTTGATCATCCGCCCCACCAGCGAGACGGTCATCTGGAACCAGTACCGCAAGTGGATCATGAGCTACCGCGACCTGCCGCTCTTGATCAACCAGTGGGCCAACGTCATGCGCTGGGAGATGCGCACGCGCCTGTTCCTGCGCACGACGGAGTTCCTGTGGCAGGAGGGGCACACCGCCCACGCCACGGCCGAGGAGGCGCGCGCCGAGACCCTGCAGATGCTCGAATGCTACCGCTGGTTCGCCGAGGACATCCTGGCGATGCCCGTGGTCTGCGGCGCCAAGACGCCCCGCGAGCGCTTCGCCGGCGCGGTGGAGACCTTCTCCATCGAGGCGATGATGCAGGACAACAAGGCCCTGCAGGCGGGCACCAGCCACGACCTGGGCCAGAACTTCGCCCGGGCCTTCGACGTGAAGTTCCAGGACGCCGCCGGCGGCCAGGACTACGTGTGGGCCACGAGCTGGGGCGCTTCGACGCGCCTGATCGGCGCTTTGATCATGTGCCACAGCGACGACAACGGCCTGGTGCTGCCGCCGCGCATCGCCCAGCGCAAGGTCGTGATCGTGCCCATCTGGCGCAACGACGACGAGCGCGCCCTGGTCATGGCCAAGGCGGCGGAGCTGCGCGCGGCCCTGCGGCCGGTGGCCGGCCTGGTCCACGTCGACGACCGCGACAACATGCGGCCCGGCTGGAAGTACGGCGAGTGGGAGCGCAAGGGCATGCCGATCCGCATCGAACTGGGTCCGCGGGACGTCGCCGAGGACAAGTGCGTCCTGGTCACGCGGCACGACGGGCAGAAGTTCCCGACGCCGCTGGCCGGTCTGGCCGAGGCGGTCGCCGGTCATCTGGAGCGCATGCAGAGCGAGCTCTACGCCGCGGCGGTGGCGCGCCGTACGGCCAACACGCACCGGCTGGAGACCTGGGGCGAGTTCCTGGCTCTGTACAACGGCGCAGGCGGCTTCGCGCACTGCCACCACTGCGGGCAGGACGCCTGTGAGGCGGCGATCCAGGACGAGACCAAGGTCACGATCCGGAACATCCCACTCGGGACGCCGAACGAAGCCGGCGCCTGCATCCGCTGCGGGCAGCCCAGCGGGCGGCGGGTCCTGTTCGCGCAGTCGTACTAGGCGGGCCGGGCGGGCGCTTTCAGACGCCGCCGGCATTGATTATCTTGTGTCCTGGGGCGGCCAGGCCGCTCGGACCCCAACAGGAGACGGAATCATGCAGACCCCGTGGACGGATCAGAAGATCCAGGAGCGCATGCGGCTGAAGGTCGGCCTCGCCGAGATGCTCAAGGGCGGCGTCATCATGGACGTCACCAATGCCGAGCAGGCCAAGATCGCCGAAGAGGCCGGCGCGGTGGCCGTCATGGCGCTCGAGCGCATCCCCGCCGACATCCGCCGCGACGGCGGCATCGCGAGGATGAGCCAGCCCGCGATGATCAAGCAGATCCAGGACACGGTGTCGATCCCGGTCATGGCCAAGTGCCGCATCGGCCACTTCGCCGAGGCCCAGATCCTCGAAGCCCTCGGCGTCGACTTCATCGACGAGTCGGAGGTCCTGACCCCCGCCGACGAGAAGAACCACGTCGACAAGTGGGCCTTCAAGGTGCCCTTCGTCTGCGGCTGCCGCGACCTGGGCGAGGCCCTGCGCCGCATCGGCGAGGGCGCCGCCATGATCCGTACCAAGGGCGAGGCCGGCAGCGGCAACATCGTCGAGGCCGTCCGCCACATGCGCCAGGTGCAGGAAGGCATCCGCCGCCTGACGGTGCTGCGCGAGGACGAGTTGATGCACGAGGCCAAGGAGCTGGGCGCACCCTACCACATCGTGCTCGAGGTCGCGAAGACCGGCAAGCTGCCGGTGCCGAACTTCGCCGCCGGCGGCGTCGCCACCCCGGCCGACGCCAGTCTGATGATGCAGCTGGGCGCCGAGACGGTCTTCGTCGGCTCGGGCATCTTCAAGAGCAAGGACCCGAAGCCCCGCGCCGAAGCCATCGTGCAGGCCGTCACGTTCTACCAGGACCCCGTGAAGCTGCTGGAGATCAGCATGCACCTCGGCGAGCCGATGAGCGGCCTGGACATCGCGACGATGCCCGAGGACCAGAAGATGGCGGGGCGCGGCTGGTAGCCGTGACCGTCGCCGTAGCGTGAGCCCGGTCTGGCGACTGCCGGGCCGGGCTTTCTTGAAGGATCGTGCCGCGCGTCCCTGATGTCAGGGACCGGCGGCACGATCGATCAAACCGGAGCGCACATGACCGAGCAGCCCGTCGGCATCCTGGCCCTGCAGGGCGACTTCGCACTCCACGCCGCGGCTCTGGTGAGGCAGGGCGAGGCGTACCTCTACGTGCGTCGGCCTGGAGAATTGGCCGCGTGCCGCGGTCTCGTCATCCCCGGCGGCGAGAGCACGACGATGACCCGCCTGCTGGACATCGTGGGGCTGCGGCAGCCGATCCTGGACTTCGCCGCCGCCGGCAAGCCGATCCTGGGCACGTGCGCCGGGCTGATCATGCTGGCGACGCGCGTCGACGAGGACGAGCGCAGGCACGGCGTGAAGCCGCTGGGGCTGCTGGACGTGCTGGTGCGGCGCAACGGTTACGGACGGCAGGTGGATTCGTTCGTGGACGAGGTCGCCGTCGCGGGGCGCACGGAGACGATGCAGGGCGTGTTCATCCGGGCGCCGCGGATCCTCGAGGTCGGCCCGGGGGTCGAGGTCGTGGCGACCTGGCGGGGGGAGACGGTGGGGGTGCGGCGAGGGAACGTGACGGGGTTGGCGTTTCATCCGGAGGCGGGGGAGGGAGGAGCCTGGCACCTGTGAGTCATCGATGACTGGTTGGTCGGGATGAACTATCCTCTATCGTTTGAGTTTGCTGATCTGCTACAATGACGCCATCGCTCGTGCAGAATCCCGACGGAAGGTGAATCTCCACATCTGGATATCGACCCGGAATCGTGCCTCAAGCCAGATTCGACTTGCCGATGACCGGGGCCCTTGCACGAGGGGGTCGGACCTTGCAGAGAGCTTCGTTGCGTCCCGACTCGGTTCATATCCGCCCACCAACTTCCAGCAAATCTGCATTGCGAATTGGACGATCGATGCGCCGGCGCGTCGGCCTGACTGTCGCGTCCATCGCCGCGGTGTGCATGTGTTCCTCCGGATCGCCGGCGACCGCCTGCACCGACTACAGCAACCACATCCGTTTCGTGGACTGGGTCGACACGCCGGGGCTCGCCCGCGATGCCGCCATCTCGGGCACCTTCGTCTTCGTCGCGGATTGGACGGCGGGCCTCCAGGTGGTCGATGTCTCGTTCCCCTACAACTCCCGGATCGTGGGCAGCCTCGTGATGCCGGGCCGGGCCATGGACGTCGTCGTTGTGGACAGTCATGCGTACGTCGCGTGTTTCGGCCGCGGTCTCCAGGTGGTCGATGTCGCCGATCCCCTGAACCCCAGGCTGGTGGGTGCGGTGGAAACGTGCGGGCAAGCTTGGCAGGTGGCCGTGTCGGGCACTTTCGCCTACGTCGCGGACAACGAGTGCGGCCTCCACGTGATCGACATCACGGACCCGGCACACCCCACGCTCCTGGGCAGCGTGGACACGCCGGGGAATGCCTGGGGCGCAACTGTCGTCGGCGCTCATGTCTATGTCGCGGACGGTGATTCCGGCGTCCAGGTGGTCGACGTCTCCGACCCCGCAAGTCCCAGGATCGTCGCCGGTTTGGACACGCCCGGGCAGGCCCGTGAAGTGGTCGTTGCGGGTGAAACGGCCTACATCGCGGACGGTAGCGCGGGTCTGGAGATCTGCGATATCTCGGACCCGGTCAACCCGCGGATCGTCAGCAGCATCGATCGCTGCGGGGACTGTCAGGGCGTCGCCGTGGTCGGATCCACGGCTTACGTCGTGTCCACCAATTACATGTGCACGATCGATGTGACCGATCCCCTCGCCCCTGTCATCCTCAACGGTCGGAACATCGTCTCCAGCGCCGCCAATGTCGTCGTTGCGGGGCCCTACGCCTATGTGGCGATCGACAACCCCGGTTTGCTCGTGCTGGACATCTCGGTGCCCGGGATCATCGGGAGCGTCGACACGCCGGGCGAGGCGTACGCCGTCGCGGCATCGGGAGCCCACGCCTACGTGGCGAGCGGCGATGCAGGACTGCAGGTGATCGATGTCGCGGATCCCTACCATCCCCTGGCCGTGACTGGTCTGGACACCCCCGGATATGCGGGCGACGTGGCGATCTCGGGCACCTGCCTGCTCGTCGCGGACGGGGAGGCGGGGCTGCAGGTGGTCGACATCGCTGATCCGGGCAACCCCCTGATCGTCGGCACTCTGGAGACGCCCGGATTCGTCGGCGGCGTGGCGGTCGAGGGAACGATCGGCTACGTCGCGGCCGGGACGATCGGGTTGCTGGTGGTCGATCTCGCCGACCGCCAACACCCTGCTGTCCTGGGCAGCGTGGACACGCCAGGCTTCGCCCTGGACGTCTGCGTCGGGCGGGGCTGCGCCTACGTCGCGGACAAGAACGCAGGCGTGCAGATCGTCGATGTCACGAACCCGGCGCATCCCATCCTGCACGGCAGCCTCGACACGCTCGGCGATGCCGAAGGCATCGCACTGGACGCGAGCTCCTGGTATCGACTCTTCGTCGCCGAAGGGGATGCCGGTCTCCAGGTCTACAACGTGGTGTCCCCGCTGTATCCCTGGCTCGTCGACAACAACGCGACGCCCGGCCCCGCCCGCCGAATCGCGGTCACGTACAACCATGTCTACGTCGCTCTCGAAGACCATGGCCTCTTCGTCATGGAACGAGCCTGGGGCGGCCCGTTCGCCGTCGAGCTGGTCGAAGTACCGGGGTCCGCCCGCGGCGTTGCGGTCTTGGGCGCCAACGTCCTGGTCGCCGCCGGGCCCGCCGGGTTGGCCGTGATGCCGGTCCAGTGCGATCTGTTCGTCCCGAACCTGCTCGCATCGTTCACGGCGGCGGTGGACGCCTCGTCGCCGCCCTCGCCGGCGGTGCCCGGACAGTCAGGTGCGCCGTTGCAGCGGCCGCAGGCCGTCGATCTGGCATGGACGCTGACGGCAGCGCTCGATGCCGGGTCGTTGCGTCTGAACGCCGAGGCGGTCGGCGAGAGCTGGGACGTGCCGTTCACGCCGGATCCTATCGCTGACGGCGGACTGAGCTACGCCGCCCGCGACGACTCCCCCCTGCTCGCAGGCGCGCCGCGGGCCCGCTACACGCTGCTGCACGCCGCGTCCCCCGGCGCCTGGACGGCGCTGGGCGACGTGACGGTCGTGTTCGCGGCATCCGGGACGCCCGGCGCGGCCGTGCCGCAGCTCCACGTGTACCCCAACCCCTTCAACCCGAGCACGCAGGTGTCGTACGAGATGGCGCGGCCCGGGACGGCGCGGGTGACGGTCCACGCGCTGACCGGCGCGCTGGTGCGGGTGCTGGCGGACGGGCCGCAGACCGCGGGGGCGCACTTCGCGGCGTGGGACGGCCGGGACGGGCGGGGACGCGAGATGCCGGCCGGCGG
>JAUSBL010000102.1 GCA_030658975.1 Candidatus Latescibacterota bacterium
GGCTGGGACCACAACCTTGGTCTCAAGAGTGACGGGACGATCGTGGCCTGGGGGGATAACGGTTCAGGCCAGTGCGATGTCCCCGCGCCCAACGAGAGATTCATCGCCGTCGCTGGTGGTTATGAGCACAGCCTCGGACTCAAGAGCGGCGGGACGATCGTGGCCTGGGGGAAGAACAATCATGGCCAGTGCAGTGTCCCCGAGCCGAATGCAGGCTTCATCGCCGTCGCAGCAGGTTGGCGCCACAGCCTCGGGCTCAAGAGCGATGGGACGATCGTGGCCTGGGGGGATAACAGTTCAGTTCAGTGCAATGTCCCCGCTCCGAATGCCGGTTTCGTCGCCCTCGCAGGGGGCGAATTGCACAGCCTGGGGCTCAAGAACAACGGTACGATCGTGGCCTGGGGGAATAACGACTACGGCCAGCGCAACGTCCCAGCTCCGAATACGGGTTTCATCTCCGTCGCAGGAGGCTACTGGCACAGCCTCGGGCTCAAGAGCGACGGTACGATCGTGGCCTGGGGGAACAACGGTTATGGCCAGTGCCATGTCCCCGCTCCGAATGCTGGTTTCAGCGCCGTCGTCGGTGGCTACTGGCACAGCCTCGGGCTCAAGAGCGACGGTACGATCGTGGCCTGGGGGAAGAACGACAATGGCCAGTGCAATGTCCCCGCGCCGAACACGGGCTTCATCGCCGTCGCCGGCGGTGGGGTCCACAGCCTGGGGCTGAAAAGCTCATCTGCAACCGGCATCGAGGACATCGCTCCCGGAAACGTTCCCGGTGCCTCGCATCTTGCGATTCGCTCCGTGTCTCCCAATCCCTTCAACCCGTCCGCGGAGATTTCGTTTGAGACCTCAGCGTCGGGTTCCTTGGCGCTGGAGATCTTTGATATGAGCGGTCGGCGTCTAGGGGCAAGGGCTCTCGGGAGCTTCGGGCCGGGTGTGCATCGAGTCCGTTGGGATGGACGGGACGGCGTGGGAACGAACGTGTCTTCCGGGATGTACTTGCTTCGGTTGAAAGGATCGACGGCAGAGTCGCAGGCCATGAAGGTGCTTCTGTTGCGTTGATGAGCGGGCGGGAGGGCGGCGCTGGACCCCCCGGACCGGTCCCGGGTGCCATGACAGCAGGATGTTGTAGCTATAGTTAGGCCCTTGGCAGTAGCAACACCGATTCCAATGCCGGGAGGTTGTTGATGATGAGCCAATCTCCGCGCATAGCCCGGTTGTACACTCCGCTGCTCCTGCTGGCCGCCGCCCTCTGCGGCTGCAACGACTCGTCCCCGCATAGCCCGAGGCCGTGCACTGCAGTGTACGTCCCGGGTATCGAGGTGATGATCCTGGATGCAGAGACCCGCTTGCCGGCCGCCTGCGGTGCGACCGTGTGGCTGACGGATGACGGATACCAGGAGCAGGCAGAAGACAACTGCATCGAGGGCCTGCCCGATTCGCTCCAATATTCCATGATCATGGGGGCGTACGAGAGAGAAGGCGTCTACACGGTTGTCGTCACCAAGGCCGGTTACGAGCCGTGGACCATGTCTTCGGTGCAGGTCGCCGGAGATGAATGTCACGTCTTCACGCAGCGTCTTGTGGCATTCCTCAAGCGTGATCCGCTTGAGTCGCGGGAAGAGAACTAGCGCGGCTGAAATGATGCCGGCATGAGTTCCGGGGGCCATCGAGTGATGGTGGCGGCGTACGGTGCTGTCGCGGCCCACGCACAGCAGCAGCTGTTACTTGACGCGCTCCACCGCCTTCTCCAGAACATCCAGCCCCTGCCCCCCGACGAAATGCTCCCGCACCATCCCGCCCCGATCCAGCACGTAGATCGCCGGCAAACTGCTGACCCGATAGGCCTTCGCCATCTCGCCCTTCTCGTCCATCAGGATGGGATAGCCGATCTCCCGCTCCGCCAGGAACTTCGTGATCTTCGCCGGCTGCTCGCTGCTCACCCCGACGATCACGACATCGTCGCCGTACCGCTGCCTCAACTGCTCGAGGTCGGGAATGGCCTTCAAGCAGGGCTGGCACCACGTGGCCCAGAAGTCGATCACCACGGTCTTGCCCCGCCAGTCGCCCGTGGCGACGGCTCCGCCGCCGCTGTCCTGAAGCGTGAAATCGGGGGGTGTCTCGCCCTCGAGGGAATCGGCGACCATCAGCTTGCCGGGCCCGGAGCGCTTGCTGCCGGGTGCCGGCCGGAAGACGAAATCGCCGGGCTGGAGCCCCGGATTGATCTTCAGCGACTTGATCGTCACCCCGAACGTGCCCACCGGAGCGCCGGGTTTCGTCTTGCGACCTTCCGTTCGCCAGAGGATGTTCGACGCCGCGTCCAGCCAGATCCTGGCCTCGACATCGACACCTTCCTTGTGGATGGAATCCCAGACATCGCAGATGACCGGGCCTTCGGCCGTCTCCAGGGTGTCGCGACCGCCGTAGGCGAAACGGTCGACGTCTTCATCGGGATCGAGAGTCAGGAGCCGCAGGGGCGATTCGAAGGGGAAAGGCGGCTGGAACAACTGCAGGAACGGGGACTCCGAATCGTGTTCAGGCATGCCGGTGCCGGACCGGGGTTCCACGGAGTACCGACCCGACGTGCCGCTCGTCGTCCACATCGAGTCCAGGCTGCAAACCACGTGCTTGTTCATGCCGAGGAAGTCGGTCGTAGCCGTGCAGTACCCGGGGCGTAGGGCGCTGCAGTTCACGCTCACCGCCATCTGCAGACCTTGCGCTCCCATGGCGATCTCGGCGCTCAACTCGTAGTCCTGGACCTGAGAAAACCAGGATTCGGGGAGGCGCAGCTCCTCCGAGGTCGCCTGCCGGGCCTCGTCTCCGGCCGTGGCCGTAGCCGCTGCCAGGATGAACAGCATCAGGTAGGTTTTCATGCGATCACTCGCTTTCGCGGCTGGTCTCTGGATCACCGGTGGAATTGAGATGCAGGAATCGGTTGCCCGAGATTGTTCCAGATTCAGGATCGGGTTTCGATGAGGCAAGACTAACTAATCTCATCCTGGATGTCTTTCATTATCAACGAGTCCGGCCCGCCGGCCCGCCGGTCCGCCACGAGCCAGGCGAAGGCTGTTCCCGAGGGAAAACCGGCCGCTCGGGGCCATTTCCGCCATAATTCGAGCGTTACGTTGACTCCCGCCATCCGTGTGGTATCGTTCCCGCCCATGAACCCCATCCCGGCATCCCCGCCCCCCGACATCATCGGCATCGCCGGCGGCACCGGCTCCGGGAAGACCACCGTGGCCCTGCGCGTGCAGGAGGCGGCCCCCGGCAAGACGGTCCAGATCATCCACCACGACTCCTACTACCGCGACAGCGCCCACCTCGAGCTGGAGGACCGGGCCAAGATCAACTACGACCACCCCAGCGCCTTCGAGACCGAGCTGCTGGTGGCGCACCTGGCCGAGCTGAAGCGGGGCCAGGCGGTCGACGTGCCGGTCTACGACTACACGACCCACTCGCGGTGCGCGGAGCCGCGGCGGGTCGAGCCGGCGGACATCATCTTCGTCGAGGGCATCCTGGTGCTGGAGTCCGAGGCGCTGCGCTCGCTCATGGACATCCGACTGTACGTGGGGGTGGACGCCGACGAGCGCTTCATCCGGCGCCTGCAGCGCGACATCCAGGAGCGCGGCCGCAGCATGACCTCGGTGATCGAGCAGTACATGAAGGTGGTGCGCCCGATGCACCAGCAGTTCGTCAGCCCGACCAAGCGCTACGCCCACCTGATCATCCCCGAGGGCGGGCACAACCAGGTGGCGATCGACCTGATCGCGGCCAAGATCCAGAGCATCATCCAGGAGCGGCGGGCCTACCGGGCCTGAGACCGCGACGGGAGGCGGCCTTGCAGTACGACGACGCGGACATCTGCCAGCGCGACCCTCTGATCGAGCGCGTGCTGATCGGCTCGGACGAGATCCAGCGCCGGGTCCAGCAGCTCGGCACCGAGATCAGCCGCGACTACGCCGGCAGCACGCCCGTGCTGGTCAACATCCTCAAGGGAGCCTTCGTGTTCCTGGCCGACCTGACGCGCGGCATGAGCGCGCCGCACGAGATCGACTTCATGGCCATCAGCAGCTACCACGGCGGCACCCAGAGCACCGGCGTGGTGAAGATCGAGAAGGACCTCAAGACGGACATCACCGGCCGCGACGTGATCATCGTCGAGGACATCGTCGACACCGGGCTGACCCTCAGCCACCTGCTCGACCTGCTGCAGACCCGCGGCCCGCGCAGCCTGCGCGTCTGCACGCTGCTGGACAAGTCCTCGCGGCGTCAGAAGGAAGTGCCGATCCACTACCGGGGCTTCGAGATCCCCGACGAGTTCGTCATCGGCTACGGCCTCGACTACGACGAGAAGTACCGCAACCTGCCGTTCATCGGCGTGCTGAAGCCCTGACCACGTCGTCAGGGCGGCGGCGCATCCCCCGGGGGCGATCATGAACGAACGACCGAATCCGCCGGCCGAAGGGACCGGCCCCGCCGGGAACACCGTCTTGCCGGAGGCCCTGACCTTCGACGACGTCCTGCTGGTCCCCGGCTACTCCGAGGTCATCCCCCGCGACATCGACACCCGCACGCGGCTGACCCGCGGCCTGTCGCTCAACGCGCCCCTGATCTCCGCGGCCATGGACACCGTCACCGAGTGCCATCTGGCCATGGCCATGGCGCGCCAGGGCGGCATCGGCGTCATCCACAAGAACCTCAGCCCCCACGACCAGGCTGACCACGTCCAGCGCGTCAAGCGCAGCGAGTCGGGCATGATCACCGACCCGATCACCATGGGCCCCGACCGCACCATCGCCGAGGCGCTGGCCCAGATGGCCCGCTACAGCATCTCGGGCGTGCCCATCACCGAGGGGCGCCGGCTCGTGGGCATCCTGACCAACCGCGATCTGCGTTTCGTGCGCGACACGAGCCGCCTGGTGCGCGAGGTCATGACCAGCGAGAACCTGGTGACCGTGCCGGAGGGCACGACGCTCGAGCAGGCCGCCGAGAAGCTGCACGCCCACCGCATCGAGAAGCTGCCCGTGGTCGACGCCGCCGGCAACCTCTGCGGCCTGATCACGGTCAAGGACATCCAGAAGAAGCTCGACTACCCGCAGGCCAGCAAGGACAGCCGCGGCCGGCTGCTCTGCGGCGCGGCCGTGGGCATCGGCGAGGCCGGACGCGAGCGCATCGACCTGCTGGTCGAAGCCGGCGTCGACCTGCTGGTCATCGACACCGCGCACGGGCACTCGCGCAACGTCATCGACGCGGTCCGCGAGGTGAAGCGGCGCCACCCGGACCAGCAGGTGCTGGCCGGCAACATCGCCACCGGCGAGGCGGCCCTGGCCCTGATCGAGGCCGGCGCCGACGCCCTGAAGGTGGGCATCGGCCCCGGCTCGATCTGCACCACGCGCGTGGTGTCGGGCGTGGGCGTGCCCCAGATCACCGCGCTGCTGGACGTGGTGCGCGCCGCGCGGCCGCACGGCGTGCCGGTGGTCTCCGACGGCGGCATCAAGTACTCCGGCGACGTCGTCAAGGCCATCGCCGCCGGCGCCGACACCGTCATGCTCGGCTCGCTCTTCGCCGGCACCGAGGAGGCGCCGGGCGAGAAGATCCTGTTCGAGGGCCGCGTCTACAAGGGCTACCGCGGCATGGGCTCGGTGGCGGCCATGCAGCAGGGCAGCAAGGACCGCTACTTCCAGGACACGGTGACCGACCCCGACAAGCTCGTGCCCGAGGGCATCGAGGGCCGGGTGCCCTACAAGGGCCCCCTGCAGGACATCTTCTACCAGATCGTGGGCGGGCTGCGCAGCGGCATGGGCTACTGCGGCACGCGCACCATCGCCGAGCTGCAGCGCGACGCCCGCTTCGTGCGCGTCACCGCCGCCGGCCTGCGCGAGAGCCACCCCCACGACGTGCTGATCACCAAGGAAGCCCCGAACTACGGGACGCGCGTCTGATGCGTCTGCCCGGTCTCGATCTCGCCCGGATCAGTCCGGACTTCCGCCGCATGCTGCTGGCCACGCTCTGCTTCGGGGCGGCGGCCGGCGTCTTCCAGTCCACGTTCAACAACTACCTCAGCGACGTGCACGCGCTGGACGCCGGGGCGCGCGGCTGGATCGAGCTGCCGCGCGAGCTGCCCGGCTTCCTGATCATGTTCATCTCGGCCGCGCTGCTGACGTTCATGTGCGAGGCGCGCATGGCGGCCGCCGCGATGATCCTGACCGCGGGCGGCGCGCTCGGCCTCGGGCTGCTCGCGGAGGGCACTCTGCCGCTGGTTGCTTTCCTGATGATCTGGAGTCTCGGCGACCACATCATCTTCGCCGTGGAGGGCCCGCTGGGCCTGACCCTGGCCCGCAGCGGCAACGAAGGGCGCCGCCTCGGCCAGCTGGGCGGCGCCCGCAACCTGGGCACGATCATCGGCGTGGCCGGCGTCTGGCTCATCGCGCGGCAGATGGGCGACCGCTACGACCTGTTCTACGGCCTGGCCGCGGTCTGCGCGGCGGCTGCGGGCTGGTTCTACCTGCGGCTGCAGATCGGCCGCACCGGATCGCGCTCGCGGCGGCTGGTCTACAAGCGGCGCTACCACCTGTTCTACGCCATCAGCGCCCTGTTCGGCGTGCGCAAGCAGATCTTCCTGGCCTTCGGCGGTTGGGTGCTGGTCAGCCGGCACGGCGTCCCGGTCGAGACCATCGCCGTGCTGTACGTGGTCGCCGCGGCCCTGGGCATCGTGCTGCGCCCGCTGCTGGGCGACGTCATCGACTGGCTGGGGGAGCGGACCGTGCTGGCGGCCGACGAGCTGCTGCTGCTGGGCGTCTGCCTGGTGTACGCCTTCGCCGGCAACGTGAAGCTGCTGTATGCGGCTTTCGTCCTGGACAGCGTGCTGTTCGCCCTGCGCGTGGCGCGCACCACCTACCTCAAGAAGATCGCCGAGGACCCGGCCGACATCACCCCGACCATCGCCCTGGGCATCACCATCGACCACGTGGTGGCCATGAGCCTGCCGATCCTCTCGGGCTGGATCTGGGAGCGCTACGGCTTCCAGTGGGTGTTCCTGCTGGCCGGCGCGATCGCCGTGGCGGGCTTCTTCGTCTGCCTGCGCATCCGCGTGCCCGCGCCGCCGCCGCCGCCACCGGCCATCGCGGGGGTCGCGCCATGACGCGCCTGTTGGCCATCGCCGCGGCCGGCGCCCTGGGCGCCGTCGCCCGCTACGGCCTGTCGGGCTTCGCGCAGCGCTGGTTCCCGCCCTCGTTCCCCGGCGGCACGCTGGTGGTCAACACGCTGGGCTGCTTCCTCGCCGGCCTGTTGGCCGCGCTGCTGCTGGACCGCTGGCCCGTGGGACCGACCACGCGCGCCGCGCTGCTGATCGGTTTTCTGGGCGCGTTCACCACCTTCAGCACCTTCGCCAACGAGACCCTCGCCCTGGCGCGCGAGGGCGGCGAGCTGCGGGCGGCGCTGAACGTCGTGCTCTCGGTGGTGCTGGGGCTGGGGGCGGCCTGGGCGGGAGCGGCGCTGGCGTCGTTGGCGGGGCCCGGCTCTTCCGCATGAACCCCGGCCAATATTGGCCATTATAAGCCAATAATTGAATATAGGCCCAATAAAGCCAATATTTCGCTTGACATCTGGTCGATATTGGCCGAATTTAGCCACTATGAACAACTTGGTTAAAATCAGCCAACCAACAGGTCTCGTTCTGCTGGCCGATGTCCGGGGGTCCCGTGAACGGGGCAACCCGGTGGCCGGACTGGACGAATTGAGGAACCGCGCCGAGTCTGCCAATCAGCGATTCGCCGCGGACCTGCTGGTGCCGTTTTCGATCTCGGGCGGGGATGAGATCCAGGCGCTGCTGACCTCGCCGGCCGCCCTGTGGGAGATCGTCGAGCATCTGGATCTGGTGACGGGGGAACCAATCTTCCGCTTCGGTTGCGGGGTCGGGGCCCTGCAGACCGCGATCGCGGCGCGCTCCTGGGAGATGGACGGCGCCTGCTTCCATCTGGCCCGCGAGGCGATCGAGCGCGGCAAGCTCGAGCAGCGGTGGGCGGCCTTCGCGGGCTTCGGGGCGCCGTTCGACGGCACGCTGGACGCGCTGGCGCGTTCGCTGCAGGTGATCCGCGAGGACTGGACCGAGCGGCAGCGCGAGGCGCTGGTCGCGCGCAAGAATCATGAATCGCAGAAGGAAACGGCCGAGGCGATGGGCATCGACCCCACGACGCTGAGCAAGATGCTCAACGCGGCCCACGCCAAGGAATACCGCGAGATCCAGCACGCGACGGCGCAGCTGCTGACCGGATGGTGGGAGGAGGGCCATGGCGGGCTTCGGGACTGAGCTGTTCGTCCTGCTACTGGCAGGCCACCTGATCGCCGACTACGTCGTGCAGACGCGTCGGGTCGCCGAAGGCAAGCGGGACCTGCGGGTGTTGCTGCGCCATGGCCTGGAGGTCCTGCTGGTCCAGACGATCGTCGCGCTGCCATTGCTGACTCCGGCGCTGCTGGGCGGGATCGTCGCGCTGACGCTGGTCCACATCCTGGCCGATGCCTGGAAAGCCCGCAGTGCGGACACCTGGCCGGTGTTCCTGCGCGACCAGGCGCTCCATCTGGCGGCGATCGCGCTGCTGGTGCTGCTGGCCGGCAGGGACTCTGGTGCGCACCGCCTGTTCGATCAACTGCCGACGGCCCGGATGGCCTGGGTCGCCCTGCTGATCGGGCTGGTCGGCTTCAACATCCGCGGCGGCAGCGTGCTGGTCCGCTTCGCGCTCGGACCGCGGGATGCCGATCCCGTGACGCAGCCCCGCGGCGCGATGGTCGGCTATCTCGAGCGGATCCTGGTCTTCGCCCTGCTGACGGCCGGGGAGTGGAGCGCCGTCGGCCTGGTGTTCGCCGCCAAGTCGATCGCCCGCTTCCGCGAACTCGAGAACAAGGAATTCTCCGACTACTACCTGATCGGCACGCTCGCCAGCGTCCTGGTGGCCGTCGCGGCCGCCGGCATCGCGTCGTGGGCCCGCGCCGCCCTCGGCGTCGGGCTGCCCTGGTGAACCCGCAGGAGGCCGACGACTTGGACCCCAGCACCGCCCGCCTCATCGACACCATCCGCGAGAACGTCATCGGCGCCGACCGCGCTGTCGACGGTCCCTACGGGCTGCGCCGGATCACCTACGCGGACTACACCGCGTCGGGCCGGTCGCTGCGGTTCATCGAGGACTTCATCGCCGACGAGGTCCTGCCGCTCTACGCCAACACCCACACCGAAAGCTCGGCGACCGGCCAGCAGACCTCCCACTTCCGCGAGGACGCGCGGCGCCTGATCCTGGAGGCCTGCGGCGGCGACGAGCGCGACGCGGTGATCTTCTGCGGCGCGGGCGCCACCGGCGCCATCAACAAGCTGGTCGAGATCCTGAATCTGCGCCTGCCCGCCGACCTCGACGCGCGCTACGGCCTCTCCTCGCACATCCCGCCGCAGGACCGGCCGGTGGTCTTCATCGGGCCCTACGAGCACCACAGCAACGAGCTGCCCTGGCGCGAGTCCATCGCCGAGTTGGTGACCATCCCCGAGGACGAGAACGGGCAGATCGACCTGGGCGCGCTGCGGGCTGCGCTGCAGGCGGCCCGGGCGGCGGGCGACGGGCGGCGGCTGCTGATCGGCAGCTTCTCGGCCGCCAGCAACGTCACCGGGATCGTCTCGGACACCTTCGGCGTCTCGCGGCTGCTGCACGAGCACGGTGCGCTCGCCTTCTGGGACTTCGCCGCCGCGGCGCCCTACGTGCGCATCGAGATGAACCCGGGCCCCGAGCACGGCCCCGCGGCGCACAAGGACGCGATCTTCCTGTCGCCCCACAAGTTCATCGGCGGGCCGGGCACCCCCGGCGTGCTGGTCGTCAAGCGCAGCCTCTTGACCAACCGCGTGCCGACGGTGCCCGGCGGCGGCACGGTGGCCTACGTCGGCGCCGACCGGCACGACTACCTCGTCGATCCCTCGGCGCGCGAGGAGGGCGGCACGCCGGCCATCGTCGAGACCATCCGCGCGGGTCTGGTCTTCGGCCTGAAGCAGGCCGTGGGCGCGCGGAACATCGAAGAGCGCGAGGCGGATTTCGTGCGGCGGACCATCGCCGCCTGGTCGGCCAGTCCGCGCCTGCAGATCCTGGGCAACCAGCAGGCGGAACGGCTGTCGATCGTCTCGTTCATGGTCCGCCACGGCGAGCGCTACCTGCACCACAACTTCGTGGTCGCGCTGTTGAACGACCTGTTCGGCATCCAGGCCCGCGGCGGCTGCTCCTGCGCCGGCCCGTACGGCCACCGGCTGCTGGGCATCGACCGGGCGCGCTCCCTGCAGTTCCAGGCGGCGATCCTGCACGGTTCCGAAGGGATCAAGCCGGGCTGGGTGCGGGTCAACTTCAACTACTTCATCAGCGAGGCCGTGTTCGCCTACCTGCTGGAGGCCGTGCGGCTCATCGCGGACCGGGGCTGGCGGCTGCTGCCGCACTACGAGTTCCAGCTCGAGACCGGTCTGTGGCGGCACCGCGGGCGCCGTCCCTTCGCGGGGCTGAGCCTGGACGAACTGAGCTACGCCGACGGCCGGCTGTCGTACCCGTCGCGCCGGCTCACCGCGCCCGAGAGCGCCTACGCCGATTACCTGGAAGAGGCGCGGCGCCTGTTCGCCGCGGCGGCCGCCGAACCGCCCCGGTTCTGTGCACCGCCCGCGTTGACGCCCGACGCCGAACGTCTGCGCTGGTTCCCGCTGCCCGGCGATCCCGCGCCGGTCGACTGAAGGAGGGGCCATGATTCCCGAGGTCCAGGGTCAGCTGCTGCGGATCTACGTGGACGAGGGCGCCAAGCACGAAGGCAAGCTCGTGCACGAGGCCATCGTCCGGCTCTGCCTGAAAGAAGGGCTGGCCGGCGCCACCGTCCTGCGGGGCATCGCCGGCTTCGGCGCCCGCCACCGCCTGCACAAGGCGGGCATCGAACGCTTCAGCGCCGACCTGCCGGTGGTGGTCGAGATCGTCGATGCCGCCGAGAAGATCGAGCGCCTGCTGCCGCTGATCCGGGAGATGACGGGCGGCGGACTCATCACGCTCGAACAGGTGCGCATCATCGCGGCGCCGCCCGCCGATCACCCCGCCTGAACGGCAAGCGAAAGCCCCGCCCCCCGGAGCGGGGCGGGGCTCTCGCGATCGTCGCGCCGCAGACTAGCGCAAGTAGACGACTTTGCCGCTGGCCGTGCGCTCCCCGTCGTCCCACTTCAGCAGGTAGACGCCGTCGGCCACGTCCTGGCCGCGCCCGTCGCGCCCGTCCCAGGCGGCCGTGATGGTCCCGTCCGAGCCGGACGTGGCCTGCAGCAGCCGGATCGTGTGGCCCCGCGCGTCGAAGACCAGCAGCCGGCCCGCCTCGTCCCCTACGCCGCGCGCCTTGATGGTCGCCGTGGCGCCCCGCCGCAGCGGCGACGGGTAGATCTCCAGGCGACCCGAGCCCGTGTCCAACTGCAGGTCGACCACGCCGGTCGTGCCGGGATGGTAGCCGTGCGGGCCGGGGCCGGCCGGCACCACGCCGTGGCAGACGGTGCAGTCGCGCAGCGTGCCCGCGTGGCCCTGCAGGTCGATGTTGTTGATGTTGTCCGCGGCCTCGCGGCTCGGGAAGATGGCGTGGGGGGAGCCGTGGCAGGCGGAGCACATCAGTCCGCCGTGCCCGGTGCTGAAGCGGTAGAGCTGGCCCACCGGTTCCCCGTACTGTGCGGTGTGGCAGGTGCGGCAGGCCGGCTCGTCCAGCCAGGGGATGCGCCCGTCGTGCTCGATCGAGCCGGCGATCTGCTGCAGGTCGCCGTGGCAGTCCTGGCAGACCATGCCGAAGTCCGTGGCCATGGTCCCGCGCAGGCACTGGGTCTGCGGGCCGGGGTGGCACATGTTGCAGCCGTCGGGTCCGGGCATCTCCTCGTCGAGGAACTTGTGCTGGTCGTGCATCCGGAAGGACAGGTAGCCGGCTTCCGGGAAACCCGGCGTGCCGAGCGCCGGGCTGGCGTGGCAGCCGGCGCAGAGGACCGGCCGCGCGTTCGGGTCGAAGCCCGCCTCGCGCTCGTGGGCGTTGAGGATCGCCTGCTCGCTGGAGTGGCAGCCCGAGGTGACGCAGTTCATCTCGACCGAGACCGGGATCACCGGCCGGCTGCGCGCCAGTTCCACGCCCTGCAGGTCGCGCGCGATCACCAGGGCGTTCTGGTAGGGGGCTTCGACCGTCGGCGCCGCGTCGGTGTACGGCGTGACCGGGATGCCCTCGGCCTTGAAGTGGTCGCCCGCGGGATCGAAGACGCCGGCGAGGCCCTTGCCGGTCAGCCCCACGTTCGGCGGCAGGTCGACGCCGAACAGGGCCTGGTCGTAGGTCCAGAAGTCCGTCTTGCCCACGGAGTAGGTGTTCCCGGGCACCGAGTACTCGAGCGTCACGCCCGTGGTCACCAGCTGCGGCGGGTTGGCGGCGTCGCCCCGGTGCACGACCTGGGCGATCAGCGTGTTGTAGGGCGGCAGCACCGACAGCACGGCGTGCAGCCGGTTCATGCAGTGCATGCCCAGATCGTTCCAGCTCAGCACGACCGTGTCGCCGGAGACGGCGGCGCCGGCGGGCGGGGCCGACGCGGCGAGCAGCAGGATGGCCAAGGCCAGGGTGACGGGCGATCTCTTCGCAGCGAGGTGCAGGATCATGTCGAACCTCCGGGCCGGAATGTCTGCCGACGGGTCGGGACTTCAGGGGCAGGGAATGCATACTAGGTATGTGGTATATTAGTCAATGAAAATCGAATATTATAAATATAACAACTAAGTCGGGCCTGTGATCGGGGGGCCGGATGTGCTAGCCTCCTGATTAATAACGAGTTCAGTGATCAGTCAGGAGACGGACATGCACCGCTGGCCCGTACCCCACGTCGGCTCCCTCTTCGGCACGGAGCACCCGATCGTCCAGGCCGGCATGGTCTACAACAGCGGGGCGCGACTGGCCGCCGCGGTCGCGGAGGCCGGCTGCCTGGGCCTGATCGGCGCCGGGGGCCTGCGCCCGGACGAACTGCGCGCGGAGATCCGCGCGGCGCGCGCCCTCACCCCACGCCCCGTCGGCGTCAACATCCCCCTGATCGACAAGCACGCCCACGAGAGCCTGGACATCGCGCTCGAGGAGGGCGTGGGCATCCTGTTCACCTCGGCGGGTTCGCCGGTCCGCGTGGCGGGCAGGATCAAGGCGGCCGGCGCCGTCTTCGTCCACGTGGTCGCGACCGCGGCCCTGGCCCGCAAGTGCGAGGACGCGGGCTGCGACGCCGTGGTCTGCGAGGGCTTCGAGGCCGGCGGCCACAACGGCCGCGACGAGCTGACGACGCTGGTGCTGGTGCCGGCCTGCGTGCGGGTCGTCGCGATCCCGGTGATCGCCGCCGGGGGCGTCGCGACCGGCGCCCAGATCGCCGCGATGTTCGCCCTGGGCGCCGCCGGCGTGCAGATCGGCTCGCGCTTCGCCGTCACGCGGGAATCGTCGGGCCACGCGGCCTTCAAGCAGGCCGTGGTCGACGGCGACGACACGCGTCTGGTCCTGAAGAAGCACGTGCCGGTGCGCCTGCTGCGCAACGCGTTCCGGGATCGCGTCGAGGAACTGGAGGCGCGCGGCGCGGCGCGCGAGGAGCTGGCGGCGCTGCTGGGGGAGGGACGCGCCCGTCGCGGCATGCGCGAGGGCGATCTCGACGACGGCGAGCTGGAGATCGGTCAGGTCGCCGCCCTGATCGACGACGTGCCCGGCGTCGCGGAACTGGTGGCGCGGCTGCTCGCGCAGTACGACGCGGCCGCTTCCCGGTTCGGGGCCTGAACGTGGACGCCCCCCGGGTGACGGCCGCGCGCCTGCGCGAGATCCTCGCGCCGGCCTGCCGCGCCCACCAGGTGGACCTCTGCGGCGTGGTGGGCCTGCCCCGCCGCCTGCCGCACGCCGCCGCCTGGTTCGACTGGCTGGAGGCCGGGAAGCACGGCGATCTCGAGTACCTGCTGCGCGCGCCGCTCGACCGCGCCGATCCCACCCGCGAGCGGCCGTGGGCGCGGACGCTGCTGGTCTTCGGCCAGCGCTACGCGGCCGGCTGGGCGCCGCAGGACGAGGGGGAGGGCGACGGCTGGATCCTCGGCGTCGCGCGCTACGCCCGCGGTCTCGACTACCACGACGTGCTGCGCGGCGCGATCCGCCGCATCACCGGCGCGCTGCGCCATGAACTGCACCGCACGGGCGTGATCGCCGCCGAGGCCGACCTGCGCTCCGTCGATGCCGTGGACGCCGGCCCCTTCCTGGAGCGCGAGTACGCCTGGCTCGCGGGCCTCGGCTTCTTCGGCAAGAACACGCTGCTCATCCATCCCCAGCTGGGCTCGGGCCTGTTCCTGGGCGTGGCCCTGCTCGAGCTGGAGGTGACCGGTCTCGCCGACGCGCCGCGGCCGCTGGTCGGACCGCCTGCGCAGCGTCAAGCGAACCCCGACGGCATGGCCTCGCTCTGCGGCAACTGCAGCCTCTGCCAGGACCACTGCCCCACCGGCGCCCTGGACACGCCCTTCGCCCTGGACGCGCACCGCTGCCTGGCGACCTGGTCGATCGAGTGGCAGGGCCGCGCCCCCGCGACGCAGCGCGCACGGCAGGGCGACCAGCTGTTCGGGTGCGATATCTGCCAGCAGGTCTGTCCCTGGAACCACAAGGCCCTGCGCCGTCCCGCGGGCGAGCCGCCCCGCGCCGACTATGCTGTGCTGCCGGAGCACGCGGAGGTGGACCTGGGCGACCTGATCGGAATGGACGCCGCGGCCTACCGCGCACGCTTCCGCCGCACGCCGTTGTGGCGGGCCCATCCCGGGGGGATGCGGCGCAACGCCCTGGTCGTCGCGGCCAACACCGGCCGTCGCGACCTGCTGCCCGCGGTCCGCGCGGCCGCCGAACGCGACCCCGACGAGGACGTCCGCGAGGTCGCCCGCTGGGCACTGGAAGTCCTGGGAGAGGAGCCGTCGTGAGCGAGCGGATCGAAGCGGCCTGGTGGAGCCCCGCCGCGCACGGCGCGGTGCTCTGCGGGCTGTGCCCCCTGCGCTGCCGGCTGCGCGATGGCCGTGACGGCCCGTGCGGCACCCGCGGCAACCGCGGCGGCCGCATGGCCGCGCTGCAGTACGGCGAAGTCGTGGCGCTGGCCATGGACCCGATCGAGAAGAAGCCGCTGCTGCACTTCCACCCCGGCTCGCGGATCCTCTCGCTGGCCGCCCGCGGCTGCAACCTGCACTGCGCGTTCTGCCAGAACTGGGGCATCAGCCAGGATCTGGACCGGCCCGTGCGGCGCGTCACGCCCGGGCAGGCCGTGGCCCTGGCCCTGGACGAGGGGTCGCTCGGGCTGGCCTACACCTACAGCGAGCCGCTGGTCTGGTTCGAGTACGTGCGGGACACGGCCAGGCTGGCGCGCGCCGCCGGCCTGAAGAACGTGGTGGTGACCAACGGGTTCATCGAGCCGGAGCCGCTGGAGGAACTGATCCCCTGGCTCGACGCCGCCAACGTCGACCTCAAGGCGATGGACGACGCCTTCTACCGGAAGGTCTGCAAGGCCCGCCTGGACCCGGTGCTGGCGACGATCCGCCGCCTGCACGCCGCCGGCGTCCACCTCGAGATCACCAACCTCGTGATCCCCGGTTACAACGACGCCGACGCGCAGCTGCGGGCCCTGGTCGACTTCGTGGCCTCGGTGGACCGGCGCCTCCCGCTGCACTTCTCGGCCTACCACCCGGCCTGGAAGCTGCAGGCGCCGCCCACGCCGCGCGCCACCCTGGAGCGCGCGGCGCGGATCGGCCGCGAGAAGCTGGAGCACGTCCACCTGGGGAACGTCTAGCGGGAGTTTGTCGGATGCGGCCGGGCCCGGCGGCGCGTCGCGCTGCCGGGCCCGGTTCTCGGCGGGGCGTGTCAGTTCGCCGGCGAGATCGTCAGCTCCGTGCGGAAGATGAAGTCCGCGCAGGACAGCGTGATGGTCTTCTCGCCCCACATCGCGTTGCCCACGAGGTTGAGATACCCGTGGGCATACTCGTCGCTCGACCACCCGTCGTCGGTGTCCCGGGCGTAGGCGTGGAGGTTGAGCTTGGCGAAGTTGAAATCGTAGTTCTCGGTGTCGTAGGCGATGATGATCGAGGCGCCTCCCGCGTCGTGGATGACGGGGTGCCCGTCGCCCATCTCGACCCAGTCGGAGGCGGTCCAGTTGTAGGCATACTGGTCCACGGGGTTGCACTGCGTGCCCGGATCCGCCGCGTTCAAGCAGTCGAAGGCGTTGACCCGGACGAAGAACCAG
The DNA here is from genome assembly GCA_030658975.1 of Candidatus Latescibacterota bacterium. GTDB lineage: Bacteria > Krumholzibacteriota > Krumholzibacteriia > LZORAL124-64-63 > LZORAL124-64-63 > PNOJ01. The sequence continues at coordinate 16,280 of JAUSBL010000102.1, forward strand.
TTCATGTCCACGGCATTGTCCAGGCCCTCGTCGTCGGCCATCGTCAGCACGAACCGGTTGACCTGGACCCTGACCAGCTGCTCGATCTGCAGGGGCCGCACCAGCGTGTACTGCGAGGTGAGGGTCACCAGGGCCAGCGTGTTGTCGGCGACGTGGCGGAAACGGTAGACCAGAGGCACGCCCGGCGACTCCGGCGTGAACTCCGTGCTCGCGTCGATGACCTGCATGAACCCCTCGAAGCCCAGCTCGATGTCGTCCAGCCCCTGGGTGGAGCCGCCGTAGACGATGGTCTTGATCGAGGCGCTCTGCAGCACCTCGCGCGCCGTGTAGCCGAAATCCAGCTCCACGTCGACGGTGCCGCTGTAGGCGGCGCTCAGCGCCAGCCCCATCTGCTCCTCGGAGAATTCCGTCTCGATGCAGGTCAGGGCCATCATGCCGTAGCTCACGCTCGACACGTACATGGGCATCGAGCCGGGCGGCAGGGCGGCGGCGATCTCGGCGGCGGTGGCCGACGGGGCGAACAGCGCCGCCGGGTTGGACGGCGTGTCCATGTCGATCGTGTAGTAGATCTGCATGTACTTGGCCATGATCTTGTTGGTGGTCGAGCCCTCGTCCCAGTTGAAGGCGGTTTCCAGCGAACCCCCGCCGTAGGAGATGTCGGCGCTGACGAACAGGTTCATCTGAGACTCGCTGTGGACCTGGTCCATCGTGAACTCCACGCGCGCCGGGACGTGGGTGTCCTCGCCGACGGCCGTCCCCAGCAGGTCGGAAATGCCCTGGCGCACCGTGGACAGGCGCGGATCGGTGACGACCCGGGTGATGTCGCCGGGGGTGGAGGAGCCTTCGAGGGAGACCGACAGCGTGATGGGCGCACGGGCCACGGTGACAGGCACGTAGACGAACTGGTGGGCCTGGTTGCCGCGGATCACGCTGCCCGGCCAGATGACGTCGTCGTTGAGGCCCAGGAACGCGATGCCCTCGATGTTGTCCACGACGTCGTGGACTTCGTAGGTGTAGCGATAACCACCATCCTCCTCGGACCAGGAGTCGATGACTTCGTCCTGTTCCTCGGCCAGGGGCGCGAGCTTGCCCGCCTCGTCGAGGATTTCCTGGATCTCCGACGGCGTGGCGGGGTTCGGCCCGACCGGATCGTCGCTCGAGCAGGCGACCAGCAGGATCAGGCTTAGCATGACAATGATGGCTGGGATCTTCATGTAGTCGGCCTCCCGATAGCATGGGGCACCAAGGCGCGAGCTGACCGGCGCATACGGGGTTCGGCGTCGCTCGCTGTTTGGTCCGATCCTAGCACAGACGGCGGCGTCCCTCTTGGTGATTGATAAAAAATTATCGATGCCGGTTGTGAAATGGTAGGTATTTCATATCTCTCGACATGAGGTCGAGCACTGGGTGCCGGGATCCGAACTGCTCGATCTCATCGGGAGTGGGCGGGAGCCTCACCCGCGATCGGAAGAAAGTTGATAAGGCATCATCATCATCGGGGTTGCCGTCGCTATGAAATGGCGTATCTTGCATACCGGAAATAAGTTGTGTTGTCCGCCACCAATGGTTCTGACGATCGGCGGACGTCCCATCAGGAGCCGACATGCTCACTGAATCGCCTCAGCAGCGCCACCGCTACACCCGCGGCGAGGAGATCGCCCACAGCGTCTCGCACGGGATCGGCGCGGCGCTGGCCATGATCGGTCTCGTGCTGCTGGTCCTGCGGGCCGACGCCTCGGGCGATCCCTGGCGCATGGTCAGTTTCTCCGTCTTCGGCGCGACCCTGGTGCTCTTGTACACGGTCTCCTGCCTCTATCACGCCATGATCCCGCGGCGCGCCAAGCGCGTCTTCCGCTCCCTCGACCACGCCGCCATCTACCTGCTGATCGCCGGCACCTACACGCCGTTCCTGCTGGTGAGCCTGCGCGGCGGCTGGGGCTGGAGCATGTTCGGTGTCATCTGGGGTCTGGCGATCGTCGGCGTGGTGTTCAAATCGAAATACGCCGGCCAATTCCGCCGGGCCTCGACCCTGCTCTACATCGGGATGGGCTGGCTCGCCGTCATCACGCTCAAGCCCATGCTCGCGACCGTTCCCGCCGGCGGCCTGGTCTGGCTCTTCGCCGGTGGTCTCTTCTACACCGGCGGTTCTGTCTTCTACCTCTGGAAAAAGCTGCCCTACCACCACGCCGTCTGGCACCTGTTCGTGATGGCCGGCAGCGCCTGCCACTGGATCGCCATCTACCGCTACCTCGGCCCTGTCGACTGATCGTGGTGGCGGATCGGAGTCACTCACCAGGGAGCGCCGGGCTCCGGGAGTGATCCGGTCCACACGGGGGAGCGGTGCTCCGCGCGCACGTACGTGGTGATGCCGCCGCGCACGAACCACCTGGCGTCGATCTCGAGGTAGCGCGGCTTCAGCAGGGCGACCAGATCGTCGGCGATGGCGTTGGTGACCTTCTCGTGGAAGGCGCCCTCGCTGCGGTAGGACCAGAGGTAGAGCTTCAGGGACTTCAGTTCGACGCAGAGGGCGTCCGGCACGTAGCGGATCCGCAGGTGGGCGAAGTCGGGCTGGCCGGTCAGCGGGCACAGGCAGGTGAACTCCGGGCAGTCGAAGCGGATCTCGTAGTCCCGCGCCGGCTGGGGGTTCGGGAACGACTGCATCTCGCGGGAAGGCTGGCTCGTCATCGCGGATCCTCTTTCGTTTCGGGACCGGAAGCACGATAACGCGCCGGCGGACGGCGGGCAAGGGGAGGCGCCGGCTCGTCTTTCCCTCCTGGCGCCGGGCGCCCGCTGTGCTATCCTGCGTGCCGTCCCGCAACCCGATCCGGAAGGAGCCGACCAGATGCCAGGGATCTTCGGGGCCGTCGCCGCGCGGTCCGACCGCGACCCGGCGCCGGTCGCCGCCGCCATGTTGGACCTGCTGCGTCACCGCGACTGGTACCGCACCCTGCTGCGCCGTGACGGCCATCGCGTCCTGGGCGCGACCTCGACCAGCCCCTGGTTCTCCGAGGCGGACCGCCTGGCCGAGACGCCGCAGGCCCTGCTGCTCGTCGACGGCACGGCCTTCACGCTCGACGGCGTCCCGCTGCCCGACGACACGCCCGGCCTCGCCCGCCGCCTGCTCGACCTCTACCTCGCCGACGGCGACGGCTTCATCGACCGCATCGGCGGCCACTTCAACCTCGTGGTGGCCGACCGCCGCGACGGCCGCGTCCAGCTGCTCAACGACAAGCTCGGCTTCGCCCACCTCTACTGGTACGCCGACGACGAGGTGTTCCTGTTCGGCCCAGAGTTGAAGACGTTCCTGGCCTGGCGCGGCCTGCCGCGCCGCGTCGACGCCGCTTCGGCGGCCACGTTCCTGGCCAAGGAGTGCCCCTACGGGCGCGCCACGCTGCTGCAGGGCGTGACCATGCTGGGACCGGCCGAGCGCGTCGTCTGGGACGGCTGCGGCGTGACGGTCACGCGGCGCTGGCGCGCGGAGCCCCGCCCCGAGGAGGGCCGCGCCCGCGACGACCTGCTCGACGAGGCCGAAGCCCTCTACGCCCGCGCCTCGGCCAAGCGCCTGCCCGCGGGCTACGACGGGCGCATCGTGGTCGCCCTGTCCGGCGGCCTGGATTCGCGCCTGCTGCTGCACCAGGTGAAGGACCGGGCCGGCCTGGACCTGTTCACCCACGGCCAGCCCGACTGCAGCGAGGTCGCGATCGCGCGCAGGACCGCCGAGGTCCTGGGCCTGCGCGACCGCCACCGCCTGATCGAGATCGACCCCGCCTGGGCGGGCCGCCACGCGCGCCGCGCGGTGTGGCTCAACGACGGGCAGATGAACCTGCGCAACGCCACGCTGATCGGCATCAGCGAGGCGCTCGGCGACGGCCCCGTCCCCTTCTGCAACGGGATCCTGGGCCCGTACCTGTCCATCGGCACCGGGCACTTCTGCGGCGAGGACGACCTGCGGTCGATCGCGGACGAGGACGAGCTGCGCCGCCGCGTGCTGGACTTCTCCGGCGTCGCCTCGGGCAGCGCCGGCTTCGCCGCGATCATGAAGCCGGACGCGGCCGAGGAGCTGCGGCGGCTGGCCCGCGAGCAGGTCTGGGACGCGTTCGCCGACTGGCGCCACGCGCCGCTGTTCGGCGACCAGAAGATGCTGCACATGCACTTCAACCTCGGCCGGCGCATGCAGGCCTCGGTGGACGTGCACAAGTTCTTCTTCCACGACCTGCTGCCGTTCGTGGACGAGGACCTCTTCGACTTCTGGCTGCGGCTGCCGCTGCGCACGAAGTTCGAGAACGAGCTGTACCTCGATCTCTACCGGACGCGCCTGACCTCGTTGGCGCGGGTGCCCTGGAGCCGCACCGGCCACGATCTGTTCGCCTCGCAGGAGGCCGTGCGGCGCACGGTCGAACGCCGCCGCCGCGTGCTGCGGCTGAACCGCCGGCTGCGCCGCCTGACCCGCGGCCGCGTGAACCTGCGCGACCGCCACGCCTACAACGACCGGCCCGCCTGGCTGCGCCGCAACCAGGAGTTCCGCCGCGAATTCCACGGCGTCCTGTCCGACGTCCGGGCCACCGGCTGCGACTGGTTCGACCAGTCCGGGGTCGACGCCCTGCGCGCCGAACTCGACCGGGGCGCCGACTGGCACTTCCACGCCCTGGCCCAGGTCTACACGACGGTGGTCTGGCACGGCCAGTTCCTGCGCGACGCCCCGCCCGGGCGCGAACTCGCACCTCTCGGAGCGGCATGACGTCGACCCGATCCACCTTCAGGCACGCCTGGATCTACACGCTGGCGGCCGTCACCGGCAAGATGATCAGCTTCTTCCTGCTGCCGTTCTACGCCCACGTCCTGCAGGACGTGGGCTACGGCGTGATCGGCATGATCGAGGCTTCGCTGGCCTTCCTGTTCACCCTGATGTCCTACGGCGTGCAGAGCGCGGTCATCCGCTTCTACCACGACCACCCGCCCGAGGAGCGCAACCGCGTCATCAGCACCGGCATGCTGCAGTCGGCCGCGATCAGCACGCTGCTCTGCGTGCCGCTGATGCTGTTCAGCGGGCCGCTGAGCGGGGCGCTGCTCGGCGACGCCGGTCTGTGGCACCTGCTCGTGCTGGCTCTGCTGGGCTTCATCTTCGAACTGGTCGGGTCGGCCGCCTCGGCGATCCTGCTGATCGAGCAGCGCTCGGTCGCCTTCTCGATCAACGGGCTGGTGCGGCTGGTGCTGGGCGTCGCCACGAGCATCTGGTTCGTGCTGGTCCTGGACTGGGGGCTGTTCGGCTACTTCCTGAGCGGGACCCTGACCACCCTGGTCTCCTCGGCCTGGTTCGTGGTGATCGCCGTGCGCCGCTGCGGCATGGCCTGGGACCGCGGGATCGCCCGCGAACTCTTCGTCTTTCAGCTGCCCCTGGTCCCCGGCAACCTGGCCTCGTTCGTCTCTCGCCAGGCCGAACGCGTGCTGGTCCGCTACCAGCTCGACCTGGCCAGCGTGGGCGTGCTGGAGATGGGCTACAAGTTCCCCTCGCTGATCAGCCTGATGATCACGCAGCCCTTCATGAAGTCCTGGAACACCACGCGCACCGCGATGGCCGACGAGCCCGGCGCGCCGGAGCACATCGGACGCGTCTTCACCTGGTACCTGCTGCTGGTGGTCTCGGTGGGGCTGGTGATCGTGGTGAACATCCCGGCGGTGCTGCGTCTGCTGACGCCGCCCGAGTTCTGGAACGCCCACCGCATCGCCCGGGTCGAGGTCCTGACGATGATCCTGCAGGGCTGCTACTGGCACGTCACCTTCGGCATGTACTACGCCAAGGACATGCGCTCGCTGTCCTGGATCCGCGGCATCACCTCGGCGATCAAGGTCGCCCTGTCGGTGCTCTTCATCAAGCTGTGGGGCCTGTTCGGCGCCGCCTACTCGGCGGCCCTGATCCAGGCGATCATGCTGTTCTGGAGCGCGCCGCTGGCCCAGCGCAAGTACCGGATCCGCTACGAGTGGCGCAAGATCTGGCTGATCGGCATCACCAGCGTGCTCGCCTTCGTGGTGCTGATCACGCTGGACCTCGAACAATTCGGGGCCTACCGCTGGCTGCGCGACGTCGCCGTGCCGGACTTCGGCCGCGCCCTCGCCGCCACGCCGCTCGGGACCTGGAAGGAGGGCAAGGCGATCACCCTGCTGCTCGAACGGGCCGACGTGATGTCCGACCTGATCCTGCGCACCCTGCTGTGCCTGCCCTACGCGTTGCTGCTGCCGACGCTCCACTACGACACCCGCACGAAGACCCTGGCCCGCCTGCGCCGCCTGCGCCGCCGCTGAATCGGTGGTCGGCCGACGTGCAGAAGCCCCGGGCTTGCGTCCGGGGCTTCTGCGTTTCGGAAGTAGTGCGCGGACTACTTGATCAATGCCAGGGGCCCGGTGTGCTCGTTCACTCCCGCCCTGACCCGGTAGAAGTAAACTCCCGACCCCACGCGCCGCCCCGCGTCGTCGTCACCCTGCCAGACCACGGTGTGCACCGCCGCGCCCAGATCGCCCTCGATCAGCGTGCGCACGAGGCGCCCGCCCGCGTCGTAGATGCGCACGCTCGCCCTCGCGGCGGCGGGCATCGCGAAGCGGATCGTCGTGCTGGGGTTGAACGGGTTGGGGAACGCGGGATCGACCCGGAAGACCGCCGGCACGCCCTGGCCGGGGCCGTCGTCGACGCCCGTGCCCTGGCTGCAGCCCTGGCCGAGGGCGCCGATCTGGCCGCAGCCGCCGCTGTGGTCCGGCAGGCAGGGCGAGGTGTCGAACAGGGTGAGGTCCCCGGCGACGAAGTCGCAGAACTGGGGATCCACCGAGATGTTGCCGTTGGCGCCGGTGGGATTGACGACGCCGCCGTAGTCGCCGCCGGCGTTGCCGTGGACGTTGTTGCAGTTGAAGACGAGGCTGCCGCCCGTGGCGTAGACGCCCTGGGCCGTCGAGGTGGAGCCGCTGTTGGCGGCGAAGAGGTTCCGGGTGAGCGCGGCCGAGGAGTTCGAGAAGTAGGCGCCGCCGCCGGCGCTGCCGCCCGCGTTGGCGGCGATGGTGTTGCCGGTCAGCGTCGCGCCGGACACCGTGTCGAGGTAGAGGCCGCCGGCGAAGAAGACGGCCGAGTTGTCCCTCAGCACGGAGTTGGTGATGGTCAACGAACCGCCGGCGAGCTTGGCCACGCCGCCGGCGATCATGGCGGAGTTGTCGCGCACCTCGAGGCTGTCGAGGCTCGCGGCGCCGCCCTCGACGCAGATGCCGCCGCCGTACAGGAAGGTGGCGGCGGGTGTCGGGACGTTGGCGGCGATCAGGCCGCCGACGGCCGTCAGGGTGCCGCCGCTGACGTAGATGCCGCAGCCCTTGGTCTTGGCCGTGTTGCCCGAGATCTCGGCGTGGTCGAGCGCGACGGTCGTCGCGCCGGTGCTGTTGGCGGCGTAGATGCCGCCGCCCAGGTCGGCGTTCGCGTGGCCGGTCACGACGGTCCGGCGCAGGGTCAGCGCCGCGTCGGTGACGTAGATGCCGCCGCCGCGGGGCGCCGACGGATTGTTGACGATCGTCGTGTTGGCGTCGATCACGCAGTCGGTCAGCGTGGGCGCCCCGCGGTAGACGTAGACGCCGGCGCCGTAGAGTGAGGTGTTGCCGTGCACGCGCACGTTCTCCAGCACGGCGTTGGAGTCGTAAAGCAGGACGCCGCCGCCGCCGCCGATCTGGGTGCTGCTGCCGGTGGCGTTGCCCGTGACGTCGATGTTGCGCAGGACCGCGTCGCCGTTGACGATCAGGCCCCCGCCGTAGCGCCCGGTGTAGGGGATGCTCGTGTACTGCTGGCCGCCGCCGCCGGTGCAGCGGAAACCGTCGACGACCACGCCGGGGCCGGCTTCGTTGCCGACGCTCATCGCCGTGCCGGTGGCCAGGGCCGTGATCACGGTCGGCGTGCCGACGGGATCGCGCGTCAGGAAGGCGCCGTCCCAGCCGCCGAGGTAGGTCAGGTCCTTCTCCTTGATCTCGAAGGGCGCGGTCAGCACGAGGCTGGCCGCCAGGGCGATGGTGTCGCCGGCGGCGGCGCTGTTGATGGCGTCGTCGATCAGTTCGAACTCCGCGGGCACCTGGTGCACGCGGTCGCCGAGCGCCTTCAGGAGGTTCACGCGTCCGGCGCCGAGCTTGCCGGCGATCGTGGGGTTGATGGCGTCGATGTCGTCGCACGAGGACAACAGCAGGTCGATGATCTGCTCGCGGCCGTAGGACGGGTGGGCCGACCACAGCAGCGCGATGGCGCCGCAGGTGATGGGCGAGGCGAACGACGTGCCGTCCACCGAGGCGTAGGTGCTGCTGGCGGTGAGGTGGTCGTACCAGGTGGTGTAGATGCCCGCCCCGGGAGCCGACAGCTCGACCCAGGTGCCGTAGGAGGAGAAGCTGGCCTTCTCGTCGCCCGGGCCCGTGGCGGCGACCGACAGGACGCCGTCGGCGGTGCCGAGGAATTCGGGGACCTCGTGGTTGTCGTTGCCGGCGGCGGCGACGATGATCACGCCGTTGAGCTGGGCGTAGTCGACGGCCGTCTCCAGGATGGCGCTGCTGCCCCAGCTGCAGTTGATGACCTTCGCGCCCATGTCCGTCGCGTAGATCATGCCCTGTGAGGCCCAGGACATGCCGACCAGGCCGGTGCCGGCCGCATTGAGGTAGCCGGCGCGGATCGCGAGGATCTTGCAGCCGCCGGCCGTGCCGCTGATGCCGACGCCGTTGCCGGTCAGGGGCGCCACGTTGCCGGCGCAGCCGGTGCCGTGTCCGCCGAAGTCCATGGGGTTGTTGTCCGCGACCGAAGCGTCCTCGCCGGGCCACACGTTCGAGGCGCCGCTCACGAAGTCCCAGCCCCGGATGTCGTCGACCCGGCCGTTGTGGTCGTCGTCGACGCCGGGGTTGCCGTAGTACTCGGTCCAGTTGGTGAACAGCGCGCCGTTGACCTTGTCGGGGTGCGGCCCGCCGAGATCGGGGTGGTGCCAGTCCACGCCCGAGTCGATGACGGCCACGATCACGTTCGAATCGCCCTGCGCCTCCTGCCAGCCGCCGAGCCAGCGCACGTCCTTGCCGCCGTAGGAGGTGTTGCGCAGGTACCACTGGCCGGACAGGCCGGGGTCGTTGGGGATGGCGATGTCCATGCGTCGCAACTCGTCCTTGACCGCCCTGCGCACGCCGGGCACGGCCTTGAAGCCGGCGGCGGCTGTGTCCAGGTCGACGGCCTGGTCGAACTCCGCCACCCAGTGCCGGCTCAGGTCCGGAACGCCGGCCTTGTCGGCGAACCTGGCGACGGGGTACAGCGGTTCGAGGGCCGAGACGCGCAGCTCGGCCGCCAGCGCCTGCAGGGCGGGGTCGTCGACGGCGATGCCGCCGGCGGCCTTGGCGACCGCGGGCTGGTAGCCGGGCTCGAACTCCAGCAGCATGCGGCCCGGGATGTAGCCGGCGAAACTGTCCGCCAGCGCCGCGGCGGGGGCCAGGACGGTCACGGCGGCCAGGGCCAGCCAGGCGGTCAGCGCGAGTCTCTTCATGATGGACGCGTCCTCTCTGATGGGTCATCCTCGGGAGGATTCCGGCACGTGCGGGATAGGGCCGCATGATGCGGGATAGGCCGCATGATGATAGTCAAATTCGATCGATTGTTCAACACGGCCGCCCCCCCCAGCGGCCCGGCGGGAGGTCGGCGGACGTTGCGCATCGCGTTCCTGGAGCCCTACGACGGCGGATCCCACCGGGCCTTCCGCGAGGGGCTGACCGCCCACTCGCGGCACGAGATCCGGGCCTGGACCCTGCCGCCCCGGTTCTGGAAGTGGCGCATGCGGGGCGCCGCCCCGTGGTTCGCGGACCGCCTGCGCGAGGACGCCCCGCAGTGCGACCTGCTGCTGGCGACCGACTTCCTGAACGCGGCCGACCTGCGCGGCCTCTTGCCGCGGCCCCTGGACCGCGCGCCGCTCGTGCTCTACATGCACGAGAACCAGCTCACCTACCCGCTGTCGCCCGACGAGGCCTTCGATTTCCACTTCGGCTTCACCAACATCGTGAGCTGCCTGGCGGCGGACCGCGTGGTGTTCAACTCCGAGTACCACCGCGCCCTGTTCCTGGACGCGCTGCCCGAATACCTGGCCCGCATGCCCGAGGCGGTGCCCAAGGGGATCCGCGAGCGCCTGGCGGCCCGCAGCTGCGTGCTGCCGGTCGGGATCGCGCGGGCGCCGCACCCGCCGGACGCCTTCGCCCCCTACCTGGGCGGGAGCTGCGACGCCGGCCTCGGCCCCGGCTGGCCCCGCGACGGGCGCGAGCACGTGATCCTCTGGAACCACCGCTGGGAGTTCGACAAGCGGCCGGAGATGTTCGTCGGCGCGCTGCTGCGTCTGGCTGAGCGCGGACGGTCGTTCCGCCTGCTGCTGCTCGGCGAACCGCGGCAGCAGGAAGGCGTTTTCGCCCCGCTGCGGGATCGCCTGGGTGATCGTATCCTGGCCTGGGGCGAGCAGGGCCGCGCGGCTTACGGCGCCTGCCTGGCGCGCGCCGACATCGTGGTCAGCTGCGCGGCCCAGGAGTACTTCGGCATCGCCGTGGCCGAGGCCGTCCATGCCGGCTGCTACCCGGTGCTGCCCCGGGAGCAGGTCTACCCGTCCCTCTACGGCGCGCGTTGCCGCGGCCGCCACCTCTACGACGGCGAGGAGGGGTTGGTCGACCTGCTGGACGCCCTGCTCGCCGGCGATGCGTGCGGCCACGTCTGCTCGTTGCCGATGGACGCCGACGCCTACTGCTGGGAGCGCCTGGCGCCCCGCTTCGACCACCTCTTCGAGGAGATCCTCGGCTGATGACCACGCCCCGCCGCCACACGAGCCTGCTGCTGGACATCGAGGGCGTGCTCGTGCGCGACAAGAGCTGCGTCCCGGTGCCAGGCGCGCCCGACTGGTTCGCCGGGATCATCGCCGGCGGCACGCCTCACTGCCTGGTCAGCAACAACACGACCCATCCGCCGGCCGTGCTGGCGGCCGCGCTCGGAGCGGCCGGCTTCGCGGTCGACGAGGCGCGCCTGGTCACGGCGCTCGGGCTCGGCGCGCGGCTGCTGTCGACCTGGGGCAAGCGCCGGCTGTTATGGCTCGGCGTGCCCGGCCTGGAAAGCTGGTGGCGCGACGCCGGCTTCGATCTGGTGCGCGACGGCGACTGCGACGCGGTGGTGCTGGGCGCGAACCCGGCCCTCACGATCGCCGACCTGGAAAGGGCCCTGCCCGCCCTGGTCGACGGCGGCGCCGAGCTCGTTGCCCTGCATCGCGGCCTGTACTTTCTGGACGACACGGGGCGCCGCCGCTTCGGTCCGGGATTCTACGCCGCGGCCCTGGAGCAGGCGGCGGCGCATCCGGCCGTGACGATCGGCAAGCCGCAGGCCCGGATCTACCGCCGGGCGCTGGAAATCATTGGCGGCGCGCCCCAGGACACGTTATTTATCTCTGACGATCCCGTCGCCGCACTCGTCACCGCCAAGCGCCTGGGGATGGGGACGGCTTTCGTGCTTTCCGGCAAGCACGCCGACTGTGGCGTCCTGGGCCGCCTGGACCAGGACGACTGGCCGGATCTCGTCATCGACACGCTGGCCGATCTGGAACCGCCCGCACCCGTCGCAGCGCAGGAGGACACGCGTCCGTGAGCATCCCGACCAACGATCAGGACCTCAAGCGCTTCGGACAGTTGACGCTGACGGCCTGGGAGTTGGAGCACGCCCTGGACAACGTCGAGCCCGACCCGGAGCTGGAGTTCCAGCCCCCGCGTCCGGCCCGCGCCGCCGCCATGGCCCTGCGCGCCCACGCCCGCCTGCAGGGCGAGATGGAGACGCGCCTGGGTGTGCCGAAGGAGCACCGCACGCGCATCGGCATCCAGCCGGAGGTCGACGAGAGCGTGCTGCTGGTCCACGGTTCGACCGGGACGCCGCAGGACCTCGACGGCCTGGCCAGGTTCCTCCACGGCCAGGGCTACACCGTCTACAACATGCTGCTGCCCGGCCACGGCCTCGAGTCCGCGACCCTGCCGGTCGTGAAGTGGAAGGCCTGCCTGAACGAGGTGCAGCTGCGTTACCGCGTGCTCGCCCGGCACAGCCGGCTGGTCCACGTGGTCGGCTTCAGCTTCGGCGGCGCGCTGGCGATCCTGCTCACGCGGCAGGAGCAGCCCGCCACGCTGTCGCTCCTGGCCCCGGCCCTGGTGCCGCGCGTGCCGCTGGGCACGCGCCTGCTCATGCTGCTGGGGCTGCACCGCCTGCCGATGCTGCGGCGGCGGATCGGCTGGAACCTCGAAGTCTTCGAGACGATGGAGCGCGCCAAGTCCCAGACCGGCAAGCTGCGCCTGCCGATCTTCGCGGCGCACTGCCAGGACGACGCCCGCATCGATCCCGCCTCGCTGCGTCTGCTGCAGAAGCGGACGCGCCACCGCGCCTCCCGATTCCGCCTGTTCAAGACGGGCGGGCACATGATCCTGGCCTCCCACGGTGAAGCCACGCTCAACGACGCCCTGCTGCATTTCCTGCGCGACCAGCACTGACGTCCGCCGCGCAGGCCGCGACCTTCCCGGTTGCACATTGCACGGCGCCGGCGATCCTTTCACCGCCCCCTTCTTCCCCCGCGTTCCCCGTGATGGCGCGTGATGCCCCGTTTCCCGGGGTTTCCCGCCGTTTCCCGTGAGGGAGGGGCGTGACCACGGGCGGCACGGTAGTTGCATCCTCGACCGCGACACCGATGCGGGTTCCGCCCGCACCCGTCCCGAATAAGGAGCGCAGCAACATGAACGACACCCGTGATCACGGCACCGCCACCATCTACATCGGCGCGGAGGAGACGTCCAACCAGGTGCTGACCTCGGTCGAGGCCGCCGAGTACCTCAAGATGCACGTCAAGACGGTGTGCCGGCTGGCCAAGGAGGGGAAGATCCCCGCCAAGAAGGTCGGCAGCGAGTGGCGATTCCTGCGGCGCGTGCTCGACGGCTGGCTCGCGAAGGAAATGGTCTGACATGACCCTGCGGATCCAGACGTTGCCGGAGCCCCGCCCCGGAGTCGCGGCCCTGCGCCTCGACGGCACCGTCGTGCGCGGCGATCACCGCCGCTTCGCGGCCGCCGCCGAGGCCTGCCTCGGCGCGGGGGCGAGCGGGCTGGTGCTGGATCTGGCGGATCTCAATTCGATCAGCGGGGAACTGGCGGACGAGATCGCCCTGCTGTGGCGGCGCCTGTCCGACGAGGGCGCGCCGGTGGCCGTCGTCGGCGCCAGTGTCGTGGTCGGTTGGTTCCTGCGTCGCCGGCTCGGTGAGATGCCGTTGCTGGAATGCGCGACCGTCGAAAAAGCGGCCACGGCTGTCGCGACGAACAGCGGCGGCTCGGAACCGCCTCCGGTCCGGACTCCGCGGCCGAGCGCCCGTCCCTCGCTCGCGGCAGTAGCCGCCTTCCTGGACGTCCTCGGCAGAGGGGGACCCTGCGCCGATTGGACCGCGGCCCTGACCGGGTTGTTGCGCAGCCAGGGCCTGGGCAGGGACGCCCACCTGCTGCGCTGCGACGGCGACCGGCTCTTCCTGGACGGTCATCCCGACGCGCTCGCGGAGGCGGGCAGCCGGCTGGGCGCGATGCTGGCAGGCGCGGATGCGCCTCTGACGCTGCACGAACTGAAGGCCGGCGGCCTGACGGCGCGCGAACTGACTTTCCTGCGCTGGAGCGGCGCCGACCTCGCGGTGCCCCTGCGGGCGGCCGGGGTGCTGCAGGGCGCCCTCTTCGTGAGTTCGGGCCGCGATGGTGGCCTCTTCGCCTTTCGGCCGGGGGAACTGCTCGGCCTGGGCCTGCTCGGATGCCTGATCGGCGAGAAGCTGACCCAGCCATCGCGGGCCGCCCGGATCGCGGGAGCGGCCGATCGGGCCCCGGAAGTTGCCGAAGATCTGCTTGTCGGCGTCTGAAGCAGTCGCTTCGTTCCCTCCGTGGAATCGGGTAATTCCGGTAACACCACAACAACTCCTTGTATATTAAATAGTTAAGATACCCGTCACCCTGGGGTGACGCTCCGGTTGTCAGTGCGACGATCGCTGTTGACGGTGCTCCGCCGGGCACGCTGCAGCTAACTATCATCTCATCAACAGGTTGGATCACCAGGGATGGCGTCGCCGCCACTGGCGGCGTCCTTGCAACTGGAGAGCGGGGGCGGTTGAGCGGGGCTGGGAGGACTCGCGAAGCCGCACGGCCGCAACCGGCGGGAGAGAGGGCGCCTCAGCTCTCCCGCCGGTGGCCACCCCGCCGGTGCGAGGGACGACGACACGCGAGGGGGACGCTCATGACGACCAGGGACGTGCGGGGTTGTCTCGAGGCGGCGCTGGCGGGCACCCGCCGGCGGTTGCGCAGGGCCGGCGTGCACCTCGACGATTGGGGCCTGACGGAGCGGCCGCGCGAATGGACGCTGTGGCTCGAATGCCACGGCGACGGGTGGCCGGGAGCGGCGCAGGGGCCCGGTCCCCTCGCTTCGCGACGCAGCGGAGCGCCGGTCCGGCGCGCCGCGGCTTCGTGGCCGCGGACCGCGCGCGCCGGTCGGCGGCAAGCCCTGGCGGCGCTGGCGCAAGCCCTGTCGGAGGTGGCTCTGATGTCGGGCCGGGGGGCGACGATGTGGAGCGGGGAGCGGGAAGCGCCTATCCGGCCGGCGCCGGCGCCGCCTCGACGCGCTCGCGCCCCTTCAGGGCGATGCGGTTGAGTTCGGAGGTCAGTTCCTCGACCGACAGCCCGCGGCGGATCTCGCCGGCGTGGGCCAGGGAGATCGCGCGCGTCTCCTCGGAGACGACGATGACCGCCGCGTCGGACACCTCGCTCAGTCCGATGGCGGCGCGGTGGCGGGTGCCGAGCACGTAGCCCAGCTCGGAACGCTCGGTGTTCGGCAGGATGCAGGACGCGGCGACGATCTTGTCCTGGCTGATGACCACGGCCCCGTCGTGCAGCGGACCGGGCACGGTGAAGATCGACTCGATCAGCTCCGACGAGATGTCCGCGTTCAGCAGGGTGCCGGTCTTGGTCCAGCGGCCGAGGCTGATCTCGCGCTCCAGCACGATCAGGGCGCCCAGGCCGCGGCGCGAGAGGCGCTCGACGGCGTGCACGATCTCCTGCTGGGCGGGGATCTCCTCCGGCGCGGCGAAGAACATGATCCCGCGGCGGCGGCCCAGGTAGGTCAGGGCCGTGCGCAGTTCGGGCTGGAAGATGATGATGAAGGCGACGACCCAGACCGTCTGCAGCGAGTAGAGGATCTGCCGGACGACGACCATGCCGAGGCGCTCGGCGGTCCATGAGAGCACCGCGAGCAGCCCGAGGCCGACGAACATCTGCGTGGCGCGCGTGCCCCGCACCAGCAGCAGCAGGCGGTAGAGCAGGAACGCCACGATCAGGATGTCGAGGATGTCGATGATCAGGGAATCGGCCAGGAACTTCAGCATCGGTTCTTCCCGGTGTCCGGGCCCGCGGGCGTGGCGTCGGACCGCAGCATAGCATCGTGTGGCCGCCGGCTCAACGGCGTTCTCCCCGCGGCCGCGATCGCCGCGAGGACTTCCAGCATCTGCACCGTCTCGGCCACGTCGTGGACCCGCACCGCGGCGGCGCCGGCCGCGAACGCGATCGCGGCCGCGGCCAGGCTGCCCGGCAGGCGCCTCTCCACCGGCTCACCGGTGATGCCGGCGATGAACGACTTGCGCGAGGCGCCGATCAGCGCGGGCCGCCCGCCCGTCGCCTCGCGCACCCGCGCCAGCAGGGCCAGGTTGTGCCCGAGGTCCTTGCCGAAGCCGAGTCCGGGGTCGACCAGCATCCGCGACGGCGACACGCCGGCGGCCAGCGCCGCCGCGGCGCGCTCGTCGAGGTGGGCCGCCACCTCGGCGACCACGTCGTCGTAACGCGGGTCCGCCTGCATGGTCGCGGGCGTGCCCTGCATGTGCATGAGCACCAGGCCGCAGCCGGCGGCGGCCGCCAGCGGCAGCAGGCCGGGGTCGCCGCGGCCGGCGGTGATGTCGTTGAGGCCGTCGGCGCCGGCGTCCAGGGCCGCCCGGGCGGTGTCCGCGCGCCAGGTGTCCACGGTCAAAGGCACCGCGACGCGGCGGCGGACGGCGGCCAGGGCCGGCAGCAGGCGGGTGCGCTCGGCGTCGCCGCCGGCGGGCGCCGCGCCGGGACGCGAGGATTCCGCGCCGAGGTCGAGCAGGTCGGCGCCGGCGGCCACCAGGTCCTCGGCGCGCTGCGCGGCCTCCTCGGCGCCGTCGGCGCGCGAGGCCGGGAAGAAGGAGTCGGGGGTCAGGTTCACCACCCCCATGACCAGGGGGCGGCGGCCGTAGTCCAGCGCCGCGCGGCCGAGATCCCAGACGCGCGGCGCTGTGGTCACGACGGGCCCGCCCGGCCGTCTCCGGCCGCGTCGTTGCGGGAATCGCCGGCGGGGTCGCCCGGCGCGTCGCCTCCGTGGTCGGCCGTCGCGGCGCCTTCGCCGTCGCCGGCTGCCGCCGACGTCGGCTCTTCGTAGAGCGCGGGGTCGAGCCGCGGCGGCGGCAGGGGACGTCCCTGCATGATCATCTGGACCTCTTCGCGCGTGAGCGTCTCGCGGTCCAGCAGGGCGGCGGCCATGGTCTCGACCTTGTCGGTGTTCTCGCGCAGCAGCAGGCGCGTGCGCTCGAGCTGCTCGGAGACGATGCGGGAGATCTCGTCGTCGATGACCTGCAGGGTGCGCTCGCTGACGGTCTTGCGGCGGGCGAAGTCGCGCCCCAGGAAGACCTGCTCCTCGCCCTCCTCGAAGCAGATCGGGCCCAGGGCGTCGCTCATGCCGACGCGCGTCACCATTTCGCGGGCCAGGCTGCTGACGGTGCGGATGTCGGCGTAGGCGCCGCTGGTGATCGAACCGATGAAGATCTCCTCGGCCACGCGCCCGCCCAGCGAGACGCAGATGAAGTCGAGGTACTTGGCGCGGCTCATGTGGACGTCGTCCTTCTCGGGCAGCATCCAGGTGACGCCCAGGGTCCGGCCGCGCGGGATGATCGTGACCTTCTCCGTCTTCAGGGCGTGCTCGCACAGCTCGGCGATGACGGCGTGCCCCGACTCGTGGTAGGCCGTGATCCGCTTGTCCTCGTCGGTGAGCAGGCGGCTGCGGCGTTCCGGCCCCAGCATGACCTTCTCGCGGGCGTCCCAGAAGTCGTCCATCGTGACTTCCAGGTGGTTCTTGCGGGCGGCCAGCAGCGCGGCCTCGTTGACCAGGTTGGCGAGGTCGGCGCCGGCCAGCCCCGGCGAGCCGGCGGCGATCTTGCGCAGCGAGACGTCGGCCGCGGCCTTGATCTTCTTCATGTGGACCTTGAGGATGGCCTCGCGACCCTGCAGATCGGGCATGTCCACCACGATCTGCCGGTCGAAGCGGCCGGGGCGCATCAGGGCGGGGTCCAGCACGTCGGGGCGGTTGGTCGCCGCGACCAGGATCACGCCGTCGTTGCTCTCGAACCCGTCCATCTCCACCAGCAGCTGGTTGAGGGTCTGCTCGCGCTCGTCGTGGCCGCCGCCGAGACCGGCGCCGCGGTGACGGCCCACCGCGTCGATCTCGTCGATGAAGATGATGCACGGCGCGTTCTTCTTGCCCTGTTCGAAGAGGTCGCGCACGCGCGAGGCGCCCACGCCCACGAACATCTCCACGAAGTCCGAGCCGCTCATGCTGAAGAACGGGACGCCCGCCTCGCCGGCCACCGCGCGCGCCAGCAGGGTCTTGCCGGTGCCCGGGGCGCCGACCAGCAGCGCGCCCTTGGGGATGCGGCCGCCGAGGCGCTGGAACTTCTTCGGGGTGCGCAGGAACTCGATGATCTCCTCGAGCTCGACCTTGGCCTCGTCGCAGCCGGCCACGTCGGCGAAGGTGACCGTCGGTTTGTCCATGTTGATGAGCTTGGCCTTGCTCTTGCCGAAGCTGAAGGCCTTGTTGCTGCCGCCCTGCATCTGGCGGATGAAGAACAGCCACAGCACCAGGATCACGATGAACGGCAGGTAGTAGGTGACGATGACCGTCAGCCAGCTCGTCTTGACCGTGTCGCCCTTCAGGTAGGCGCCCGGGTTGCGCTCGCGCACCCACTCCGGAAACGCCGGATCCTCGGCCAGCAGCACCAGCCGGAATCGCTGCACTTCGGGCTCGGCGCCGGTCTGCAGCGGGATCTTGG
The DNA here is from genome assembly GCA_030658975.1 of Candidatus Latescibacterota bacterium. Classification (GTDB taxonomy): domain Bacteria; phylum Krumholzibacteriota; class Krumholzibacteriia; order LZORAL124-64-63; family LZORAL124-64-63; genus PNOJ01. The sequence goes on from JAUSBL010000102.1 coordinate 34,439, forward strand.
TCTTCTGCACGAGGTCGCCCGTGACCGTCAGCTCTGTCTTGGTCAGCGAGCGGATGTTGCCCGCCTCGACCTGTTCCTTGAACGCGTTGTAGCTGATCTCGTAGATCTGCTCGCGGTCCAGGGACATCATCTGGAACGCCAGGAACACCAGCAGCAGCAGGAGCATCCAGAAGCCCACGGCGCGGCCCGGCACCGGCGGCCGCCGCCCGCCGCCCGATCCGTCCAGGGGCGACTTGTTCTCCTTCTTCTGGTTCGCCATGGGTCTCCATTCGCGCGAAGAGCGCCGACGCACGCGTACCGCAAGCGGTCATGGGAGGGCCGTGGTGCCCGTCTCGTCGCTTGCGTATCGGATCAGGAGTGTAACCGCGTCACGGGTACTCGGCAACAACCGGGTCCGCTCGTCCCGGACCAGACCGACCACCCAGAACGGTCCCGCATCGTCCTCGGCGATCAGCACCCGCGACCGTTCCGGCGCCGGGACACGCAGCTGCTGCAGGAGGTCGCCGACCTTGCGCCGGCCCGTCATGCCGAACGGCGCCAGCCGGTCGCCGGGCCGCCACGGCCGGACGCGGGGCGCGCCGCGCAGCGCGGAGCCGGGGCAGGTCAGCCGACAGCCGTCCGCGCCGGGGAGCGTGACCACCGGTTCGGGCTCGCGGGCCGAGAGTTCGGCGGGCGTCGCCGGCCGGACCGTCAGCGTCGCCTCGCGGACGGCGGCGGCGGCGACGGGCGGGTCGAAGACCAGACGGCCGAAGTCGCGCCGGGCGCGCCAGCCCGCCACCAGGTCGATCGCGGCGCCGGACCGGCTCGTCCCCAGCCAATCCAGCAGGCGCGCGACGTGCGCGCGGTCCAGGTCGAGGCCGCATTCGCCGCGCAGGTGGCGGCGCAGCGCCCGCGAGGACAGCGGGCCGGGCAGGGCCGCGAGCGCGTCCACGGGCAGCGTGCCGTCGCTCCGGCCCAGGCGCAGGGCGCGCAGGGCCGCCGCGGCCTGGGACTCGAGTTCCTCCGCGTCGTCGCGCAGCAGGGCCGCCAGACGCGCCGGCGCCGCCGCGGCGCCAGCGCCGAAGATGTCCCGCGCCAGCGGCAGCAGTTCGCGCCGCACGCGGCCGCGCACGTTGCTGGCGTCGTCGTTGGTCGCGTCGCGCCGCCAGGGTTGGCCCAGGGCGGTCAACCAGGCTTCGATCTCTTCGCGGTCGCACCCCAGCAGCGGGTGGATGAAACGGCCGGCGCGCGGCCGGATACCCTGCAGGCCGTCGGGTCCCGTGCCGCGGAACAGGCGGATCACGACGGTCTCGGCCTGATCGTCGCGGTGGTGCCCGGTGGCGCAGGCGGCCAGCGCCGGGCTCGCGTCCAGGACGCCGACCAGGAACGTCCGGCGGATTTCGCGAGCGGCCTCCTCGAGGCCGCGTCCCCGGGCGGCGGCGAGGGGGCGCGGGTCCTCACGACGCAGGTGCAGCGGGACGTCCAGACCGCGGCAAAGCTCACGGCAGAATTCGGCGTCGGCGTCGGCGTCGGCGCCGCGCAGTGCGTGGTCGAGGTGCGCGGCCTCCACGGGGGCGCCGCACTGCTCGCGGCGCAGGACGGCCAGGCGCAGCAGCGCGGTCGAATCCGCGCCGCCGGACAGGGCGATCAGCACCCCCGGGGCTCCGCCCTGGGCGATTTCGCCCAGCAGGCGCGCGAACTCGGGCAGCGCGCGCGCGGGGAGGGCCGTCGGGTGGTGTTCGGTTGTCATGGGAAGCCGTCGGCGAGGGCCGGGGGCGAAAAAAAGATGGTAGCGGCTCAGGGATTCGAACCCCGGACACACGGATTATGATTCCGTTGCTCTAACCAACTGAGCTAAGCCGCCACCATGAACGTCCGCGTCGGAAGCGAGCCTGGACGCCGTCCAGGGACCACCAATTTACTGCCCCGCCCCGCCGGTGTCAAGACGCCGCCCCGCCGTTCGCGGCTCGTTGCTTGACGGCGGGCCGGGCCTGGGCGACCATCGGTCCCGACGCCGCCGGGGGAGTCCGGCGGCGCAAGGGGTGGAGACTGCCAGGGGAGGCCGGGCATGAGCGATACCATCGGCAAGCGGTTCCTGACCATCGTCACCAATCCGGCCGCGGCCATGGCCGAGGTGAAGGAGAACCCGCGCTGGGTGATCGCCGCGCTGGCCGTGGCGGTCATGCTCGGGTTGTACTCGGCCGCCACGCTGCAGATCACCGGTCCGGAGCAGCTGGACGTCATGCGCGAGACCCGCTTCGGGCAGATGATCCCCGAGGAGGATCTGGCCGAGATGTACGCGAAGTACGAGGCGCCGACCGTCGGCGCGCGCGTGCTCCAGGGCGCCCAGAGCGGGATCGGGGCCGCCCTGATGCTGTTCGTCATGGTCCTGATCTACCAGCTGTTCTGCAAGCTGGCCGGCGGGCAGGGCAACCTGCGGCAGACGGCCGGGGTGGTCTACTGGTCTTCGGTGGTCAGCCTGGGTCTGGGATCGCTGATCAAGTGGCCCCTGGTTCTGGCCAAGGGGTCGTCCATGGGCGTGGCGATCGGCCCGGCGATCTTCGTCGTCGACCGCGGCCCGACCGACGCCCTGTACCAGCTCCTGTCGATCTTCGACCTGTTCACCGTCTGGGGCGTGCTGCTGATGGTGATCGGCCTGGGCCTGGTCCACGAATTCGTGCGCAACAAGGCGACCACGGTCGTCGTAACGACATGGTTGTTCCTGAGCCTGGTGCTGTTCGGCATCGGCCGGCTCTTCCTCTAGTCGTCCGGTGTGTGACGGGAGGCATCCGTGAAGAAGTGGCTCATCATCGGCGCCGCGGTCGTCGTGGTCGCGCTGATCGCCGTGAACGTGCTCAGGACGTCCCACAAGGCGCTGGGCGTCGAGGCGGGCCAGGTCGCCCGCAAGGACCTCGTCGAGGTCGTGACAGCCTCGGGGACCCTGACCCCGAAGCGCAAGGTCGACGTCAGCGCCTCGACGATCGGCAAGGTGACGCGCCTGGCCGTCCGCGAGGGGGACCGCGTCGAGCAGGGGCAGCTGCTGCTGGAGATCGACCCCACGGAGTTCCGCTCCGTGGTCGACGGCCTGCAGGCCGCCGTGCGGACCGCGCGCGCCAACCTCGACCTCGCCCGCGCCGGCCGCGACAAGGCGAAGCAGGACCTCGAGCGGGCCAGTTCCCTGTTCGGCAGCGGGCTGTCGTCGCAGGAACTGATCGACGCGGCCGAGGCCAACGCCCGCATCGAGGAGGCCCGCACCGCGTCGGCCGAGGCGTCCCTGCGCCAGACCGAGGCGAACCTCGCGAGGGCCCGCTACGACCTCGACAAGGTCACCATCACCTCCCCGATGGCCGGCGTGGTCACGCGGCTGAACGTCGAGGAGGGCGAGAACGCCATCATGGGCACCCTCAACAACCCCGGCACCGTGCTGCTGACGGTGGCCGACCTCGCGACCATGGAGGCCGAGGTCGACGTGGACGAGACCGAGGTCGTGCGCGTGCGGCTCGGCCAGCCGGTCAAGGTCGAGGTCGACGCCTTCCCCGACACGTCCTTCGCCGGCACCGTGACCGAGATCGGCAACAGCCCCATCTACACCAGCACCGGCCAGAGCCAGCAGGCGGTGGACTTCAAGATCACCGTCACGCTCGACGACCCCATCCAGGAAGTGCGCCCCGGCCTGACCGCCAAGGCCGAGATCACCGTGGCCGACGCGAAGCAGGTCCTGAGCGTGCCCATCGGCGCGGTGACGGTGCGCGAGTGGCCGCCCCTGCCCAAGGTCGGCACGGGCCGGCGCCCCCGCCCGACGACCGCCGCCGCCGACACGGTCAAGCGCGAGGAGGTCGAGGGCGTCTTCGTGATCGAAGGGGGCAAGGCCCTGTTCAAGACGGTCGAGATCGGCGTCACCGGCGAGGAGGACTTCGAGATCCTGTCCGGCCTCGCCGACGGCCAGCAGATCGTCACCGGCCCGTTCCGTCTCCTGCGCGACCTGCAGCACGAGGAAGCCGTGAAGGTCGACACCAAGAAGAAGGCCGCCGGCGCCGACAAGAAGCGGGACTGATCCATGAACCTCTGGGAAGGGGTCCGCATCGCCCTGTCCAGCCTCTGGACGCACAAGCTGCGGACCTTCCTGACCCTGCTCGGCAACATCGTCGGCACGATGAGCGTCATCGCCGTGGTGTCGCTGATCAACGGCGTGGACCTCTACGCGCGCCGCGAGGTCCTGTCCGAGGGCTCGAACGTGTTCACGGTCTCGCGCGTGAACTTCTTCGAAATCCTCACCGACATGGACGCCTTCCTGGCTTCGCTGAACAACCCCGAGCTGACCATGGAGGACCGCGACTACCTGCGCAAGCACATGCAGCTGGCTTCCGAGGTCGGGGCCTCGCTCGAGAGCAGGGCCGACCTGCGCGCCGGCGCGAAGGAGTCCCGCGGCATCGAGGTGCGGGGCAAGACCGACGACTACTCCCTGCTCGAGGACCTGCCCCTGCACAGCGGCCGCCACCTCGCCGAGCGCGACGTGTTCGCCAGCGCGCAGGTGGCGGTGATCGGCTGGGAGGTGGCGCAGGATCTGTTCCCCGGCGTGGGCGACCCCGTCGGGCGCGACTTCAAGCTGTCCGGCCGTCACTTCCGCGTCATCGGCGTCGCCGCCGATCGCGGCTCGATGCTGGGCAACAGCCGCAACCGCTTCGTGGTGGTGCCGATCACGGCCTGGATGAAGTCCTTCGGCGGGCGCGAGTCGATCGACATCAAGATCGCGGCGGTCGACCTGCCCCTGCTGACCGACGCCAAGGAGGAGGCGCGCCACCTGATGCGCCTGCGCCACCAGTTGCGTCCGAAGGAGAATGACGACTTCGGCATCGTGACCATGGACGAGCTGCTCTCGCTCTGGTCGGGCATCTCCAAGGCCATCTACGGCGCGCTGGTGCCGCTGGTGGGCATCAGCCTGGTGGTGGGCGGCATCGTGCTGATGAACATCATGCTCGTGGCGGTCACCGAGCGGACCCGCGAGGTGGGCATCCGCAAGGCCGTCGGGGCCAGGCGCATGGCGATCCTCTGGCAGTTCCTGGTCGAGTCGATCACCCTGTCGATGGCCGGCGGCGTGCTGGGCATCAGCATCGGCCTGGGGCTGGCCCTGCTCATCTCGCTGCTGTCGCCGCTGCCCTTCGCCTTCGCGGGCTGGTCGATCGGCGCGGGCCTGGCCGTCACCTTCGTCATCGGCCTGGTCTTCGGCACCTACCCCGCCTGGAAGGCGGCCGGCCTCGACCCGGTGGAGGCGTTGCGCCATGAATAGCGGCGTCATGCACGCGCAGGAGGGCGTCCGCCAGGCGCTGCTGACCATCCGCGGCCACCGGCTGCGCAGCGCCCTGCTGATCCTGGGCGTGGCCATCGGCGTCGCGACGCTGCTGGCGATCTACACCATCGTCTCTGGCCTGAGCGGGCGCATCCGCAGCGACATCGTCTCCTCGGCCAAGCCCTACCTCTACGTCGCCCGGCACTCGGGCCTCGGCGGCGAGGACCCCGAGGAGGCCCTGCGCCGGCCGCAGCTGATGCCGGAGCTGATCGCCCCCCTGGACGAGCTGCCCGGCGTCGACGGCGTGGACTACATGATCACCAGCGGGCGGGCGACGATCCTGACCTACGGCAAGGAGCGCACCAACCTGGTGCAGATCTTCGGAGCCTCGTCGAACTTCGCCTCGCTCTACTCGTTCGCCATCGCCGAGGGCCGCTTCTTCACCTTCGACGAGCAGGACTCGCGCAGCCGCGTCTGCGTGCTGGGCAGCGGGCCGTCCGAAGCCCTGTTCCCCGGCATCGACCCGGTCGGCAAGTCCCTGCGGCTGTTCGGGTCGGAGTACCGCGTGGTCGGCGCCATGGAGAGCCGGCGCCACATCTTCGGCGCCATGGGCGACAACTTCGTCGTGACGCCGTGGACGTCCTACGAGAAGGACTTCTCGACCGGCGAGTACGACGACCGCACGCTGGCTGTGACCGTCGCCGACGGCTTCGAGACCGACGACGTCGCCGCCGACGTCACCGGCGCGCTGCGTCGCGGGCGCGGCCTCAAACCCGGCGAGAAGGACAACTTCGCGGTGGTCGCCTCGGAGACCTACGGCGAGCTCGTCGACAAGGTCACCCAGGGCGTCGCCCTGGTCCTGGTCGTGCTGTCGAGCATCGGCCTGATGGTCGGCGGCATCGGCGTGATGAACATCATGCTGATTTCGGTCACCGAGCGCACCCGGGAGATCGGCGTGCGCATGGCCATCGGCGCCCGCCGACAGGACGTGCTGCGCCAGATCCTGGTCGAGGCCGCCACCCTGACGGCCATCGGCGGCATCATCGGCGTCGTGCTGGGCTATCTCGCGGCCTGGGGCGGCACCAAGGTCCTGCGCTTCCCCTTCGCCCTGAGCCCCTGGATCGTGCTGCTCGCGGTGCTGTTCTCTGCGGGGATCGGCATCGTCTTCGGGTTGTACCCCGCCAATCGGGCGGCGCGCATGGATCCGATCGAAGCCCTCCGCCACGAGTAGTACCCCGGCGACGAACAGGACACACGGATCGTCCCGTCGCGGGGGGCGCTCGCCGGACACATCCTGTGTCCGGCTCGCTCGACTTCCGGGCCTGCGCGCCTTCCTGGCGCTCCGGCCCTGCAGACGCCCCCGGCAGCAGGCCCATCACGACCTCTGCGTCACACCGGTGATCGCGGGCGCACCGGGACTAGCTGCCGTACATGGATCGATGACATGGGCCGTGTCCTGCGGCGTCTGGAGGGTTTCGGCGCCAGGAGGGCGCCGGGACCCGGAAGTCGAGCGCGCCGGTCACAGGAAGTGACCGGCGCGCGTCCGCAGGACACGGCCCATGTCATCGATCCATGTCCGGGCGCTCAGTACATGTAATCCCGAACGAGATCGGCACTGGCCCGCCCCCCGGGCTTAGCGACGCGCAGGATCACCTCGACGTAAAGCGCCGGCATCGTGAACGCATGGTACTTCTCCCAGCGCCGCGGAAACCGGTTGGCCACCCAGGCGAGCCCGCACCAGCGGTAGAGGTCGGTGAACCAGAGCTTGTGGCGGACGATGGCGAACAGGCCGGTGCCCTGCAGCGTCAGGAAGGTGATGTAGCCCAGGTGGTGGAAGTGCTCGAGGTCGCCGTAGGAGAGCTGCGAGCTGTAGTGCGGCGTGATGATGCGCACCGTGGCCCCGTCGCGGGCGATGCGGTGGACCTCGGCCATGAGGTCCAGGGGGCGCGTCACGTGCTCGATGACGTGGGACATCTCGACGTGGTCGAACTCGTCGTCGGGGAAGGGCAGCGGGTAGTCGTTCAGGTCGTGGACGACGTCGACGTGGGGGGCCGGGCGCATGTCGAGCCCTACGGACCCCGCCAGCTTGCTGCGCGGGCCGCAGCCCAGGTCCAGGGACTTCATGCGCTCACCCCTTTCCGAAGACGCTAGAGCCCGAGGTCGGCGGCGACCCCCGTGAGCGCCCCGAGCACGAGCGTGGTCACCTCCGCGGGTTCGAGGCCCAGGTCCGCCGCGCCTTCGGCGATCTCCGCGCGGTTCACCTTGGCGGCGAAGTCCTTCTTCTTGAGCTTCTTCAGCACCGACGCCACCTGCACCGCGGCGATCTTGCGGTCGGGCTGCACCATCGCGCAGGCCATGCAGAAACCGCACAGCTCGTCCACGGCGAAGAGCCAGCGCGCGCAGTCGTCCTCGCGCGGCACGCCCGTGTAGGAGGCGTGCGAGAGGATCGCGCGCACGAAGGGCTCCGGGTAGCCGAGGCCGCGCAGGATCGCGGCGCCCTGCAGCGGGTGGTCCGGCGGCTCGGGGAAGCGTTCGTAGTCGAAGTCGTGCAGCAGGCCGACCGCCCCCCAGTAGACGGGGTCGTTGCCGGTGCGCAGGGCGGCCGCGCGCATGGCCGCCTCCACGGCGTAGGCGTGGCGGCGCAGCGGTTCGGTCCGGGTGTGCTCGTGCAGCAGAGCCAGGACGCGATCGCGGGCGTAAAGTTCGGACATGAGGGCCTCAGATCTGCAGATCGTCGTGTTGGTCCCGCAGCCAGGACATGCTCTCGTCGTGGTGGGGGCAGACTTCCGCCAGCAGTTTGCGGAATCCCGGGCCGTGGTTGAGGTGCCGCAGGTGGCACAGCTCGTGGCAGACGACGGCGTCGATCACCGCGGGCGGGGCCATCACCAGGCGGTAGCAGAAGGACAGGTTCCCCTTGTGGGAGCAGCTGCCCCAGCGGCTCGTCCGCTCGCCGATGATGACCCGGCTCGGGGTCAGGCCGTGGAGCGCGGCGAGCTCGCGCACCCGCGCCTCGATGTGCAGGTGCGCCAGGCGCCGCAGCCAGCGTTCGAGCAGGGGCCGCGGGTCCAGCCGGTCGTCCGGCGTGAGTTGGACGCGCAGGCGGTCGTTCTCGGCGACGACGCGGCCGCGGCGGCGCCCCGGCTCGACGCCCTCGACCTTCAGTTCGCGCGGCCGGCCCAGCACCAGCACCAGGCTGCCGGTGCTCAGTTCCGGCGACTTAGGTCCCAGACGGACGTCGAAGCGTTCGACCTGAGCATCGATCCAGGCGGCGTTCTCGTGCAGGGCGCGGTCCAGCTCGGCCAGGCTCCAGCGCCGGGGCAGAACGACCTCGAGCCCCTTGCGCGGGCTGACCTGCAGGCTCAGACGGCGCGCACGGTCGCTGCGCCGCACGCGGTAGCGCACGGGCTTGTCACAGATCACCGCGACCGCGGTCTGCTCCTTCAACGCGTCCCCCTCGACGGCTCCATCCGGGCGAGGATGTGGTCGAGGCGCAGTCTAGTCGAGTCCGTCGGTTTTTTCAGCAGGAGATTCGCGGGCAGGCGTGAAGCGGGTTCGGTCCCGGCGCGCGGCCTTCCCCCCCGCCCGGGGGGCGCGGCGGATGCCGCGCGGCCGCCGCGTCGGGACCGTGACACATGATAGACTGGAACCTGCCATTAGATTCATGATATGATTCGATGAGCCCATAAGGAGAACCGATGAGCGGCGAACTGGCGACCGACCGGCTGGCGGCCTTCTACGAGACGGCCCGACTCAAGAGCTTCACGCGCGCGGCGGCGCGCCTGCACGTCTCCCAGTCGGCGCTCTCGCAGCGCGTGCACAAGCTGGAAGAAGAACTCGGCGCGACGCTCTTCGTCCGCGGGACCGATGGGATCCGTCTGACCGAGACCGGCCTGCGCCTGCTGCGCTACTGCCAGGCCAAGGACCAGCTCGACGCCGAACTGCTGCGCGACCTGAAGGATCCGGCGGTCGGGGACCTGGCCGGCCCCCTGCGCGTCGCCGCCTACTCCTCGGTCCTGCGCTCCGCGGTGCTGCCCGCGCTGACGCCTCTCCTGCGCGGGAATCCGGCGATCCAGATCGAATTCCAGGTCCACCAGACCTCGGCGCTGCCGCGCGTGCTGCGCGAAGGGGCCGCCGACTTCATCGTCCTGGACCGCAAACTCGCCTGGTCCGACGTGACGGCGCTGCCGCTCGGCCGCGAGCGGTACGTGGTGATCGAGAGCGCGCGCCGCGTCTCGCCCGCCGACATCTACCTGGACAACGACCCCGACGACAACGTCACGCGCTGGTTCTTCGCCGGGCGGCCGGACGCCCCGGACTACCGCCGCGCCTTCATGTGCGACGTCTACGGCATCCTCGACGGCGTGGCCCAGGGCGTGGGCCGCGCCGTCGTCCCGCGCCACCTCGTGCGGCGCGGTTCGGGCGTGCGCGTGATCGAGAGCTACTCCGAGCGCCACGTCGACGTCGTCCTGCACCACTACACGGTGGCCGCGCCGGCGAGCCTGCACAAGCAGGCGGTGGCCGCGCTCGTCGGCGGCTGCGGCCGCCACCTGGACACCGACTGACAGCCGCGGGAGCGCCGCCATGCACCACGAAGACCGCCACATGACCCCCGACGAGTTCCGCCGCCACGGCCGCGAGGTGGTGGACTGGATCGCCGACTACTGGGAGCGCCTCGAGACGCTGCCCGTGCAGAGCCGCGCCGCCCCGGGCGATGTGCGCGCCGCCCTGCCGCCGCTGCCGCCGCGCGACGGCGAGCCCTTCGCCGACCTCATGCGCGACGTCGAAGGGATCGTGCTGCCCGGCACGACCCACTGGCAGTCGCCTGGCTGGTTCGGCTACTTCCCGGCCAACGCGTCGGGCCCGTCGGTCCTGGGCGAGCTGTTGTCGGCCGGCCTCGGCGCCCAGGGCATGCTGTGGTCCACGAGCCCCGCCTGCACCGAGCTTGAGACCCACGTCCTGGACTGGCTGGTCGGGATGCTGGGCCTGCCGGCGGAGTTCCTGTCGACCGGGGCGGGCGGCGGCGTGATCCAGGACTCGGCCTCGAGCGCGGCGCTGTGCGCCCTGCTGGCGGCGCGCGAGCGGGCCACCGGCTTCGCCGTCGACGAGCGGGGCGGCGACGGATCGCTGACCGCCTACTGCTCGACCCAGACGCACTCCAGCGTCGAGAAGGCGGTGCGCGTCGCGGGGCTGGGAGCGGCGAACCTGCGCCGGGTCGCGGTCGACGAACTGATGGCGATGCGCCCCGAGGCCCTCGACACGGCGATCCGCGCGGACCTCGCCGCCGGCCGGCGCCCGGCCTTCGTCTGCGCCACGGTGGGCACGACCTCGAGCCACGCCCTGGACCCCCTGGCGGCGATCGGCGCGGTCTGCCGCGAGCACGGCCTCTGGCTGCACGTCGACGCCGCCCACGCCGGCACGGCCGCGCTCTGCCCGGAATTCCGCGGCATCCACGACGGCCTGGAGTTCGCCGACAGCTACTGCTTCAACCCCCACAAGTGGATGTTCACGAACTTCGACTGCGACTGTTTCTGGGTGCGCGACCGGTCGGACCTGGTGCGCGCGCTCTCGATCCTGCCCGAGTACCTGCGCAACGCAGCCACCGAATCGGGCCGGGTCATCGACTACCGGGACTGGCAGATCCCGCTGGGGCGGCGCTTCCGCGCCCTGAAGCTGTGGTTCGTGATCCGCTGGTACGGGGTCGAAGGGTTGCGCCACCACGTGCGCGAGCACGTGCGCCTCGCGCAGGAATTCGCCGGCTGGGTGGACGCCGACCCCGACTGGGAGCTGGCGGCCCCCGCCCCGCTGAGCCTGGTCTGCTTCCGGCACCGCAGCGGCGACGAGGCCAACCGGCGCATCCTGGACGCGGTCAACGCGGACGGAGGGATCTTCCTGACCCATACCCGGCTGGACGACCGGCTGACCCTGCGCCTGAGCGTGGGCGCCACCCTGACGTCGGACCGCCACGTGGCGCGGGCCTGGCGGCTGCTGCGCGAGGCGGCGGGCGGCTGAGCCCCCGGGGGAACGCGGCGGCGCTCGCCGTTCGTGTGTATCGGTGTGGGAAACCCCACCCTCAGGGAGGGCAAGCATGAACGGGAAGATCGGCGCCGTGCTGGCGCTGTTGTTGCTGGCCGCGGCCGCCGCCGCGACTTCCCCCGCCGAGGAGCCGCCGGTGAAGTACAACGACCTGAACGAGGACGAGCAGCGCGTCATCCTGCACAAGGGGACCGAGCGCCCCTTCAGCGGCGAGTACGAGGAGTTCTCGGGCCGGGGGACCTACCTCTGCCGGCGCTGCAACGCGCCCCTGTACCGCTCGGGCGACAAGTTCGACGCCGGCTGCGGCTGGCCCAGCTTCGACGACGAGATCGCAGGCGCGGTGCGGCGGCTGACCGACCGCGACGGGCGCCGCACCGAGATCCTCTGCCGCAACTGCGGCGGCCACCTGGGCCACGTCTTCCTGGGCGAGAAGTTCACGCCCAAGGACACCCGCCACTGCGTGAACTCGATCTCGCTGGCCTTCGTGCCGGAGGGGACCGCCCTGCCCCCGGTGATCGTCCCCGCCGCCGAATAGCCCGGAACGAAGAAGCCCCGCCGCAGTCGTCCTTGACCGCGGCGGGGCTGTCTGGAAGGTAGCGGCTTACTTGTCAGCCCTCCACACCGGGCTCCGTCCCGGCGTCCACGGCGCACCCATGGCCTCCAGCATCTTCTCGAATCCGGCGAGGTCCGCGTCGATCGCGGCCAGGTCCGACTGCACCTGCGGGAACCGCTCGGCCACCGTGCGGTAGGTCTCGCGGTGGGTCCCGGTCGGCGCCGCCGAGGATTCCCAGCTCCCGTAGGCGACGCGCTCGATGCGCTCGGACAGCGACGGCGGCGTGGGCTCGTTGCGCGAGGCGATCGTGTCGTCGCCCTGCAGGATCACGCGCAGGTCCGCCAGCCTGGTCTCGATCGCGCGCAGCGCCGCGAGGTCGGCGTCGCTCGCCCCGGGTGTATTGAACAACGCCGGCTTGACGTGGTCAATACGTTCTTGCACTTCGTCGGCTTTTCCGATCACCCCCAGGACGGCCCGCTGCAGCTCCGCGACGTCGCGCTGGAAGCGCCGCAGCTCCGTCGGCTCCCGCGCCGCGATGGTCGCCAGGGAGAGCGGCTTGACCGTGAAGCGCTGCGGCGCCGCCAGCGGCGTCACCGCGTCTTCCACCCGGCGCATCAGCTGCGCGACGTACTGGCCGGGCGCCACCAGGGGGCCGCCGTCCTCGCTCACCTCCTTGCCGGAAGGCCGCAGCGAGGGATCGCGCAGGTCCCAGGACACGCGCTGCAGGCCGGTCTTGTTGGCCACGGCGACGCGGCGCACCACGCGGCCCTCGAGGTCGCTGATCGCCAGGAAGTAGCCCGGAGCGTCCTCGCGATCCTCGGCGCGCAGCTCGTCCCAGCTCGGGTAGTGCACCGGCTCCTTCTTCTCCAGCAGGGCCTTCTCCCGCTCGTGGCGCTGCGCGCGGCGGTCGGACAGCTTCTCCTTGAGGTGCAGCGTGAACACGGCGCCGAACGGCGGGTTGTCGGCCCGGTAGAAGCTGTCGCCCTGGCTGGCCTTGCCCCGGTCGCCGAGCGGCGAGGCCTCGTTGTAGAGCAGAGCGTCCTTGACCGGGAACAGCAGGGCCGGCCCATTCTCCAGGCCGGCGCGGGTCACCGCGCGCAGCGGCGAGTAGTCGTCCAGGACGTAGATGCCGCGGCCGAAGGTGCCGACGACCAGGTCGTTCTCGCGCCGCTGGATCTCGATGTCCCGCACGGAGATGACCGGGAAGCCGCCCTTGAGGCGCACCCAGCGGCCGCCGCCGTCCAGCGTGAAGTAGACGCCGAACTCGGTGCCGCAGAACAGCAGGTCGGGGTTCACGTGGTCCTGGACGAAGCAGTGGACGGTGCCGCGCTCGGGCAGGTCGCCGGCGATGCTGCGCCAGGACTTGCCGTAGTCGTCGCTGCGCAGCAGGTAGGGCTTGAAGTCGCCCTGCTTGTGGTTGTCGAGGCAGACGAAGACGGTCGCCTCGCGGTGGCGGTCGGCGTCCAGGTCCTCGACGAAGGCCCGCGCGGGCGCCCCCGCGAAGCCGTCGCGCGCCTGCCAGGTGCGGCCGCCGTCGAGGGTGACCTGGACCAGGCCGTCGTCGGTCCCGGCGTAGAGCAGGTCTTTGCGCAGGATCGACTCGTCCAGGGAGACCAGGCTGCCGTAGAACGAGGTGCTGCGGTTCTTGGCCACGGCGTCGACGCTCCACAGCCGGCCCATCACCTCGAGGCGGTTGCGGTCGATCCCGCGGGAGAGGTCCCCGCTGATCTCCGTCCAGCTTTCGCCGCGGTCGTCGCTGCGCAGCAGCTTCTGGCAGCCGAAGTAGAGCCGCTCGTGGTCGTGGGGGCTGATCAGCAGCGGCGAGTTCCAGTTGAAGCGGTAGGCCGGCTCGCCCCAGGCGGGCTGGGGCTGGATGTCCAGGCTCTCGCCGCTGCGCCGGTCGAAGCGGGCCAGGCCGCCGTGCTGGTACTGGCTGTAGACGATGGCCGGGTCGGTCGGGTCGATCTGCGGTTCGAATCCGTCGCCGCCCTGGGTCACGAACCAGTCGCTGTTGCGCAGGCCGTGGTTGTTGTTGGTGCGGACGGGGCCGCCCAGCGTGTTGTTGTCCTGGGTCCCGCCGTAGACGTTGTAGAACGGCAGGGCCTGGTCGACGGCCACCTTGTAGAACTGCGTGACCGGCAGGTTGGGTTTGTAGTCCCAGTTCGCGCCGCGGTCCCAGGTCTCGTAGATGCCGCCGTCGCAGCCGATCAGCAGGTGGTCGACGTCGTCCGGATCGATCCACAGGGCGTGGTCGTCGACGTGCTTGGACTCGATCGGCACGCGCCGCCAGGTGGCGCCGCCGTCCTCGGTCACCTGGAAATAGGTGTCCATCGAGTACACCCGCTCGGCGGCGTGCGGGTCGGCGAAGATCTCCTGGTAGTACTGCGGGCTGGTGGAGACGTAGTCGCTCATCTTGCGCCAGTTCTCGCCGGCGTCGTCGCTGCGGTAGAAGCCGCCCTCCTGGGCAGCCTCCACGATGGCGAAGACCAGGTCGGGCCGGGCCGGCGCCACGGCGATGCCGATGCGGCCGAGGTCGCCCTCGGGCAGCCCGCGCGTCAGCTTGCGCCAGGTCTTGCCGCCGTCGACGCTCTTGTGGATCGCCGACTCGGGGCCGCCGTCCAGCAGCACCCAGACGTGCCGGCGGCGCTGGTAGCTGACGGCGTACATCACGTCGGGATCGCGCGGGTCCAGGCGCAGCTCGCTGACGCCCGTGTCGGGCGAGATGTCCAGGATCTTCTGCCAGGTGGCCCCGCCGTCGGCCGTGCGGTAGAGACCCCGGTCGCCGCCGGACCGCCAGAGCGGGCCCTGGGCGGCGACGTAGACCACGTCGGAGTCGCGCGGGTCCACGACGATCATGCCGATGTGCTCGGACTCCTTCAGACCGGTGTTCGTCCAGTTCCGGCCGCCGTCGAGCGACTTGTAGACGCCGTCGCCGTAGGCGACGCTGCGCTGGCTGTTGTTCTCGCCGGTGCCCACCCAGACGACCTTCGGGTCGCGCGGGTCGAGGGTCACGCAACCGATCGAGAAGGAGCCCTCGCCGTCGAAGACGGGCTCGTAGGTGGTGCCGGCGTTGACCGTCTTCCAGACGCCGCCGCTGCTGACCGCCACGTAGTACTCGGCGGGGTCGGCGGGGTTGACGGCGAAATCGCCGATGCGCCCCGAGGACAGGGCCGGGCCCAGCAGGCGCAGCCCGAGCCCCGCGAAGGTCTCGGCGTTCAGCGGGTTCTTGTCCGCCGGCGCCTTCGCATCCTTGTCCTTCGCCGGCGCGGCGGAGGGCGCGGCGAGCAGCGTGAAGACGGCGAAGATCCACAACGTTCGCTTCATGGTGTTCTCCCGGATCGGCGTGGGGCGGGACGGGCGCCGGCGCCGTCCCCCACGGGGAACGGCGCCGGGATCGAGAATGCGACAACGGGAGGGGCGAGGCAACCGGGAATCGGCCGTCAGCCGCGGCGCAGCAGGGACTCCAGGAGCACCTGCAGCCCCAGCAGGAACCCGAACACGCAGACGATGGCCGCGCCGGTGGGCAGGTCCAGCACGTAGCTCAGCGCGGCGCCGAGCACCACCGCCGCGACGCCGACCGCCAGCGAGTAACCGAAGTGGCGGCGGTGGTCGGCGAACAGGCGCACGCTCATGACCGTGGGCACCACCAGCAGCGTGAACACCAGTAGCACGCCGGCGATCTGCACGCTGGAGGTCACGACCGTGCCCAGGATCAGGTAGAACACGAAATCCCAGCGCCGCAGCGGCAACCCCTCGCGTCGGGCCCCCTCGGCGTCGGCGGAGATCCGGTCCAGCGGCCCGCGCCACCGCCAGAGCAGGAAGCCCAGGACGGCGTAGAGGGCCGCGGTCTTCAGCAGGGTCGGCCAGGTGACCCAGAGGATCGCCCCGATCAGCAGGTGGTTGATCTCTTCCCCGCCGTGCGGCACCTGGGTCAGCACCAGGATCATCGCCGCGCTGCAGACGGCGTAGATGATCCCGATGTACGCCTCCTGCGGCACGCGCTCCGACTTGCCGCGCGTGCGCGAGATCAGCAGGGCGCCCAGGAAGGTGCTGCCCAGGGCCACGGCGTACGTGCCGTCGGTGCCGATCTCCCCGCCCAGCAGCAGGGAGATCGCCACCCCGAAGGCGGCGACCTGGGCCAGGGCGATGTCGACGAAGATCACGCCGCGCCGCACCACGTGGTGGCCGAGGTGGGAGTGCATCGCCACCAGCACCAGCGCCATCACGACCGGCGCCGCCATCATCTCCAGGAAGCCGCCCATGCTCACTCCTTGCCGGGCGCCGCGGCCGCATCGGCCAGGCGCTGGGTCACGACGTCCAGGAACGCGAGGTAGTCGTCGGTGCCCGGCTCGGCGCCCGCGTGCCCCGGCAGGACCGCCAGGGACGCGTTTGCGCGGCCGGCGATCTCGCGCACCACGTCGAGATGATCCCAGCTCGCGGCCACGATCACGACATCGCCCAGCGCGCGGGACTTCTCCACCATGTCCTGCACGTGCCGCGGCGAGGCCGCGATGCCGGGCCGGTGCTCGATCTCGCCGATCGCGTCCAGGCCGAGCCAGTCGCAGAGGTAGTTCCAGTGCTGGTGGTTCAGCAGGACGTGGCGGTGCCGCAGGGCGGCGGTCCGCTCCCGCCAGACCGGCAGGCGCTCCCTCAACTGCGCCGCGTAGGCCTCGGCCCGGTCACGGTACGCCGCCGCGTGCGGCGGGTCCAGCTCCCCGAACCGGCGGCCGACGAGCTGCACGACGGCGATCATCCGGCGCGGGTCGACGGTGTAGTGCGGGTTGCCCTGCGGGTGGATGTCCCCCAGGCCGCGGTCGACGGCGCCGGACGGGACGTCCAGGACGTTGTCGAGGGCCGCGGAACAGTCGATCATCCCGGGCGCGCCGGCGCGCACCCGCGGGTTGCGGGCCTTCTCCAGCAGCGGCGGCAGCCAGCCGATCTCCAGTTCGAGACCGTTGAACAGCAGCGCGTCGGCCTGGGCCAGCTTGCGCGACAGCGAGGGCTTGGCGGGCAGGTAGTGCGGGTCCATGCCGCCGGGACAGAGGACCGTCACCTCGACGTCCGGCCCGCCCACGGCCCGGGCCGCGCAGCCGAGGTCCGAGAGCGTGACCGCCACGCGCAGCGGGTCGTCCGCTGCGGCAGTGCTCTGGGGCGAGGCGAGGAAGGCGAGGCAGGCGGCCAGGGCGGCCGCGGCGATCCGGTTCGGGATCTTCATGACGGCCTCCTAGTAGAGATGGGCCGGGTGCGACCCGATGGTGAAGTTCCACTGCAGCGAGAAGCGCAGGTCGTCGGCGTCGCCGCCGTCTTCGTCGAGCTGCGAGATCTCGGCGCGCAGCGCGCTGTACTCGCTCGGGGCGAAGGTCAGGTTGGCCCGGTACTCGTTCCAGGTGGCCAGCGTCTCGACCTCCTCGCCGCCGACGTCCACGTGCCCGGTGACGTCCGCGGCCTGCCCGACGCCGAATCCCGCCCACCAGTTGCGGTGCACGCGGGCCTGCAGGTGGGAGTACCAGCCCAGCGGGTCGCCCTCGGCGTGTTCCGGATCGGGCAGGATCAGCTCGCTGGTCCAGACCACGGCCGGGCCGTGGGAACGCGCGCCGCTGATCCACTTGTAGGTCAGGTCGACGCCGTAGACGCCCAGGCCGCCGGCCGGCTCGTCCTCGTGGTGCGCGCCCGGTCCTTGCAGCAGCGAGCCGCCCAGCTCAAGCGTGGCGGTCGTCGCCACGTCCCAGGTCTGCGTCCAGCGCGCGCCCCAGGCCAGGTCGCGGTCGTGGGCGTCGAAGATCCCGGCGTCGCCGTTGACGGCGTAGGCCGCGAACTCCGAGTACCAGGGCAGCGGCACCGTCGCCTCGGCCCGCGCGCCGACCTCGGCGAGACCGTGGCCGCCCAGGAACGAGCGCACGGCGACCGGCGCCCGCACGAAGGCGAACTGGTGGGTGTGCAGGGGGACGTGCTTGCCGAAGGGCAGGTAGTCCTTGCCCAGGACCAGGCCCAGCCCCGCCGGCAGTCCGCGCGCGCGGATGCGCGCCACCTCGATGTCGGTGGCGAAGGCGGCCTCGCCGTGGGCGTCGGCCTCCTGCTCGCCGTGGTCGTGGCCGATCTCCTGGTGGTAGGCGACGACCAGGTCCGCGGTCCAGAAAGGGTCGACCACCGAGGTGAGCTGCATCTCGGCCTCCTGCAGGCCGATGCGGTTGGCGTCGTGGCCGTCGTCGTCGGCCGAGGTCTCGCCCAGGAACAGGGCGTTGACGCTGATGGCGGGGTTCATCAGGCTGGAGATGCCGGTGACCGTGCTGGCGGAAGCGGCCGGTTCGGCGGCCGCGGCGGCGCCGCCGGGCGCCAGAATCGCCGAGGCGGCAAAGACTGCCGCGGGAATGCGGATGTTCATGATCATTCTCCTGTGTTTCCGGGCGCGCTCGGGAAACCGCGGACAGCGGTCGCCGGGCGCGCCGAACCTGGATCTTCACGGACTGCGGAGCGTCGCGGTGATCAGGCGCAAACGGGAGGGGCGCGCGCCTCGCGCACGGGCAGGATCAGCAGGCCCAGCGCACGCACTTCGGCGGTCGGAACCCGCGCGATGGCGGCTGCACCGGCCCGGGGCGCCTCGAAGGCGCCTTCGGCGAGCGTACCGGTGTGGAAGACGATGCAGACCGCCGCGGGGTGCCCGTCGTGGGCATGGCAGGGAGCCGCGTGGTCGTAATGGTGCTTGAGGTGCGAGGCCTGGAACGCGCCGAGGCTCGCCAGCAGGAGCAGGGCCGTCAGGGGCCTGAATGCGGGAACACGGGACGCCTGTGTCGCAGGACGGAACATGCGCGCAGGATACGACCGTGCGGCCGGCAACGCAACCGGGCGGGAACCGCCGCCCCTGCGGGAGCGTATATGCCGAGATCCCGGCCGACGTGCACCGCTCCCCTCCGGAGGCCCGCCATGACGCCGACCACCCCCCTCGCCCGCCGCCTGCGCTCCTGGCTCCCCCTGCTGGTGGTCGTGGCGGGCGTGCTGAGCTTCCGATCCGCCGTCGCCAACTGGTACGACGTGCCGACGGGCTCGATGCAGCCCACGATCTACGAGGGCGACCGCATCCTGGTGGACCGCACCGCCTATTCGCTGCGCATCCCGCTGCTGGGCTGCGAGCTGGCGCGGACCGGCGAACCGCGGCGCGGCGACATCGTCGTGCTGACCTCGCCCCACGACGGCACCCGCCTGGTCAAGCGCGTGGTCGGCCTGCCCGGAGACACGGTGGCGATGCGCGCCGGCGAACTGCTGATCGACGGACGCCCACTCGCCTGCGAGCCGGCCGGTGCGGATCTGCGCTGGGCGCTCCCGCCCGACGACGAAGACCGTCACGAGCTGCTGACCGAGGATCTCGGCGGCCGCCGCCACGCGGTGATGCGGTCCCCGGACGCCCGCGCGCTGCGGGACTTCGGCCCGGTCGCGGTGCCGGCCGATTCCTACCTGGTCATGGGCGACAACCGCGACCACAGCTTCGATTCGCGTTACTTCGGATTCGTGGGCCGCGACGCGCTGCAGGGCCGGGCCCTGGCCGTCGTGGCCTCGGTCGACCGGGACCGCGGGTGGCGCCCCAGGCTGGGCCGCTTCTTCACCCGCCTCGACTAGATCCCGTCGACCATATCCCGGCCGGATGGTGGTTGCTCCCGGAGCGGCCGCCTGCCCCCCCGGCCGGCCCAAAGCGGAAGGCCGCCCCGATCGCAGGGCGGCCTTCGCTTCTGTCATCGGCAGTGCGGTGGTCAGCCGGCCAGATTCCCCACGACCGCCTCGACCTTTTCGAGGATCCCGCACGACCGCACCAGCTCCATCATCGCGGTGTGGTCGTCGTGCAGGGGCCGGTCGACGTCCAGGAACGCCACGTGCTCGCGCACCGCGGCGTGGCCGGCGGCGACGCCCGCCCCCTTCTTGAAGTCGCGGAAGTCCAGGGCCTGCGCCGCGGCCATGAACTCGATGCCCAGGATGCCGCAGGCGTTCTCGACGATCTGCTTGTTCTTCAGGGCCGTGTTCATGCCCATCGAGACGAAGTCCTCCTGGTCCGCCGCGGCGGGGATGGACTGGACCGACGCGGGCGCGCAGAGGATCCGCTGCTCGACGATGAGCGAGTCGGCGGTGTACTGGCTGAGCATCAGCCCGGAGAACATGCCCGCCCCCCTGGTCAGGAAGGCCGGCAGGCCCACGCTCAGGGCCGGGTTGAGCAGGCGGTTCAGGCGCCGCTCGCTCAGCACGCAGACCATCGTCATGGCCGCGCCGGCCATGTCCATGGGCAGCGACACCGGCGAGCCCTGGAAGTTGGCCCCGGTCAGGGTCAGCTTCTTCTCGGGCACGAAGATCGGGTTGTCGCCGACGCCGTTCAGTTCGATCTCGACCTGCTCGCGGGCCCAGCGCACGGCG
The DNA here is from genome assembly GCA_030658975.1 of Candidatus Latescibacterota bacterium. Lineage (GTDB taxonomy): Bacteria > Krumholzibacteriota > Krumholzibacteriia > LZORAL124-64-63 > LZORAL124-64-63 > PNOJ01. The sequence goes on from JAUSBL010000102.1 coordinate 54,685, forward strand.
TCGTGCGCCGCGCCGATGACCTGCGGGCTGGAACGCATGGAGTAGGCGTCCTGCACCTTGGTCTTGATCTTGCCGGTCTGCAGGTCGGAACCCTCGATGCAGCGGCGGATGGCGCCGGCGCTGCGCACCGCCCCGGGGAAGCCGCGCATCTCGTGCAGCTGGGAGGTGTAGGGCTTCAGGTTCGCCAGGAGCGCCTCGAGCGTCATGGAGCAGGCGATCTCGGCCTGCTTCAGCAGCCGGTCCATGTCGTGCAGGTGCAGCGCGCTCATGGCGGTCAGCAGGTTGCTGCCGTTGATGGTGGCCAGGCCGTCGCGGGCCTCCAGGCCGGGCACCGGGATGCCGGCGCGGGCGAAGGCTTCCTTGCCCGGCAGCAGTTCGCCCTGGTACCAGGCGCGGCCTTCGCCCATCAGCAGCTGCGCGATCTGGCTCATCGGCGCCAGGTCGCCGCAGGCGCCGACCGAGCCCTTCTGGCAGACGAAGGGCGTGACGCCCTGGTTGAGCATCGCCACGAGCGTCTGCGTGATCACGGGCCGGCAGCCGCTGTTGCCGTGGGCGTGGACGTTGATCCGGCCGACCATGGCGCCGCGCACGTACTCGGCGGGCGCGGGGTCGCCGATGCCGGCGGAATGGTTGTAGATGAGGTACTTCTGGAAATCCTTGACCTGATCGTCGTTCAGCACGATCTCGGAGAATTCCCCGATGCCCGTGTTGACCCCGTACATGATCTCGTGCGCCTGGATCTTCTCCTCGAGCATCGCCCGGCAGACCCCGATGCGCGCGAGCGCCTCGGGCGCCAGTTCCACTTGTTCGCCGTGGCGCGCCACCCGCGCCAGCTTCTCGATGGTCAGGCCGGAGCCGTTCAGCACGACCGTCATCACTGTCCCCTTCCACATATCCTGCGCACGGAAGTGTCGACGTCGGTGACGCCGGTCCGTGCCTGCCGGCAACGTTATCGCGCCGGCGGCGGGAGTCAAGCGGCGGCGGCGTTAATGCGCCGCGACGGCCTGCGCCGGGGACCCCGCGTAACGCGGGGGATGCGCCCGGTGCCAGCCGGTCGCCTCCTGCCAGGCGCGCGCCGCGGCGAGCACGGTCGCCTCGTCGAAGAGGCGGCCCACGAAGCACCACGCCCGCGGATGCCCCTCGCCGTCGAACCCGTCGGGCACCACGACGCTGGGGTGCCCGGTCAGGTTGAAGACCAGCAGGTCCTGCCCCGCGAACGACGGCCCCACGTACAGGTCGATCCCCGCGAACATCCGGTCGACCTCCGCCATGAGCTGCGCCCGCAGCCGGTTGGCCTGGAGGTACTCCACCGCCGGGATCAGGCGCGCGGCGCGGAAGATGTTGGGCCAGGCGCCGCGGCCCTGCTGCGAGAGCAGGTCGTCGCGGCCCGACAGCGTCAGTTCCTCGAAGGCCGCGGCCGCCTCGGCGGTCAGGATCACCGACAGGGGCATCGCGTCGCTCTTCGGCATCGCGACGGGCACCAGTTCGGCGCCGAGCGCACGCAGGGCCGCGAGCGCGGCGCGGTCCAGCGCGAGACCGGGATCCTCGCGGTCGCCCGCGGTGTCGAAGGCGGCGGGCGCGAAGCCGACCCTCAGCCCGCGCAGGTCCGCGCGCGGAGCGTAGGGGAACGGCGCCTCGATCACCGAGGGGTCGCGCCCGTCGGCGCCGCGGATCGCCTCGAAGACCAGCGCGCAGTCCTCGGCGCAGCGGGCCATCGGCCCGAGCTTGTCCATCGACCAGCTCAGGGCCATCGCCCCGTCGCGGCTGACGCGGCCGAAGGTCGGCCGCAGACCGGTCACGCCGCAGCGCATCGACGGCGAGACGATCGAGCCCCAGGTCTCCGACCCGATGGCGAAGGGCAGCAGCCCCGCCGCCACCGCCGAGGCCGGGCCGGCCGAGGAGCCGCTGCTGCCCTGCTCCAGGTCCCACGGGTTGCGGGTCTGGCCGCCGAACCAGTGGTCCCCCATGGCCAGAGCGCCCAGGGTCAGCTTGGCGCAGAGCACGGCGCCCTGCGCCTCCAGCTTCGCGACGACGGTGGCCGTCACGTCGAGCGACTGCTCGCGGTAGGGCTCCGCGCCCCAGGTCGTGCGCGTGCCGCGGACCGCCAGCAGGTCCTTCACGCCGTAGGGCACGCCGTGCAGGGGCCCGCGCCAGCGGCCCGCGGCGATCTCCCGGTCGGCGCGGCGGGCCTGCTCGCGCGCGAGCTGCGGCGTCGTCGCGACGACGCACGCGAGTTCCGGCCCGTACCGTTCGAGACGGCCCAGGAACATCTCGGTGAGTTCGAGGGAGGTGACCCGCCGCGAGCGCAGCAGGGCGGACAGCTCGCCGACGGTCGCGAAGGCGAGGTCCTCGAGATCGGCGGGCCGCGGCGGCGCCGCGACCACGCTCCAGCGCGGCGGGAGGTCGGGGATCGTCAGGCGGAAGCCGGCCGGGCGCGGGTCGAACACCAGCGGCGGCGCGACGTCGTTGGCGGGGGTCCGGGAGCGCAGGTCGAGGTAGGCGGCGCGCTGCTCGGCCAGGTCCTCGCGCATCAGCGCCCGCTCCCGCGGCGTGAACTCCAGGCCCAGCAGGGCCTCGGCTTCCGGCAGACCGGGCGCGGGGAGTTCGCGGCTCTCCTCGATCCTCTCCCCGCAACCGGACAGCAACACCAGGGCCGCGAGCAGCGGCACAACGACGCTCGGAAGGCGGTCGGTCATGGGATCACTCCCCCGTTCGGGCCCTTGCCTGGACGGGGATGATACCACGGGATTATTCCTGGCGAACCCTGATACCGCCGCTGCCGGTGTCCAGGGCCACCGAGGCCTCTCCGCCGCCCACGGTGAACGAGAACTCGTCGGTGCGGCGATCGGGCGCCGCGACACCCGGCACGTCCACGTGGACGCCGCCGCTGCCGGTCTCGGCCGTGACGCGGCAGGAAGCGTCGCGCGGCAGGACCAGTTCCACGCCGCCGCTGCCGGTGTCGATCACGAACTTGCCGTCGCCCATCCGGGTCAGCCGCAGCAGGACCGAACCGCTGCCGGTGTCGATCAGCGCCGACTCCGCGTCGACGCCCTCCGCCTGCACGCCGCCGCTGCCCGTGTCGGCGACGAGCCGGCGGCAGACGACGTCTTCGATGGTCACGCCGCCGCTGCCCGTGTCGGCCTCGATCTCGTCGCCGCGGCAGCGGCGCAGGACGACTTCGCCGCTGCCCGTGTCGACCGAGACGTCGCCCGTGATGTCCAGGAGCTCCACCGAACCGCTGCCGGTGTCGGCCAGGACCGAGCCCTCGATGCCGCGGGCCGTCACGGATCCCGAGGAGGCGTCCAGCACCAGATCGCCGCGCACGCCTTCAGCCTCGATGCGCCCGACGCCCAGGCGGACGTCGGCCTCGCGGCCGGCGGGCACGCGCACGGTCACGTCGGCCCAGACCTCCAGGCCGCGGCCCCTGCCGCGCACGGTCACGCGCTCGCTGCCGAGCAGGGAAGACACGACGTCCCAGAAATCGCGGCCCCTCTCGTCGCGCTGTCCGAACTGGATGGAGGTCTTGCCGTTCTTCAGCGGCGGGTAGACGTAGTCGCGCTCCTTGTCCAGCGGGAAGTCGATCCGCAGCGTGCGCTTGTCCTTGTCGACGACGAAGGTCAGGCGGTCGCGGCCGGCGTCCGCGCCCCGCACCGCGACCTCGACCTCGAAGACGTCGCCCGCCGCCGGCAGGACCCGCACCTCCCCGATCAGGTCGACCACGTGGAGCGACGTGAAATCGAGGGTGAAGTTCTCGGTGAATTCCTGGGCGGCCAGCGGCCCGGCCAGCAGCAGCATCAGCAGGGCGACGGCGGGAACGACGGCGGATCGGCGCATGACGGGCCTCCTCGGCACGGACGTAGATGGCGCGCGGGAGGTCTCCCGGTCGCGCGGCGATCGGGATACGCACCGCGCCCGCCGACGGTTGCATCGTCGGGGCGGCAGGATGCGGAAGGGCCGCCTCCCCCGGGGGAAGCGGCCCTCGCATCGGACAACGGAAGCGCCTAGCGGTACAGGCCCTTGACGGAGCTCCAGTCGCTCTCCTCGTTGCCGACCACGCAGCTGATGTGCAGCAGCGGGCAGCAGGCGGTGAACAGCTCGCCGAGGTTGGCGCTGCACAGGAAGCTCGGATAGCCGTTGGGCATCGTGCCCATCCCGGGCATCCAGACCAGCGCGGCGTTGGAGATCGCGTAATCGATGAGGCAACCGGACGCGCAGTTGTCGAAGCTGCCGGTCATGTTGACGTTCGAATTCGCGCCGACGATCTGCCCGCCCATGATGGTGAGCGTCACGTCGACGACGCAGCTCGTGAGCGAGCCCGTCAGGTCGTCGATCCCGTTGCCCCAGGCCCCGTCCTTCGACAGCCAGAACTGGCCGCCCTCGTAGTAGGTGCGGTAGAGGCGGGTGCCGTTGCCGCTGCCGTTGACCGTGTCGATCAGCAGCTGCGGCCCGTTGGCGTCGATGGCCTGATCCCAGATCCGCCACTGCGTGCCCAGCGCCACGCCGTCCCAGGACATGGCGTCTTCGGTGTTGCCCGGCTGGCCGGCGGCGCCGTTGCACCACGCCTCGGAGACGCGCCCGCCCAGCAGCGTGCCGTTGAGGTACGAGAAGGTGCCGACCGCGTTGGGGCAGACCGCCCAGGCGGCGGTCGCCATGCTCAACAGCAGAACGACGATGGACAACTTGCTCATGGTCTTCATGTTGACTCTCCCGGTTGTGCGACGAACGACGTTGACGCCGCGATGCGGCGACAGGAACAGGTAGCACGAAATTGGGCGAGAGAGCTGGCGGGCGGTACCGGCTTCCTGGACCTACATTCTACCAATACGAATATATATTGTCAATTGCCTGGATTGGGCTGGAAGTCGCAGCCGTGCCGTCCACGGCATCAGCAGGGTGACGATCTCACAACTGTCCTAGATCTAACCAGTTGACAGGATCCGAACCCGGAGGCAACTTACGTCCGCCGGGCACGTAGGGACGCCCCGGTCAACCACACCGGGAGGTTCCGATGAAATCGACAAGCTCCGGATCGACCAGAACGGCTGCCGTCCTGGCCGCCGGGTTCCTGCTTTCCCTCGTCCTGGCCGCGGCCGGGACCGCGACCGCCGCCGAACAGGTCACCGTCGACGGGGTGCTGCACGTGCGCAACGGCGCCAAGCCCTCGGGCGGGGTGCGGACCCTGGCCCTGCAGGAGATCTGGCGCGCCGGCGGCGAGGATGACGAGGAGAGCATCTTCGGCCTGATCACCCGCGTCGTCGCCGATCCCGCCGGCAACGTCTACCTGCTGGACACGCAGCTCCACCAGGTCCACGTCTTCGACAGCAAGGGCGCCTTCACGCGCACCCTGAGCCGCGAGGGCGAGGGCCCGGGCGAGGTGCGCTACCCGGTCGACATGCTGTTCATGCCCGACGGGACGCTCGGGCTGGTGCAGACGTTCCCCGGCCGCATCGTGTGCGTCGACCTCCAGGACAACCCGGCCAAGACCTTCGTGCCGGGCGGCGACGCCCCCGCCGAGGGCGGCTTCCTGACGCTGTCCGACGTGCAGGGCCGCGGCGGGCGCCTGGTGCTGGGCGGCGTCGAAAGCACGATCAACCAGACCGAGGGCTTCCAGATCCGCGACAACTTCATCCGCAGCTACGCGGCCGACGGCAAGCCCCTGGTGACCTACGCGCACAAATCCCGCAAGTACGAGTTCGGCAAGCTCGTCATCGACGAGGAGACCGAGTACTTCCCCCAGTTCCGCAAGTGGGTGCTGGGCAACGACGGCCGCGTCTACGTCGCCTCGCAGCGCAACACCTACGCCATCGACGTCTACGCGCCCGACGGCAAGCTCGAGCGCGTCATCGAGCGCCAGTTCGTGAACTGGAACCGCACGCCCGACGAGCACGCGCTGGTCGAGTCGATCATGACGGCCCAGCTGCGCAACATCCCCTTCCCGGTCGAACACTCGGTCTCCAAGACCGAGGAGACCATCAACAGCATGATGCTCGGCGACGACGGCAACCTCTGGGTCCTGAGCAGCCGCGGCTGGCACGAGCAGCCGGCGGGCATCCTGGCCACTTACGACGTGTTCACCCCCGCGGGCGAATTCGTCGAGCAGGTCCGCGTGGGCTGCCCCGGCGACGGCAGCCAGGACGCCCTGATGGAGGGCGGCAAGGGCCGCTTCGTGGTGGTCAAGGGCTTCACCGACGCCATGGTCACCCTGCAGACGCAGGGGGCCGCCGGCGGGACCGAGGAGGGCGAGGAGCCCGCGCCCATGGAGATCATCTGCTACGGCGTGAAGTGACGCCGACCTCGGGTTGACTGGTGAACGGGTCCGGCCGACAATGGCCGGACCCGTTCCCCGTTCCGGAGGCACCGCATGCTGGACTTCTTCAAGCGCCGCCGCCACGCCAAGCTGCGGGCCCGGCCCTTCCCCGCCGAGCGGCTCGCCGTCGTCGAGAAGAACGTCCCCTTCTGGCGGCACCTGCCCGCCGACGCGCGCACCGAACTGCTGGGCCTGGCCCAGGTCTTCCTGGCCGAGAAGAACTTCGAAGGCTGCGGCGGGCTGGAACTGACCGACGAGATGCGCGTGACCGTCGCCGTCAACGCCTGCCTGCTGCTGCTGGGGCGCGAGACCGGCGTCTACCCGCGGCTGCACTCGGTGCTGCTTTACCCGACGACCTTCGTCGCGCAGATCACGGAGCAGGACGAGACGGGGCTGGTCGACGAGTACGACGATGAGATGGACGGGGAGGCCTGGGACATCGGCGCCGTCGTCCTGGCCTGGGACGAGGTGCTCCACGACGCCCGGCACGGCCGCGACGGGCGCCACGTCGTGCTGCACGAGTTCGCCCACCAGCTGGACCAGGAGGCCGGGGAAGCCGACGGCATGCCCCGCCTGGCATCGGGTCACGCGGAGTGGGCGCGGGTGTTCGCCGAAGCGTACGGGAAGCTGCAGAGGGACGCGGACAAGCGGCGGCCCACGGTGCTGGACACGTACGGCGCCGAGGATCCGTCGGAATTCTTCGCGGTGGCGACCGAGAGCTTCTTCGAGGATCCCGTCGCGCTGCGCCGCAGACACGCCGACCTCTACGCGCAGCTGCTGGGTCTCTACAGGCTCGACCCTGCAGAACTGGTCGCGATGTCATCGACCCCGGCACCGGATCGACCCATGGATAAAAACGGATAATCCGTCACATATGATGGATTTTACCGGTATATTTACCAGAAGTTCGGGCTCCAAATCGATCGTTTCATTGAAAATTAACCTGTTATGAATGATGATTTCACGGGAATAACACATGCTATTCACCGACTTCGACCGACGGCGCTCCCCGCCGCCGACCCTATCCCGGATGGAAGGACGCGACCATGGAACTGCGGCGGATTCACGGACCGATCATGACCCTGGCGCTGGTCGCCGCGGCGGCGCTGCCGGCTGCCGCCGGCGAAGGGCCGACGCTCAAGTACGGGCTCGAGACGCAGCTGCGCGCCATGCTGTCGCACCTCGACGAGCCCGGCAGCGGACCCGGCAATGAGGGCGGGATGCAGGTGCGCACCGCGCGCCTGGACGTGCGCGCCAAGTCCGAGGACGGCCGCCTGAGCGGCCGGTTCATGGTGGGCGCCGACCGCGCCTCGGGCGGGATCGAGATCGAGTACGCCTACGCCGACCTCGCGCTGCCGCAGCTGTGGCGCCTGCGGATCGGCCAGTTCAAGCCCGAGTTCCTGCGCGAGGAAAACGTCGGCAGCACCGACCAGCTGGCAGCCGAGCGATCCTACACCGCCGACTACTTCACCGTGGACTACGCCGAGGGCGCGGCGCTGATGCGCGACTTCGCCCGCTCGCGCGTGGCCGTGGCCCTGCACGACGGTTCCTACTCGGCCGGCACCGACCTCGGCGGCGACCGCACCGACATCGCGCTGGCCGCGCGCGGCGAGTTCGCGCTGCGCGGGGACCGCAAGCGCTGCGCCGACTTCCGCGCCCTGCCGGACGAGGGCACGGCCGTCCTGCTCGGCGTGGCCGCCGACTTCGAGCAGGGCATCGATCCCGACGTCCTGAAGGCCAGCGCCGACGTGGCGGTCGGCGGCCCCGGCTACAGCCTCTTCGCCGCCGTGATCGTGCAGAGCCTGGACGGCTCCCACGGCGCGGCGATCGCCGACCAGACGGCCCTGGTGGCCCAGGGCGCCGTGTCCCTCGTGCCCGGATCCTGGGACGTGTTCGGCCGTTGGGAGCACCTGGATTTCGACGGCGTCTACCATCGCAACAAGGGCGCCGGCGTCTCGGGCGCCACCGCCACGATCGACGACGAGGCCCTGGACATCGCCACCCTGGGCGTCAACTGGTACCGCGACGGCCAGTCCTCCCGCTGGACTCTGGACCTGGTCCGCGCCCTGGACCGCATCCCGGTCGCCAACACCGGTTCCGGGTTGCTCGCGGGGTCCGCGGCGGGGCAGACCGTCGTTCGTCTCCAGTACCAATTCAAACTCTAGCAGTCGCTTGGGGGGAGATTAGCGCCGCGGCGCAATCTCCCCTGGCATTTCCCCGGGGGGCAGGGTATCCGTCTTGTCCCGAACGGGTCGCGTGGATCCCTGCTCCCCGCCGTGCGGACCAGCGCGCGACCCAGCGCGACGGGATTTTGCATGACCTCCTGCCCCGCCCTGCTCGCCCTCGAGGACGGCTCGACCTGGCCCGGACTCGGTTTCGGCGCCCGCGCCGATGCCGCGGGCGAGATCGTCTTCAACACCAGCCTCGCCGGCTACCAGGAGATCCTCACCGATCCCTCCTACCACGGGCAGCTGGTGACCCTGACGTGCACCCACATCGGCAACACGGGCGTCAACGATCGGGATGACGAGAGCGACCGCGTGTGGGCCGCCGGCCTGGTCGTGCGCGACCTCAGCCCGGTGGTCAGCAGCTGGCGCGCCACGGGCCGTCTCGACGACTGGCTGCGCGGGCACGGCCGGCCCGCGATCACCGGCGTGGAGACGCGCGCCCTGGTGCGGCACATCCGCGAGCAGGGCGCGATGCGCGCCGCGCTGTCGACCGCCGACCCCGACCCCGTGCGCCTGGTGGCCCTGGCCCGCGCGACGCGCGACATGAGCGGCCTGGACCTGGCCCGCGAGGTCACCTGCGCGCGGCCCTACGCCTGGAACGACGAAGGCCGCCACCACGTGGTCGCCTACGACTTCGGGATCAAGCGCAGCATCCTGCGGCAGCTGGCGGCGCGCGGCTGTCGCGTCACCGTGGTGCCGGCGGGCACGCCGGCCGCGGCCGCGCTGGCGCTGAAGCCGGACGGGATCTTCTTGTCCAACGGGCCGGGCGACCCGGCGGCGGTGACGGCGGCCATCGCCGCGGTGCGGGAGCTGCTGGGGCGCGTGCCGATCTTCGGCATCTGCCTCGGCCACCAGATCCTGGCCCTGGCCCTGGGCGCGCGCACCTACAAGCTGAAGTTCGGTCACCGCGGCGGGAACCAGCCCGTGCGCGCGCCGGCGGGCGGCCGCGTGGAGATCTCCGCGCACAACCACGGTTTCGCCGTCGACCCCGCCACGCTGCCGGACGGCGCCGCGGTCACGCTGGTCAACCTGAACGACGGCTGCTGCGAGGGGCTGGCGGCGCCGGCGCTGCGGGCCTTCGCGGTGCAGTACCACCCCGAGAGCGCGCCGGGGCCGCGAGATTCACTGCGTCACTTCGACGATTTCGTCGCCCTGATGGCGGCCGCGCGCGGGGAGGCGGCCCATGCCCAGGCGTGACGACCTGCGGACCATCCTGATCGTCGGCGCCGGGCCGATCGCCATCGGCCAGGGCTGCGAGTTCGACTACTCGGGCGTGCAGGCCTGCAAGGCCCTGCGCGCCGAGGGCTACCGCGTCGTGCTGGCGAACTCGAACCCCGCGACGATCATGACCGACCCGCAGCTCGCGGACGCGACCTACGTGGAGCCGCTGACCGACGGCTTCCTCGAGCGCATCATCGAGCGCGAGCGGCCCGATGCCCTGCTGCCCACCGTCGGCGGCCAGACGGCGCTGAACCTGGCCGTGGAGCTGGCCGAGCGCGGCACGCTGGAGCGGTTCGGAGTGGAGCTGATCGGCGCCCGCCTCGACGCGATCCGCACCGCCGAGGACCGCTCCCGCTTCAAGGCCGCCATGATCGCGGCCGGCCTGCCGGTGCCGATCAGCCGCTTCGTGCGCGCGGCCGGCGAGGTCGCCGACGCCGCCCGCGAGGTGGGCTTCCCCGCCCTGGTGCGGGCCTCGCGCACCCTCGGCGGCGCCGGCGGCGGCGTCGCCCGCGACCTCGCGGAATTGGAAGCGGCCGTCGCGCACGGCCTGCGCCAGAGCCCCGTCGGCGAGGTGCTCGTCGAGCGGTCGCTGCTGGGCTGGAAGGAGTACGAACTGGAGGTGATGCGCGACGGTGCGGGCAACTTCGTCGTGGTCTGCGCGATCGAGAACCTCGACCCGATGGGCGTGCACACCGGCGACAGCATCACCGTGGCGCCGGCCCAGACGCTCACCGACGTCGAGCTGCAGGACCTGCGCGACCTGGCGCGCCGCGTCACCGACGCCGTGGGCGTCGAGACCGGCGGCAGCAACGTCCAGTTCGCCGTCGACCCGCGCACCGGCGAGACCATGGTCATCGAGATGAACCCGCGCGTCTCGCGCTCCTCGGCCCTGGCCAGCAAGGCCACCGGCTTTCCCATCGCCAAGCTGGCGGCCCTGATCGCCGTGGGCTACACGCTCGACGAGATCACCAACGACATCACGGGCGTCACGCCCGCCAGCTTCGAGCCCAGCCTCGACTACTGCGTGGTGAAGATCCCGCGCTGGAACTTCGAGAAGTTCCCCGGCGTGGACGCGACCCTCGGGCCGCAGATGAAGAGCGTGGGCGAGGCCATGGCCATCGGCCGCACCTTCCCCGAGGCGCTGAACAAGGCGATCCGCAGCCTGGAGATCGGGCTCGACGGTTTCGGCGCGGACCTGGCCGCCCGCTACGCGCCGGACAGGGGCGCCGCGCGCCGGCCGACCGCCGACCGCCTCTTCCACCTGGCCGCCCTGCTGGGGGCCGACCGCGCGGCCGGTGCGCTGGCCGCGGCGGACGCCGGCTACGATCCCTGGTTCACGGCGCAGCTCGTCCGGCTGCTGGACTTCGAGGTCGAACTGCGTGCGGCGCCTGCGCTGGACGAGGGGCTGCTGCGCACGGCGAAGCGGCTGGGCTTCGCCGACACGCAGATCGCGCGCGCCCGCGGGCTGGAGCCGGCCGAGGTGCGCGCGCGGCGTCTTGAGCTGGGTGTCGTCCCCTCCTACTACCGCGTCGACACCTGCGCCGCGGAGTTCGCGGCCCGCACGCCCTACCTCTACTCCTGCTACGAGCGCGGCTGCGAGGCGGCGCCCTCGTCGCGGCCGAAGGTCCTGGTCCTGGGCGGCGGGCCCAACCGCATCGGCCAGGGCCTGGAGTTCGACTTCTGCTGCGTGCAGGCCTGCTGGGCCCTGTCGGCGCTGGGTTTCGAGACGATCATGGTCAACTGCAACCCCGAGACCGTCAGCACCGACTACGACACCGCCGACCGCCTCTACTTCGAGCCGGTGACGCTCGAGGACGTGCTGAACGTCATCGACGTGGAACGCCCCGACGGCGTCATCGTGCAGTTCGGCGGGCAGACGCCGGTCAACCTGACCGCGGGCCTGGCGGCGGCCGGCGCCCCGGTCTGGGGCACGCCGCCCGACGCGATCGCCCTGGCCGAGGACCGCGGCCGCTTCGGGGCCCTGCTGCGCGAGCTGCACATCGACTGCCCCGACTGGGGGATGGCCCGCGACGGCGACGAGGCCCTGGCGATCGCCCGGCGCCTCGGCTACCCGGTGCTGGTGCGGCCGTCGTTCGTGCTGGGGGGCCGCGCGATGGCCGTCGCCTACGACGACGAGCAGCTCGGACGCTTCCTGGCCGCGGCCCTGCAGGCCGCCGGCGGCGGGCCGATCCTGGTCGACCGTTACCTCGAGGACGCCTTCGAGGTGGACGTCGACGCGCTGGCCGACGGCGAGCGCGTGGTCGTGGCGGGGATCATGCAGCACATCGAGGAGGCGGGCGTCCACTCCGGCGACAGCGCCTGCGTGCTGCCCCCCTTCAAGATCAGCCAGTACCACCTGGACATCGTGCGCGAGCACACCGAGGCCATCGGCCGTGCGCTCGGCGTGCGCGGCCTGATGAATGTCCAGTTCGCCATCAAGGACGACGTCGTGTACGTGCTGGAGGTGAACCCGCGGGCCAGCCGCACCGTGCCCTTCGTCTGCAAGGCGACCGGCGCGCCCGTCGCCGACCTGGCGGCGCGCGTGCAGGCGGGCCGCACGCTCGCGGAGCTCGGCTTCGTCGCCACGCCGCGCGTCGACGGCTTCTTCGTGAAGGAAGCCGTCATGCCCTTCGACAAGCTGCCCGGCGCCGACGTGCGCCTGAGTCCCGAGATGCGCTCCACCGGCGAGGTCATGGGCCACGCCTCGCACTTCGGGCACGCGTTCGCCAAGGCCGAGCTGGCCGCGGGCGTCGTGCTGCCGAAGACCGGCAGCGTGCTGTTGACCGTCAACGAATACGACAAGTCCGCCGCCCTGAAGGTCGCCCGCGACCTGCACCGCATGGGCTTCGCGCTGTTCGCCACCGAGGGCACGGCCGACGCCCTGCGGCGCGTGGGGCTGCCGGTGACCGTGGCGCCCAAGGCCGGGCGCGCGGGACGTACCACCGTGCAGCTGATCGAGGAGGGGGCGGTCGACCTCATCCTCAACACACCGCTGGGGCAGCAGGCCCACGCCGACCAGGCTGCGATGTACGCCGCCGCGGTGCGCCATCGCGTGCCGCTGCTGACGACGATGTCGGCGGCGCAGGCGGCGGTGGCGGGGATCAGGGCGTTGCGGGATCGGGAGTTGCGGGTGCGGTCGTTGCAGGAGCACCACGGGCTTCGCGGCCGGGATTGACCTCGCCGAGGGATTCGTGCGAGGATCGATGATCGCCTGATCCCATCATGCGGAGGCCGGTCATGAAGAAACTCAACATGATCCTTACTTTCATCCTCCTGACGATCCCGACGCTTGCGGCCCACGCCGCCATCGACCCCCAACCCGACGGCATCGGCGTCTACTTCGATACCGAGGCCTCTGCGTTGTGTCATGCGCCGGGCGGGTCGGTGACGTGCTACCTCATGCTCACGAATTTCACCGGCCCTTATCTGATTGCCTGGACATGTGCCGTGGATATCGAGACGAGCCTGCCGGCCAGTTCCATGCAGGACTGGTTTGTTCGCTCCGGCATCGACGTTGATGACCCTGAAGATCCGACGACGTGGGTGAAGGGATTCATCGTCGGCATGGAGTATTATGCGCCTCCGCCAGGCAGCAACGTCATCCTCGCAGAACGACAGATAACAACGCTGACTATTATTGACGAAGTGAGTTTTCGAGTGTTTCCGAACCAGGACAACTCGCCGGCCTGCACGCTGTGTTATGTGGCATTGTTGGGAACCGACCTACCCCTCCACGTCGTGAACGGCAACACCGACGTTCCCCAGACCTTCATCACGTCGGGCGACTGCGTCGTGGCGAACGAAGCCATCACCTGGGGCCAGTTGAAGGCCCTGTACTGATCCGCCTCTGGAAGAGGCGAAGCCCTACCCGGCCCGCTCTTCCCCGCCGGCGCGCGCCGAACGCCGCAGCAGCCACAAACCGAACCCCGTGATCGGCATCATGATCACCAGCGGCGCCACCACCTCGCCGGCCTTCAGCGTCGCCTTCTCGGCCAGACCGCCCGCCGACCAGAAGGCCAGGAAGTCCTGCAACGCGTGGATCGCGACGAGCGGCCACAGCGTGCCGGTCACCAGGCGCGGCGCCGCGGCGGCGAAGCCGAACAGGCCCGCGAAGACGACCTGCAGGCCCGTCGCGACGGGTTCGGCGCCGGCCGCGAGATTGGCGAGATGCAACAGACCAAAGATCACCGACGACAGGAGCGCCGCCCGCAGGACGCCGCCCGGCAGCAGCGCGTGCACGGCGACGCCGCGGAACACGACTTCTTCCGCGAAGCCCGTCATCAGGGCCACCGCGGCCAGGAAGAGCAGCCGGCCGGCCGTCGCCGGACCGAACTCGCTGAACACGAGCATCAACGCCGGGATGACGGCCAGGGGCAGGAACACCAACCAAGTCCGCGGCTGAGGAGCGACCGTCAGGCCCGCCTCGCGCCACCAACCGAGCCACCAGGTCAACGCGAGCGCGAAGAGGCAGGAGGTCGCCTTCTCCAGCAGGCTGCGGGTCTCCTCCGCCGCGTCGGGCAGCCACCACCTCCATAACAGATGGCATAGCATGAAGATCACGCTGACGAGGACGACGAAGAGCAAGGGCCGGGTCACGGAACGAGGTTTCATCGGCGACCTCCTGGTCAGGAACTTGCCGAATGCCCATCGTCGTGCTAGGATCTATGGATGCGCCCGACCGTGACACGAACCTCTCTGCGCTGGACCGCCTTGCCGGTCCTGCTGCTCCTCGCCCTGTCGTGGTTCGCAGTCCAGGTCGGCGAGGAGCCCGTCACGGCCACCAGCGCCGCGTGCTGCTGCGGCAAGGATGACGGCGGCGCACACAGCTGCTGCTGCACTCCCGATGGGGGTTCCTGTCCGGTCAGGACCGGCGGGGACTGCCAGGGGCCCTGCGGCAGCCGCGCCTCCCCCTTCACCGTGGAGTCCACGCCCCCGACCGACTCGCCCCGGGGCGAACTGATCCTCGCCGGCGACGTCACAGCGCGGTCGCGGTCCACGGCCCCCCTCGAACGCCCTCCCATCGCCGGTTGAGACCTTCTTACGTTTCGGCGTCCGGCGCGGTTGCGCCGGCGCCAAGTCTCAACCTCTGCGACAAGGATGGACGACATGAAGCTCAAGAAGACCCTGCTGGCGCTCGCCATCGTCGGCGTCGTCGCCACGGCCGGGTTCGTCGGCGTCAGCCGCTCGGTGGCCGCCAAGCAGGACAAGCCCTGCGCGTGCTGCACCTGCGACAGCTGCGCCTGCGATCCCTGCACCTGCTGCTCGTGCGGCTCGTGCAGCTGCGGCAGCTAGCGAACCTCCGGGTTCACAACGGCGCCCGCCCCCTCCGGGGGGCGGGCGTTGCGTTTCCGGACGGCGTGCGCTCTTACCTCACCAGCACCGCCCGCCGCACCTCGCTGCGCCCCCCCGACGTCAACCGAGCCAGGTAGAGCCCCCCGGGCTGGCGGGCGCCGCGGTCGTCGGCGCCGTCCCAGACGACCATCTGCTCGCCCGCGACCGCCGGTCCGGCCAGCAGCGTGCGCACGCGGTGGCCGCGCAGGTCGATGATCTCCAGGCGGGCGACGGCGGCCTCGGGCAAGCGGAACCAGAATTCCAGATCCGGGCCGGCGTCCCGCGCGACGCGCAGGTCGAAAGCCGACGGCGCGGTGTCCGGCACGGCGGTGGCGACCGGCAGCGCCACGTGCTGGTCGCCCGGGTAGTCGGCCAGGTCCGGCGCCGTACCGGGTTCGGTCAGCGTGCCGCCGAGGCCCGGCAGCCACTGGTTGGTGACCGTGCCGTCGGTCCGCAGCAGGAAGGCCGCCAGCTTCAGAGACGCGGCCTCGCCGGGCTCCAGGCCCACGCTGAGCGCGGGCAGGTAGATCTCGAAGCCGGTGACGGCGGTGGCCGCGGCCGCGGCGCTGGTCGCGGTGACGCCGGCGGTGTTGCGGTTGTCCAGCGCCACCTGGATCCCGTGAGGGTTGTCGCCTCCCGCGAGAAGGCCCGAGCCGCTGCCGACGACGCCCGCGCCGCGGTAGGTCTTCACGGCGCCGCCGCCCGCCGGCAGCGTGTACTGGTCCACGTAGACGTTGCCGGCGTAGGCGTTGACGAACAGCAGCTGGTCGGGCGCGAAGCCGTCGTCCAGGCGCAGCCCGCTCAGCAGCTCGGGGCCGCTGGGCGGGACGGGCACGCCGTCGAGATCCAGGACCGTCTGGCCGCCGGGTGCGACGTCCAGCAGCAGGCAGAGGCCGGTGCCGTCGGTGGCGAGGTTGCCGGTCGCCCCGACGAAGAGCGAGTCGCCCGAGACCCGCGCGAACAGCCGGTTCAGTTCCGAGACGTTGTCGCCCAGGTTGGTTGGCGTGTCCTGGAGGGCCAGCGGCGGCGCCAGGTCCGCTACGGCAAGACCGTCCAGCAGGCTCGCCGGCGGCTCCGGCGCGGTCACCGCGACCTGCAGCAGCCGGTAGCCGTAGGCGCCGAGGGTCAGCGGGTAGGCTCCCTTGTTGGCGTCGGTGAGCGGGGTCAGCGTCGCGCCGGTCAGCAGGTCCGTCGGGACGGTCGCGCCGCCGGCGACCGCGAAGCCGCCGAGGTCCAGCGTCAGGATCCGCGAGGAGCCGCTCACGTTGATCGCGACCAGGACCTGCTGGTCCGCGTGGTCGCGCACGAAGGCCCAGACGGAGGCCGCGCTCGCCGCGACAGGCGCGTAACCGCCTCGTCGCAAAGCGACGTTGGCCTTGCGGGCGGCGATCAGCTCACGGTAGGCCTCCAAGAGGGAACCGGACACGCCCTGCTGCTCGGCGACGCTGCGGCCGTCGTTGTTCTGCGAGATGCGCCCCGCGTAGGCGGCGGCGTTGAGCACGAAGTAGTTGCTCATCGGCGGGCCGGCCACGGCATTCCACTTGAAGGGCTCGCGCATGGGGATGTCGGCGGCGTCGCCCGCGTAGCTCGTGTTCTTGGCGCCGCGCATGCCGATCTCGTCGCCGTAGTAGAGGTTCGGGGTGAAGGGCTGGGTCAGCAGGACCGCCGCGGCGGCCTTGCCCTTGGCGAACGAATCGCCGATCGAAGTGGCCAGGCGGCCGACGTCGTGGTTGCCGATCGTGCAGAGGAAAGTGCCGTCGGCCGCGGCCGCGTCGCGGGCGGCGACCGTCGCGGCCATCGACGAGTACAGCGGCCCGGCGTCCTCCCAGCCCAGGGCGTCGCGGGCGGCGAACTCGAAGGGCTTGGTGAAAGCGGCGTCCATGCCGGGGAACAGGTCGGTGCCGTAGCTGCCCCAGTCGGCCTGCTCGGCGAAGACGACCACGTCGGGGTTGACCGCGCGCAGCGCCGCGCGCCAGGGCGCCCAGAACGAGCCGATGTGGTAGCCCCAGCCGTCGGGGCCGTTGGGGTAGGTCGACCAGACGTGGTCGAGGCGGTAGCCGTCCAGGCCGTCGGCGAAGTCGCCGTCGCCGTCGGGGTCGAGCCAGTGCCGGGACCACTGCGTGACGAGGTCGACCGGTCCGGGGTCGCGCAGGTCCCACCAGATCTGCCGCACGGTCGCGCCGTTCCAGGTGGTGAAGGTCGAGCCCTGGTACTGCGTGTTGCCGGCGTTGGTGAAGGCCAGCCACGTGTCGTAGACGCTGCCCGGGTTGGCGTAGGCGTCCTGGAAGTAGACCGCGTCGCGGCTGACCCCGTAGGCCACGAAGTCCACGAACACCTTCAATCCCGCAGCGTGCGCCGCCTCCAGGAACGACGTCAGCTGGGCCTCGTCCCCGAACCACGGGTTGAGCTGGTCCGCCGGCCCGTGCTGGTAGCCGTGGTAGGCCGGCGACGGGAAGATCGGGTTCAGCCAGATCGCCGTCACCCCCAACCCCTGCAGGTACGGCAACGAAGCCGTCAGCCCCCCGAAGTCCCCAAACCGCTGCGCATCCCCGTTCCCGTCCCGCCACGCGATCGGCATGATGTGGTAGAAAACCTCGTCCGGCAGCTCCGCCACCGCCGCAACCGACGACGAGGACGACGCCATGCAGGCACAGACCAGGGCGAGCAAACCGATGCGGCGACGGAGATTCATCGTGCGTCCTTCCGAAGGTGCAATCGAACCAGTATCCGCTTCATGATACTTCAGTTGGGGGCGCTCATGTGTCTCAAGCGGCTGTGTGGGCGTCTTTTATCTAGGGAGTGTCATCCCCGTCGTGACAGGGGTGTCCGGAAGGCTCCGGAGCCTGGAGGGCGGCGGGGCCTGGAGGTCAAGCGCTCCGGGCACAGGAAGTGCCCGGAGCGCGTCCCCGGTCAC
>JAUSBL010000111.1 GCA_030658975.1 Candidatus Latescibacterota bacterium
ACAGCAGTTGAAGGTGCTCGACCTGCTGGCCGGCGTCTGCGAGGACGTGCTGGCCCTCGACGCCCCGGGGCCGCAGCAGGCCGCGGTGGCGCAGCGGTTGGACGGCGTCCTGGAACTCGTGCGCGCGCGCAGCCCCGGCTCGAGCCGCCTCTACTCCGCCCGCATCCGACTGGCGGCCTACACGCGCGACGTCCTGGGCCGGCCCGACCAGGCGGCCGCGTCGCTGGAGCGCCTGCTGGTCGATCTGGATCTGCCGCTGGAAGGCGTGGCGCTGGCCCGTCTCGCCCTGGGCGAGACCTACTTCGCGGCGCGCGACACGGCGCGGGCCAGGGCGGTCCTGACGCGGCTGGGCCGCAGCCCGCAGTTCCGCGACGCCGCCGGGCGCGCGCACTACCTGCTGGCCCTGCTCGACTTCGCGCAGGGCGGCTGGGAGACGGCCCGCGACCGGCTCGCCTCGGTCGCCCTGGACGGGTCCGCCAGCGACGTGGCGAACGACGCGCTCGACCTCGGGCTGCTGATCGCCGAGGAGCTCATGCAGCCCACGGGCGGTCCGTCGCGCCTCGCGGCCTACGCGCCGGCGGTCGCGGCGGCCCTGGTCCGCGACGACGAGGCGCACCGCGCGGCCCTGCAGGCCTTCGTGCGCGACGCCGGCGTGACCGCGGACGAAGACCGCCTGCTGGACCGCGTGCGCCTGGAACTGGCCGAGCTGCTGCTGCGCAGCGGCGACGCCGACGGGGCGGCGGCGCAGTGCCGCCTGGTCTCGGCGGACCACCCGTCAGGCCCCCTCGCGCCGCGGGCCCTGCTGCGCGAGGGCGAAGCCCTGGTCGCGGCGCGGCGCGAACAGGACGGCCGCGCCGTCTGGGAACGCCTGCTGCTGCAGTATCCCGACGCCATGGAAGCCGAGGACGCCCGACTCAAGCTGAGGAGTTCGCCTTGAACCTGCCGACCCCCGCGCGCCGCGCGCCGCGAGCCGCCCCGCGCGCGGCCCTGCTCGCCCTGGTGACCGCCCTGCTGTGCGGAGCGGCGGCCGCGCCCGTCCGCGCGCAGTGGCTGCTGGTGCCCATGGATCTGGAGCAGTCCAACCACCTGAAGGCCTACGGCCTGGCCTTCGCCGTGCTGCAGGACGGCTCCCGCGTGAACTGGCTGCTCAATTATCGCGGCGGCAGCTTCCTGCTGCGCGACGTGGGCGGCGCGCGCCTGTCCGCGCGTCTGCGCGGCGTGGACTGCTACGAGATCGACGACGCCGCCGTGGCGGCGATCCGCGCGCAGATGCAGTCGGGGAACATGGAAGAAGTGCTGCTGGAGAAGCCGCCGCGCATCGCGGTCTACGTGCCGCCGAACTTCCAGCCCTGGGACGACGCCGTGACCCTGGCCATGGACTACGCCGAGATCCCCTACGACACCGTGTTCGACGCGGAGGTCCTGGCCGGGCGGCTCGCCGAGTACGACTGGCTCCACCTGCACCACGAGGACTTCACCGGCCAGTTCGGCAAGTTCTTCGCCGCCTACCGGCTCGCGCCGTGGTACCTGGAACAGCAGGCGCTGTCCGAGGAGATGGCGGACCGGCTCGGCTTCGGATCGGTCTGGCAACTGAAGCAGGCGGTGGCGCTGCGCATCCGGGACTACGTCGAGGGGGGCGGCTTCCTGTTCGCGA
Organism: Candidatus Latescibacterota bacterium; assembly: GCA_030658975.1. Lineage (GTDB taxonomy): Bacteria > Krumholzibacteriota > Krumholzibacteriia > LZORAL124-64-63 > LZORAL124-64-63 > PNOJ01. The sequence continues at coordinate 1,655 of JAUSBL010000111.1, forward strand.
TGTGCTCGGCGACCGACACCGTCGACCTCGCGCTCGCCTACCTGGGCATCGACATCGTGCCGCCGGAGATCGACGGCACGCCCCTGGACACCGACCGCGAGGCCCGTCGCGACGACGGGCGCACCTTCGCCTTCACCGGTTTCACGCTGGTCACCAACCCGGTGGTGTACGAATTCTCCGACCTCGACACGAGCGACTACGCCGGGCTGCGCGGTCCCGAAGCCGACTACTTCACGCTGTTCTCCTTCGCGGCGAAGCAGGACCCGGTGCCGACGATGCTGACGCAGTGCCACGTCAACGTCATCAACGGCTTCATGGGGCAGACGACGGGGTACCACCGCCGCTTCCTCAAGCGCCACGTGCTGGTGCTGGCGGAGGTCGAGGGGACCGACGAGGTGCGCTACCTGCACGGCAAGCTGGGGATGGGGACCTTCACGTTCCTGGGCGGGCACGACCCCGAGGACTACCAGCACGCCGTGGGCGACCCGCCGACCGACCTGGACCTGTACCGGACCTCGCCCGGCTACCGCCTGATCCTCAACAACGTGCTGTTCCCGGCCGCGCGGCAGAAGCCGCAGAAAACCTAGCGCCGTCGCGCGGCGGCGCGGCGCCGCAGCAGCGCGATGATCGCCGCCACGGCGGCGAACGAGACCGCCGCGCCGCCCAGGTCCAGGAGCGAAGCCGGCGGCTCCTGCGCGGCCAGGCCGCCCTGGGTCACCAGCAGGGTCAGCGCCACGGCGTTGTGGACCGCATGGACGATCACCGAAGCCCAGAGCGAGCCGGTCAGCTCGTAGACCGCCGCCAGCAACAGGCCGAGCGCCACCAGCCCGAACAGGTACCACGGCTCCCCGTGGACCAGTCCGAAGACGAGCGACGAGACGATGGCCGCCGGCCACGGCCCCCAGGCGCGCCGTCCGAGCCGGTAGACGAGGCCGCGGAAGACCATCTCCTCGGCCAGGGGCGCAGCCACCACCACCGCGAGGGCCGCCAGGGCGACGCCGGCGGCGCTGTCGGGCAGGTGGGCGTTGTACATCGCGATCCACTCGGGACCCGGTGGGTGCAACTGCGAGGACAGTCCCGCCAGCAGGGAGGTGGGCAGCAGAGACCCCAGGGCCGCGGCCGCGCACAGGAGGTGTTCCGCCGCCGGCATGCGCGACAGGTCGAAAGCGGCGGGCGGCGTGGCGCCGCGCGACTGGGCGGCGGCGGCGGCGAACAGGATCGTCAGCACGGCGCCGGCGCCGGCGGCCGCGAAGAGGTTGTCGGTCAGCTGGAAGACCAGGACCTGGGCGGCGAGGTTGGCCGCCATCAGGGAGATCGCCAGCACGACCAGCCGGGCCGTGGACCAGCCTTGCCAGGCGTCGCCGGCCGTAGGCGGGACCCGCGGCGCGGGGGCGCCGGGCGGGGGTGCGGGATCGTCGTTCTGCAAGGCGGTCCTTCCGTGGTGGAGCGCGCGCGGCAGGCCTGCCTTGGCGCGGGATCCCCGAGCGGTTAATATGCAGCCGACGGCGGCGGAGCGAAAGGGGCGACATGCCGGAACTGCGCGAGGGACGGGCGATCAGGGCGGTGGTCTTCGACCTGGACAACACGCTCACCGATTTCATGAAGGCCAAGCGGGGCGCCATCCGGGCGGCGGCCGACGCGATGATCGACGCCGGCCTGGTGATGGACCCGCAGCTGGTCTACGACCGCATCTTCGCCATCTACGACGAGGTCGGCATCGAGCACCAGCGCGTCTTCAACCGCTTCCTGACCGAGGCGACGGGACGCGTGGACGACCACGTGCTGGCGCCGGCGGTCGTGGCCTACCGCCGCGCCCGCGAGGCCTCGCTCGTGCCGTACCCGCACGTGCAGCGCGTGGTCTACCGTCTGGTCAAGGACGGCTACAAGCTGGCCGTCGTCAGCGACGCGCCGCGCTTCGAGGCCTGGCTGCGCCTCTGCTACCTCGGCCTGCAGCACGTGTTCGACGTCGTGCTGACCCATGACGACACCGGCGCGCGCAAGCCCGATCCCGTGCCCTTCCGCATGGCGCTCGAACGGCTCGGGGTCGCGCCGCGGCAGGCGGTCATGGTCGGGGACTGGCCGGAGCGCGACATCGCCGGCGGCCTGGTCGCCGGGCTGCACACGGTCTACGCCCGCTACGGGGACACCTACGGTTCGCCGGACCGCCCGCGGACCTCGGATTCGGGCGCCCACTTCGTGATCGACGACCTGCTGCAGCTGCTCGACGTGCTCGCGCGGCTCGAGCGGCCGGCCGGGGAGGCCTGAGATGCGCGTGGCCACGAGCGCCGGCATGGCGGCCATCGACCGCGAGACGATCGAAGGCGGCGTGCCCGGCCGCGAACTCATGGAGCGCGCCGGCCGCGAGATGACTTGGCAGATCCTGCGGGAGGTCCCCGCGCTGGCGCCGCCGGCCCAGATCGGCGTGGTCTGCGGGAAGGGGAACAACGGCGGCGACGGGCTGGTCGTGGCGCGCCTGCTGGAGAACCTGGGCTTCGAGGTGCGGGTGCTGCTGCTGGCCGCCGCGGACGACCTCGCGGCCGATGCCCGGGCGAACCTCGACCGCCTGCCGCCCGGCGTGGCCGTCGAGATCGTCACGCCCGACGCGTGGGCCGACCGGGCCGGTGACCTGTGCGCGGAGTCGGACCTGGTCGTCGACGCCGTGTTCGGCACCGGCATCGCGTTGCCGCTGCGGCCCGATCACGCCGCGCTTTTCGCGGCGCTGAACGACGGCGGCGCGCCGGTCGCGAGTCTGGACCTGCCCTCGGGCGTGGGCGGGGACGACGGCGCCGTCGATCCGGTCGCCGTGCGCGCCGACGCCACCATCACCGTGGGTTTGCCGAAGCAGGGCCTGCTGCTGCCGCCGGGGCGCGACCACGTCGGGGCGTTGTCGGTCGTGGACATCGGGTTCGACGACGAGGCCTGCGCCCGGCACACCGGCCCCCGCCACTGGCTGCTGCCCGCGGACTACGCGGATCTGCTGCCGCCGCGGCCCGCCGACACCCACAAGTACGGGGCCGGGACCGTGCTGGTGATCGCGGGTTCGGCCCGCTACGGCGGCGCGGCGCTGCTCGCGGCGCTGGGCGCGCTGCGCTCCGGGGCCGGACTCGTCACGCTCGCCCTGCCGCGGGAGCACGCGGCCGCGGCCACGGCCTTCGTCCCCGAGGCGCCCGTGCGCGCCCTGCCCACCGGCCCGCGCGGGGGGCTGCTGCCCGTGACCGGCGACGATCTCGCCGCGCTGCTGCACCGCCAGCGGGCGCTGGCCCTGGGACCCGGCCTCGGCGACGATCCCGGCACCGACCGTTTCGTCGTGGACCTGCTGGCTGCGACCTCGCTGCCGGCGGTGGTCGACGCCGACGCCCTGTCCGCGTTCGCGCGGCTCGGCCTGCCGCCGCGCTGCGGCGCGAGTCCGGCGGTGATCACGCCGCACGCCGGCGAGCTGGCCCGGCTGGCCGGACTCGACCCCGCCGAGCTTTCCGCACGAAGGCTCGAACTCGTCCCCGAACTCGCCGCGCGCTGGGGCGTGGTGCTGGTCGCCAAGGGCTCCCCGACGCTGGTGGCCGCCCCCGACGGGCTGCTCTGGTTCAATCCCACCGGCCACGACGCGCTCGCCCACGGCGGCACCGGCGACGTGCTGACGGGTCTGATCGGCGGTTTGTTGGCCCAGGGCTGCGAGCCGCTCGACGCCGCGCTGCTCGGCTGCTGGCTGCACGGCCGCGCCGGCGAGCTGGCGGCCGCGGGCGGCTCGCGCCGCGCCGTGCTGGCCCGCGAGGTCGCCGACCGGCTGCCCGCCGCCCTGGCCGAGCTGGAAGCCGTGGCGGGAGCCGGAGCATGAAGGTCCTGGGCATCGAGACCTCCTGCGACGACACCAGTGTCGCGCTCTTCGATTCCGAGCGGGGCGTGCTGGAGAACCTCGTCTCGAGCCAGGTGGACCTGCACGACCACTTCGGCGGCGTGGTCCCGGAGCTGGCCTCGCGCGCGCACCTGGTCAACCTGCTGCCCCTGGTGGAGGTGCTGCTGGAGCGGCAGCGTCTGGAGCTGGGGGATCTCGACGGCGTGGCGGTCACGGCCGGGCCCGGCCTGATCGGCGCCCTGCTGGTCGGCCTGTCCACCGCGAAAGCCCTCTGCTGGTCGACCCGCAAGCCGCTGGTCGGTGTCCACCACATCGAAGGCCACATCCTGGCCAACCTGCTGACCGGTCCCATGGCGCTGCCCGCGGCCGTGCTGGTGGTCTCCGGCGGCCACACCGAAGTCGTGCTCATGTCGGACGTGGGCCGTTACCGGCGGCTCGGCTGGACCCTGGACGACGCGGCCGGGGAGTGCTTCGACAAGTCGGCCCAGCTGATGGGCCTGCCGTACCCCGGCGGCCCGGTCATCGACCGCCTCGCCGCGAGCGGCCGCGCCGGCCGCTTCGATCTCCCGCGGCCGCTGAGCCGCGACCCGCGCCTGGTGTTCAGTTTCAGCGGCCTGAAGACGGCCGTCAGGGTGCTCGTCGAATCCCTGCCCCGGCCGCTGGACGAGCAGACGGTGGCCGATATTTGCCGGGCCCTGCGCGAGGCCGTCGTCGACGTGCTCGTCCAGCGCCTGTTCCAGGCCGCCCGCGAGCACCGCGTCAAGGGCGTCTACCTGGCCGGCGGCGTGGCGGCCAACGGCCTGCTGCGCGAACGGGTTGCCGCCGAGGCGGCGGCCGGCGGTTTCGCATTCCGCCCCCCGGAGCGCACCTACTGCACCGACAACGCGGCCATGATCGCCTGCGCCGGCCACGCCCGGCTGGCGGCCGGATATTCGGATCCCCTTGATCTGGACGGGTTTGCGCGCGCGCCCCTGGCTTCCTGGCGCTGACCTGCCGCTTCCCGCCCCGTCGTTCCCGCCTGCGCCGCGGACTTCCCCATGATGGCACGACCCTTGCGTCTGGACTGTCGATTCTGCCTGTAACGGGTTTTCCCGACGCTATTTGCACGGATGGTGCCGATGCGAGAGATCGAGACGATCCTGGTCGTCGATGATGACCAGCACCTCAGGACGATCCTGAAGCACGTGCTCGAGCAGGGCGGCTTCCGGGTCGAGCTCGCCCAGGACGGACCGCAGGCCCTGGCCTGCCTGCAGCAGGAGCTGCCCGACCTGGTCCTGCTGGACGTCATGATGCCCGGCCTGGACGGGTTCGACGTGCTGCGCGAACTGCGCGGCCGGTTCCGCACCCACCACCTGCCGGTGATCATGCTGACGGCCAAGGGGGAGACGCCGCACAAGGTGCGCGGGCTCGCCCAGGGCGCCAACGACTACCTGAGCAAGCCGTTCGTGCCCGACGAACTGGTGCTGCGCGTGCGCAACCTGCTGCTGCTGAGCCGCAGCCAGCGCGACGCCAATCCGCTGACGGGCCTGCCCGGCAACCGCGCCATCGCGCGGGAGCTGAACCGCCGCCTCGAGGCCGGCCAGTCCTTCGGCTTCCTCTACCTGGACCTCGACCACTTCAAGGCCTACAACGACCACTACGGCTACGTGAAGGGCGACGCGGTCCTGACGATGCTGGCCGATCTGCTCGCGAACGACGTGCTGGCGTGCGAAGACGCTTTCCTCGGACATGTCGGCGGCGACGACTTCATCGCCGTGACGCGCCCTCAGGACGCCGACGGCCTGGCGGAGCGCATCGTCGCGGAGTTCGACGAGCGCATCCTGGCGCAGTACGAGCCGGAAGACCGCCGGCGCGGCTACATCGAGCTGCCCGACCGCACCGGGCGCCTGCGGCGGTTCCCGCCGGTCTCGCTGACCGTGGCGGTCGTCGTCGAGCAGCAGGGCGGCCTCGGCCACGTGGGCCGGCTCAACGCCGTCGCGGCCGAGCTCAAGAAGTACGGAAAATCGCTGCCGGGCAGCCAGATCATCCACGAGCGGCGCTTCCCGGTGGACGCGGTCGCGACGCAGACCTCGCCGCCGCTGGACGCCCGCGACGAGGGCGACGCCCCGCCGGCGCGGCGTCCGGGGCAGCCGTGAGCGCCGTGCGCGTCCTGATCGTCGAGGACGAGCCCCACCTCGCGGGGCTGCTCGCGCGCGCCTTCGCGCAGGAGGGCTGGCAGACGGCCGTGGCCCGCAACGGCATCGAGGGTCTCAACCAGGTGGCGTTGTTCCGGCCCGACGTGATCGTGATGGACATCATGATGCCCAAGCTCGACGGCATCGACGCGACGCGCCTGATCCGGCGCAATCCCGGCCACGACCGCACGGCGATCGTGGCGCTCTCGGCGCGGTGCGACCGCCCCGCCAGGGCGCAGATGCTGGACGCCGGAGCGGACCTGTTCCTGGAGAAACCGTTCGTGATGAGCCGGCTGGTAGCCCAGGCCGCCGATGCGCTGGCCGCGCGGCGCGTCCCGGCGGGGAAGGAAACGCTATGATGTTGTTCTCGGCGAATCTCGGGGCGATCCCCGCGGGGGTCGCGGCGGCGCCGGGTGGCCCGGTGCCCTACGCCGTGGCGATCCTGGTGCTGGCCGCAGGCCTGGTCTGGCAGATCTGGCGGGTGCGCCAGCGCTCGCGCGACCTCCACGACCGCCAGGAGCGGGTGCGCGGCCTGGAGAGCCTGCTGGCCATCTCGGCGCGCATCCACGCCTTCCGGGACTCCGAACACCTGCTCAACGAGATCTCGCAGTCGGTGCGGGAATCGCTGGGCTTCCGCATGGTGCTGCTGCGCATCTACAACGTCGCGGACAAGGTCTTCGAGGCGAAGGCCTTCGCCGGCATCGACGAGGAGGGCATCGAGTACCTGCGCAACACGCCGGTGACGCTGGCCGAGTTCCGCAAGCTGGCCCTGCCGCAGTTCCAGGTCTCCAACTCCTACTTCCTGCGCCACACGATGGAGGGCGCCGAGCAGGCCATGGCCGGCGGCTACGTCCAGTCGCAGGGGCAGCGCCAGGAAGGCGAGTGGGACGAGCGCGACGCGCTGATCATCCCGCTGACCTCGCCCGAAGGGGAGATCCGCGGCTACCTGAGCGTCGACGATCCCATCGACCGGCTGATCCCCGGGCTGCAGACCATCCAGATGCTGGAGCTGTTCGCGCAGCAGGCTGCCACGGCCATCGCCTCGGCCGAGCTGTACTCGCGCCTGCACCGCCAGAACCAGGAGCTGACGCGCTCCTCGGACCGCCTGCGCTACCACAACGAGCTGAAGAACAACTTCGTCGCCAACGTCAGCCACGAGCTGCGCACCCCGCTGACCTCGATCAAGGCCTACAGCGAGGCCCTGGTGCACGGGCGCGAGCGCATGGACGACACGGCCCAGGGCGAGTTCCTGCGCGTCATCCAGTCCGAGAGCGAGAAGCTCACGGGCATCGTCAACAACCTCCTGGACCTCGAGCGCATGGAGCGCGAGCAGGTCACCTTCAACCGCCACCAGACCGATCTCGTGGCGCTGGTGCGCGGCATCGAAGGTTCCGCCCGCAGCCAGGCCGAGACCAAGCGCATCGCGTTCACCATGCACGTGGACCGCGAGGAGATCCTGCTCGGGGTCGACGCCGACCTCGTGCGCCAGCTGATCCGCCACCTGCTGGACAACGCCTTCAAGTTCACCCCGAGCGGGGGCAAGGTGCACCTGTCGGTGGTCGACGGCGTCTCCTCGGTGCGCATCGTGGTCGAGGACAACGGCATCGGCGTGCCCGACAACAAGATGACCTACATCTTCGACCGCTTCTACCAGGTCGACGGCTCCAGCACGCGCGAGCACGGCGGCCAGGGCATCGGGCTGGCCATCTGCCGCGACATCGTCACGCGCCACGGCGGCCGCATCTGGGGCGAGCGGGTGCAGCCCCAGGGCGTGCGCTTCAACGCCCTGCTGCCGCGCCGCGACGAGATCGTCCGCCGGGGCCAGAACAACGGCCGCAACACGGTCTTCAGCGACGTGCCCGAGTTCGCCGAGCGGCTGATCCACTGGGTCGGCGAGCTGCTGCGCGCGCGCGTGGTCGCGCTGCTGCTGCCGGACGCGGGCGGGGAGCACCTGGTCGTCGAGGCGGCCATGGGTCTCGACGACCGCGTGGTGCAGGACCTGCGGCTGGCCCGCGGCGAGGGCGTGGCCGGACGCGTCTGGGCGACCTGCGAGCCGGCGCTGGGCGACGCCGAGGCCGCCGGGCTGCGGCTCGCGGCGGACCGCACTGCCGGCGGGCCGGGCAGCGGGACTTTGCTGAGCGCGCCGGTGATGCGGGAGGGACGGGTGGTGGGCGTGGTGCACGTCGCCAGCCGCCTCGACGGCCGATCGTTCGGCGTGCGCGACCGGCTGCTGCTGCAGGCGATCGCGGCGCGGCTGGGCCACGTGCTGGCGCGCGTCGTGGTCCACCAGACCAGCAACCGGGAATTCGGCGACCTCGCGCAGGCCCTGCGCAAGAGCGTGGCCATCCGCCGCGCCCGTCACGACGACCTCGCGGAGATCTGCCACGACATCTGCATCGAGACCGGCCGGCGCATGAACCTGTCGGAGACGGAGCTGACGAGCCTGGCCTTCGCGCTGCAGACCTACGACCTCGGCCTGACCGGCATCCCCGACGACATCATCTACAAGGGGCCGCCGCTCGAGCCGGAGGAGTGGGAGATCCTCCAGCAGCACGTCCACCTGAGCCTGCAGCTGATCTCGTCGCTCGACGCGCCCGGCGAGGTGCACGACATCGTCCTGCACCACCACGAGCACTACGACGGCTCGGGCTACCCGCGCGGCCTGAACGGCGAGGACATTCCCCTGGGCGCGCGCCTGCTGATGCTGGCCGACAGCCTCACCGCGATGCTCCAGGGCCGCCCGTACCGCCGGGCCGTGACTCTGGAACAGGCGCTCGCCGAGATGCAGCAGCGCGCCGGCAGCCAGTTCTGCCCGCGCTGCCTGGCGAACTTCCTGGACGAGGCGCAGCACCACGCCGACCGCATCGCCGCGGTGCAGCACGCGCGCAACCTGGCCCTGCCGCCGCCGGCGGTCAGGATCGCGGCGCCCGCCGACGACGAGGCTACGGATTTCGAAGGGGAACTCGTCGGGGCCGCTTCCGGCGACCGGTACGCATCCTGAGCGGCACGCGCGCAGCACAAGACACCCGAGGGACGGAGGCACGACCGTGCGCAAGATCCTGATCGTCGACGACGAGCCCTACATCCTGAGCATCCTGGACTTCAGCCTCGACGCCGAAGGCTACACGGTCCTGCAGGCCGCCGACGGCGACGCCGCGCTGAGCCTGGCCGCCGACCAGCAGCCGGACCTCGTCATCCTCGACGTGATGATGCCGCGGCTCGACGGCTTCGAGACGTGCCGCCGCCTCAAGGCGGACCTGCGCACCAAGGACATTCCGGTCGTCCTGCTGACCGCCCGCAGCTCGCGCGAGGACCGCACCCGCGGCCGCGAATGCGGCGCCGACGGCTACATCACCAAGCCGTTCAGCCCCCAGCGTCTGGTCGACACCGTGCAGACCTTCCTCGGCGTCCGCCACGGCTGAGCGCCCACGATCCGCCAGCGACGACGCGCGCCGGCCCGGGCCGAAACCCGGGCCGGACGTCGCCGTGGACGCGCGCCGCCGCGCCGTGTAGACTCCCACCGCACGCTCCCCGCCGACGTCCCGCTTCCCCGGAGGAACCAGGCATGGCCGCCGTCGCGACGCTGGCCGAGGTCGCCCTGCCGGTGCCTCTGGACCAGACCTTCACCTACCGCGTGCCGGACGACTGGCCGGCGCCGCCGGTGCGGCCGGGCGACCTGGTCAGCGCGCCGCTGGGGCGGCGCAACGTCACGGGACTGGTCGTCGGCGTGCGCGAGGCGGCCGCGGACGTCACGGAGGTCGACGGCCACCGCTTGCGCCCGCTGCGCGCCCGGTTCCCCGCGGCGTACCGGGTCGAGGGCGACCGCCGGCGCCTGCTGGACTGGATGGCCGGCTACTACGCGCTGCCGCCCGGCGAACTCGTGCCCCTGTTCCACCCGCCGGCCCCCGGCACGAAGGCGCGGCCCCGCCGCGCCGCCGCGGCCTACCCCATCGCCGACGCCGTCGACGTGCAGCTGACGCCGGACCAGGAGCGCGCCGTGGCCTGGGCGGTCGAGCGCCTGGAGGCGCGCGGCTTCGGCGCGTTGCTGCTGCGCGGCGTCACCGGCAGCGGCAAGACCGAGGTCTACCTGCGCGTCATCGCCGAGGCCCTGGCCCGCGGCCGCAGCGCCCTCTACCTGCTGCCGGAGATCGCGCTCACGCCGCAGACCGAGGCGCGCGTTGCGGCGCGCTTCGGCGACCGCGTCGCCACGGTGCACAGCGGGCTGTCCGCCGGCGAGCGCTGCCGCGTGCACGAGGCGGCCGCGGCGGGCGAGCTGAGCGTCGTGCTGGGGCCGCGCTCGGCCCTGTTCACGCCGCTGCGCGACCTCGGCGCGGTGATCGTCGACGAGGAGCACGACGCCAGCTACAAGCAGGAGGAGAAGCCGCGCTACCACGCGCGCCACGCGGCGCTGGTGCGGGCCCGCGAGGCCGGCGCCTGCGTGGTGCTCGGCTCCGCGACCCCGGACCTCGAGTCGGTGCGCAACGCGATCGACGGCCGCTACCGGGAGATCCTGCTCGCCGACCGCCCGGTCGGGGAGATGCCCACGGTCGAAATCGTCGACATGCGCGGCGGCCCGGCGTCCGACGGCTTCTCGGACGCGCTGCTCACCCGTCTCGAGGCGAGCCTGACCCGCGGCCGCCAGGCGATCCTCTACTACAACCGCCGCGGCTTCGCCCGCGTCCTGCAGTGCACCGCCTGCGGCGTGCCGGTCGCCTGCCCGCACTGCGACATCGCGCTGACGGTCCACCTGCGCCCGCGCCAGCTGCTGTGCCACTACTGCGGCTTCGCACGCCGCGAGCCGGACACCTGCCCGGAATGCGGCGGCCCGTCCTTCCTGCCCGGAGGCTCGGGGACCGAGCGGCTCGAGCTGGCGCTGGCCGCGCACTTCCCCGACGCCCGCGTCCTGCGGCTCGACCAGGACACCACCCGCGCCCGCGGCAGCCAGCGGCGGATCCTGACGGAGTTCGCCGGACGCGGCGCGGACATCCTGGTCGGCACCCAGATGGTGGCCAAGGGTCACCACTTCGTCGGCGTCGACCTCGTCGGCGTCCTGGCGGCGGACGACGGGCTGACGCTGCCCGACTTCCGCGCGCACGAGCGGGCCTTCCAGCTGCTGACCCAGGTCGCCGGGCGCGCGGGCCGGGAGAGCCCCGGCGTCGTGCTCTTCCAGACCTGGCAGCCGGACCACCCGGTGATCCAGGCCGCGTCGCGCCACGACTTCGCGGCCTTCGCGGCGGCCGAACTGCCGCAGCGCGAGGCGGCGGGCTACCCGCCGTCGCGGCGGATGCTGCGCGTGGGCCTGGCGGCCCGCCGGCCTGCCGACGTGCAGGAGGCCGCCCACCGCTTCGCCGGGCTGATGCGCGCCCACCTGTTGCCGCCCGGCCTGGAAGTGCTCGGTCCGGCGCCCGCCGTGTTCGCCCGGCTGCAGAACCGCGTCCGCTGGCAGTTGCTGGTCAAGGGGACCATGTCCAACGGCCAGCGGGCCTGGCTCGCCGACCGCGGGCGGCGCCTGGCCGCCGAAACCGGCGTCGACGTCACGCTGGACGTGGATCCGGTCGGACTGTATTAATTGTCCGGCAACGAGTTGCAAGTGTCGTGACAGGACGGCGATAGTCCGGATTGCCCCGCGGCCGTCCCGCGTGGTATCATGATGGGTGCGGCGCCTGGGGCGTCGCCGACTCGAAATCCCGCCGCACACCGGGTTCGCACGAAAGGCAGCCGATGCGTCCGTGTAATCTTTTTTGTGTTTCCGTGGCCACGAAGGGCCGACTGCTCGCTCTGGTCAGCCTGCTGGTCCTCGTCGCCGCCGGGGCGGCCTTCGCCCAGTCCGGCTCCTCCTGGGAACCGACGACGGCGTTCACCGACAGCCTGACGCCGGAGCGGCGCGCCAACCTGTTCGGATTCCGGGAGCCGCCCGACTTCGAGCGCGAGTACCGCGAACACCTGAAGATCTATCCCGAGGACAAGCTCGACCTGCCCTCGAACTTCAGCTGGGTGGACGAGGGGGGATTGACCTCGGTCAAGAACCAGGGCGACTGCGGCTCGTGCTGGGCCTTCGCCGCGGTCGGGCAGATCGAATCGCACCTGAAGATCTACTACGGCCAGGACATGAACCTGTCGGAACAGCAGATGATCCTCTGCAACCCGTACGGCGCCGACTGCGACGGCGGGTGGGCCTCGGCCGTCTACAACGTGGCGATGACCTACGGGGCCGTCCACGAGGAGGCCATCCCGTACAGCGGCGGCACCGTCAACTCCTGCACCCAGACGTCCCACCTGCCGTTCTCGTTCGTGTCGAGCTGGCACTACGTCTCGAACAACGTCACCCAGATCAAGAACGCCCTGCTCGAGGGGCCCGTCTGCTCGGCCATGAACGCCGACGAGCCGTTCCCGAGCTACGGCACCGGCTGCTACACCGACAACGTCGGGCCGTACACGAACCACCTGATCCTGATCGTCGGCTGGGACGACCGCGCCTGCGGCGGCGTCGGCGGCTGGATCTGCAAGAACTCCTGGGGCCCCAGCTTCGGCATGGGCGGGTACTTCACCATCAAGTACGGCACGTCGCTGATCGGCTCCTCGACCACCCAGATCGACCTAGTGGTGCCGCCCACGAGCGTCGCGATGCTCGGCCCGCTGAACGACCGCGACTACATCGCGGGAGAGACGGTCGACATCGCCTGGACCACGAGCGGCGCGGCCGCCGCCACGGTCGATATCTGGGCTTCCCTGGACGGCTTCCTCGACACCAAGATCGCGGACAACGTTCCCAACACCGGCCACTTCCTGTGGACCCTGCCGAACCATTCCACGACGCTCCTGCAGTTCTGCGTGGTCCCGCTGGGCGACACCCGGCAGGGTTTCGGCATCTCCCCGCAGAGGATGCAGCTGTACGGCCACCGCACCCGCTACGTCTCGCCGACCGGCGGCGACGTCGCGCCCTACGAGACGAAAGCTACGGCCGCCCGGAGCCTGGCCGCCGCCCTCGTCGCCTGCACCGGGCGCGACACCGTGCTCGTCACGGCGGGCGACTACCACGAGCGCGTGTCGGTCACCACGCCGACGACGATCATCGGCGGCTGGAACCCGACCTTCACCGCGCGCGACCCGCAGCCCGGCGCGACGCGCCTGCAGTCGATCGACAGCGCGATGAGCTTCGTCGGCGGCCTCGACGGCCACGCCGGCGTGATCGGCTTCGAGTTCTACGACTGCGTCGGCGGGATCAGCAGCGTCCCGGTCTTCGGCCGCCACGGCGGGGCCATCTACGTCAACGGCTCCTCGCCGACCATCCGGGACTGCGTCTTCACGAACAACACGGCCAACCCCTTCAACGGCGCCGGGGTCGGCGGCGCCATCGTCGTGATCAACGGCGCCCCGCGCGTCGAGGACTGCGTGTTCCAGGGCAACCGGGCCACGCTGGGCGGCGCCGTGGCCATGATCGGCGCCGACGGCGCGGTCCTGACCGGCAACCAGTACCTGCAGAACGCCTGCATGGACAGCATCTCCGGCCAGGAGGGCGCGGCCGTCTACGCCCTCGACAGCCGGGTGGATCTGATCGGCGAGACCTTCACGGGCAACCGCCGCTGCGCCGCGGGCGCGGCCCTGTCGGCGAGCGGCTCGACGGTGATCGCGCGGGACGTCGTCGCCACCGGCAACCGGGCGGACGCCAGGGGCGGCGCCTTCCACGTCCTGGGCGGCAGTCTCGTCGTCGAGGGCGGCCGCTTCGCGGACAACGCGGCGCGGATCGACCGCGGCGGCGCCATGAATCTGGAGGGAGCCGCCTGCGACGTGCGCAACGCCGTCTTCACGCGCAACGCCTCCGGCCTGCTCGGGGCGACGCTCGCCGTGAACGCGGCGCCCACGCTGCGTCTCGAGAACACGTTGCTGCTCGACAGCGCCGGTTCCGGCTTCGGCTGCGTGTTCCTGAACGGCGCCGACGCGGTGGTCCTGCGCAACTGCGTCGTCGCCGGCAACGCGCACGGCGGCGTGGCGGGCAGCGCCGCCGGCTTCGCGGCGGACCACAACGTCCTGTGGAACAATCCGGGCGGACACTACGTGGGTCTGACCGGCGGCGCCCACGACCTGGTGGCCGAGCCGGGCTTCTGCAACCCGGCGGCCGGGGACTACGCGCTGGCCCTGCACTCGCCCTGCCTGGACCGGGGCGATCCCGATCCCGCCTGCCTCGACCCCGACGGCTCGCGGGCCGACATCGGCATCTACGGCGGCCCCGGCTGCACGCCGGTCGCCCCGGCGGCCGTCGCCCAGCTCAGCCTGACGGAACTGGCGGGCGCTTCGCTCGCGTGGGCTCCCAACGCCGAACCCGACGTCGACCATTACGTCGTCTACCGCCTGCCGGACGCGCAGACGCAGCCCGGCGCCGCCCACGTGGCCGGCACGGTCGCCCACCCCGGCCACACGTTCGAAGCGAGCCAGAGCGATGGCTGCTTCGTGGTGGTGGCCGTGGACCAGGACGGGCACGTCGGCGGCTACTCGGCGGCGGTGACGGCGGGCGCGACGGCCGCCGGCGACGCGCCGCGCGCGCTGGCCATCGCGGGCGTGGCGCCGAACCCCTTCAATCCGCGCACGACGATCCGCTTCGAAGTGCCGCGCGCCGGCCGCGTCGAGGTGCTGATCTACGACATGCGCGGCCGCTGCGTGCGCACGCTGGCGGACGCGGTCCTGGCCGTCGGCCGGCACGAGGCGGTCTGGGACGGGCGCGACGGCGACGGCGCCGCGGCCTCCGCGGGCGTCTACCTGCTGCGCGTCGTCGCGGGCGGGGAGCAGCGCTCGGCCAAGCTGGTCCTGGCCAAATAACTGCGAGTCGAGTGAGGACGAGTCGAGTGATGACGAGTCGAGTGATGACGAGCGAATGTTGACGATGGTGGAGTGAACCGATCGCTCCGTCGGAACGAGTCACGGCCCTCGGCGCCAGCCCGGGGCCGTTTCTCGTACGACCTAGTGGGAGCCTTCATCCGCGGCGCCGAGGATCGCGTCGATTTCCCCGTAGGCGCGGCGCGCCAGCGCGAACGATCCGTGGTTGAACGCGAGCAGGTGCGTCCTGGCGGCGTCCGGATCCCTGGCGGCCAGATCCCGGTAGGCCTGCTGCAGGGCGGGGAGGCCCAGCTGGAGCGCGCGCTCCAGGGGGTCCAGCACGGCGCGGACCCGGGGCGCGAGCTTCCCGTAGTCCTGCTCCACGGCGCGTTGCGTCGCCACCGCCCGGGTGATGAGCAGCCCGTCCCGCCCGTCCTCGAAGGCGCCGTCCTGGAAGTGCTCCCGGGTGAACCGCGCATCGTCGTGCCGGGGATCGCCCAGGCCCAACCCCTCGGGCAGGTCCCCCGCCAGGGGGTAGAACGGCAGGAAGGGCGCGGTGTCGGGGCGGCCCAGGCTCAGGTAGACGAGGATGGAAAGGGGCTCGGGAAGCGCCTCGTGGAGCCGCACCACCGTCGCGTGGATCGTGGCGTCGGTGCAGATGGTGCGCAACCGGGTGTGGTTGGGCGAACCCTCGCGGTAGCCCGCGGTGACGTCGTGGGGCGTGCCTTCGTAATGGTCCCGCAGGACGAGCATGAGATCGGCAGGCTCCAGCTTGCGGCCCGGCGCCACGCAGAAGGGGAGGCGGTCCTGCACGTCGAAGGCGCGGTTCCCCAGCAGCGCGAGACCGCGCCAGTGTCGCAGCGTGTTGCCGTCCTGCAGGACGGGTCCGTCCCTGAGGGCGTTGAAGGCGCGGGCGAAGTCGAAGGCGCCGTCCGTGGCGGGATCGTACCAGCCGCGCCGCGTGGCGTAGTCCACCAGACCGGGGCTGGCGGCGAAGTTGCGGTCGTCGGCGAAGTCCACCTCGTGGATCACGAAGCGGTTGGGGATGACGACCACCTGATCGTCGGGCACGCGCCGGGCCGCCCAGTGGCGGCCCCGCACCACGCAGAACAACCAGCCTTCGCGCCGGTCCGCGAAGCAGTACGTGCGCCCCGACCCGGTGTAACCGTACTGCGCCACCAGCTCGCCGGCCAGTCGCACGGCGTCCCTGGCGGAAACGGCCTGCTCCGCCACCAGTCGGCGCAGCAGGTAGGCGATGCCGCCCTGCGTGAAGTCGTCGTCCTGCTCACGGGAGGGGCAGCTGTTCGAGACCATGGCGACGCCCGAATCGGTGACGAAAACGTCGGCGAAGGTCTGGGTGGTGGCCTCGATCCAGAGGAATCCGTTGACCCGCGGGCCGGCGTCGTGGCGGGCGCCCCCGTCGAGGATGACGGGCGGCCTGGCGGCGTAGGTCCTGGCCGGGACCCGGCGCAGGTTCACGACGATGTCGCCCGCGTCGTCCTCGTTGTGGCCGATGAGCACGGAGCCGTCGGCGCTGGCGTCGCGGCCCACCAGGATCGTGTAGCACTCGGCGGCTGCGGCCGGCGCCCCGGAGAGCAGCGCACCCCACGCCAGAACGAGCGTCAGCAGGGCGGATCGGAACATGGGACCTCCTCGGCGTCGCCCGCGACGCGATCATCCCGCCAGGCTCGCCAGCATGTCATCGAGGTCGACGCGCGCATCGACGTCCACCGCGCCGATCCGCCGCGGCAGCACCCAGCGCGGCTCGCCGCCGCGCACCTTCTTGTCGCCGGCGACCAGGGCGGCGGTCGCGCGCCGCGGCGGGGCGGCCGCCGTCACCGCCAGACCGCAGGCCGCCAGCAGCGCGACGATGCGCTCGGCGTCCCGCCGCGGGCAGGTCCCGCGCGCCGCGGCCAGGCGCGCGGCCGCGGCCAGCCCCAGCGCCACGGCCTCGCCGTGCGCCAGCCCGAGCTGGATCTCCAGCGCGTGGCCGAGCGTGTGCCCGAGGTTCAGCGCCCGCCGCGGGCCTGCCTCGCGGTAATCGCGCGCGACCAGCCGCCCCTTCACGCCCACCGCGCCGTCGATCCAGGCGGCCCAGGGCAGGTCCAGGACGTCGGGCACGGGGCGGTCCGCGCGCCCGCGGGCCAGCAGGCCCGCGAGGTCGGGGGCCCGCGCCTCGAGGTCGCGGAACAGGGGAACCGAGCCGATGACCGCGGCCTTGATCGTCTCGGCCAGCCCGCAGCGCCAGTCGCGCCGGCTCAACGTGCCCAGCAGCGACGGCTCCACCAGCACGTTGGCAGCGGCATGGAACGCGCCGACGGGATTCTTCAGGGCCCCGAGGTCGACCGCGGTCTTGCCGCCGAGGCCGGCGTCCACCGCCGCCAGCAGCGTCGTGGGCGCCGCCGCGAACTCCACGCCGCGCCGCCAGGTCGCCGCCGCGAAGCCCGCGAGGTCCAGCACCGCGCCGCCGCCCACCCCGACGACCACGCCGTCGCGCGGCAATCTGCGCGCGGCGAGCCAGACCCAGACGCGCTCCAGATTCGCCACGGACTTGGCGGCCTCGCCACCGGCCACGACCAGACGGGGCAGGGGAGCCCCGTCCGCGCCCCTCAACGCCGCCTCCAGCCGCGCCGCGTGCAGCCGCGCCACCGCCCGGTCCACGACCGCGACGGCCGGCCGGCGGCCCAGCCGCCCGGCGAGCCGGTCCAGCGCGCCGTCGTCGCCCAGGTAGTCGGTCGTCACGTCGCCGAAACGGTAGCGCCGGTGCAAGATGCTGGCGGGCAAGCGGGTGCCTCCGTAAAAAGGGGGGGATCGAAACACCGGATGCCACGATATCAGATCAGCATGGTTGTGCCTCCGAAATTGTGCCTGCGGGGCAAGCTGCCGGATTCCTCATCCATTAAACGAGATGGGCCCTGCCGGGGGCGTCTGGAGGGCCTCTCCGCCAGGAGGGCGGAGAGGCCCGGAGGTCGAACTCTCCGGACACAGGATGTGTCCGGTGAGCGCCCCCCGGCAGGGTCCATCTCGTTTGAATATGCTTTTCAATTGACCCCTAACTTGTAGGGACTACCTTTGTCGCGGAACGATACAGCGGGGACCCGGCCGGCCCCCGCGGCCTGATTCGGTGCAAGGAGTGTGATGGATCATGGCAGCAGCGACCACTGAGATCCGCTGGCACGGCCGCGGCGGACAGGGGGCCAAGACGGCGGCGATCTTCCTGGCCGAGGCGGTCCTCGACCAGGGCAAGCACAGCCAGGGCTTCCCCGAATACGGCCCCGAACGGCGAGGCGCCCCCGTGCGCGGGTTCACCCGCATCTCCGACGCCCCGATCCGCCTGCACTGCAGCATCGCCGAGCCCGACTACGTGATCGTGCTCGATCCCACGCTGCTGGATTCCCAAGCCGCGGGCGTGCCCGACGGCGCCAGCGACGATACGGTTTTCCTGATCAACACCGTCGAGACCCCCGCCAACATCCGCAAGCGGCTGGGCATCAAGGGCGGCAAGGTCCACACCGTGGACGCCTCGCTCATCGCCCAGGAATGCTTCGGGCGGCCGATCCCCAACATGCCGATGATCGGCGCGCTGGCCGCGGTGGCCGACGTGATCACCCTGGAGAACCTCGTCGCCTCGCTGGTGGTGCGCTTCAAGAAGAAGTTCAGCCAGGCCGTCATCGACGGGAACGTCACCGCCGTGGAAAGGGCCTACAAGGAGCTGGTGTCAGAATGAGTACCATCCCGACTTCCGGCCTGAACGAGGGCGGCATCATCACAGAGGCCGGCAACGCCGCCGAATTCAAGACGGGCGACTGGCGGTCGAACGTGCCGCAGTGGGTCCCCGAGAACTGCATCCACTGCATGTTCTGCTGGATCTACTGCCCGGACACGGCGGTGGCCATCGACAGCACCGGCGAGAAGACCGTCATGACGGGCTTCGTCTTCGAGCACTGCAAGGGTTGCGGGATCTGTGCGCAGCACTGCCCGCCCGCCGCCAAGGGGAAAGCGGCCATCGTCATGGTCCGCGACGAAAAGTAGCCACGGAAAGGAGTGTCCCATGAAGCAGATCTACGTCGGGCTGACCGGGAACGAGGCCGTGGCGACCGCCTTCAAGCAGGCTCGTCCCCACGTGGCTCCCGCGTTCCCGATCACGCCCCAGACCGAGATGATGCACAAGTTCGCCGACTTCGTCGCCGACGGCGTCGTCGACACCGAGATGATCCTGGTCGAGAGCGAGCACTCGGCCATGAGCGCGGCCATCGGTTCGGCCGCCACCGGCGCCCGCACCTTCACGGCCACCAGTTCGGCCGGCTTCGCCCTGATGTGGGAGGTCGTCTACATCGCCGCCTCGCTGCGGCTGCCGATCTGCATGCCGGTGGTCAACCGCGCGCTGTCCGGCAACATCAACATCCACAACGACCACTCCGACGCCATGGGCGGCCGCGACGCCGGCTGGATCCAGCTGTGGTGCGAGAACACCCAGGAGGCCTACGACCACGCCCTGATGTGCTGGCGCATCGCCGAGCACAAGGACGTCCGCCTGCCGGTGATGATCAACTACGACGGCTTCATCATCAGCCACACGGCCGAGTCGCTGCACATCCTGCCGGACGAGGACGCCTGGAAGTTCGTCGGGCCCAAGGACCTCAAGGCCGGGTACTCCCTGCTGGACATGGACCGCCCGATCACGGTCGGCCCGCTGGACCTCACCGACTACTACTTCGAGCACAAGGTCTCGCAGATCGAGGCGCTCAAGCGGGCGCCGAAGTACATCGCCGAGGTCTACAAGGAGTTCGGCCAGCTCACCGGCCGCCACTACTCGTTCTTCGAGGAGTACCGCACCGACGACGCCGACCTGGTCATCGTGGCGCTCGGCTCGACGGCCGGCACGGCCAAGGACGTCATCGACGCCCAGCGCGAGAAGGGCGTCAAGGTCGGCCTGCTGAAGATCCACATGTTCCGCCCCTTCCCGGCGGCGGAGCTCGCCAAGGCCCTGTCGAAGGCCAAGGTGGTCGGGGTCATGGACAAGTCCGCCAGCTTCGGCGGCTGGGGCGGCCCGCTCTTCAACGAGATCCGCTCGGCCCTCTACGACCTGCCGGCCCGGCCGAAGATCCACAACTGGATCTACGGGCTCGGCGGCCGCGACACCGATACCAAGCAGATCGTCTCGCTGATCGAGCAGCTGCAGGCGATCGCCAAGGGCCGCGAGGCCGAAACCGTCAACCTGCTGGGCGTCCGGCTGTAAAGGAGGGACCGTCATGGCTGTTGTGAATCTGCAGACGCTTTCCAAGAACGAGGACCTCCTCACCGGCGGGCACCGCGCCTGCGCCGGCTGCACGGGCTCGAACATCCTGCGCCAGATCATGCTGACCGCGGGCCGCGACACGGTCGTGGGCGGCGCCACGGGCTGCATGGAGGTCGTCACCACGATCTTCCCCTACACCGCCTGGAAGACGCCGTTCATCCACACGGCCTTCGAGAACTGCGCGGCCACGATCTCGGGAGCCGAGACCGCGTACCGCGCCCTGAAGAAGAGCGGCGAACTGCCCGTGCCGCGCGAGCGGATCAACTTCATCGCCTTCGGCGGCGACGGCGGCACCTACGACATCGGCCTGCAGTCGCTGTCCGGGGCCATGGAGCGCGGCCACAACATGCTGTACGTCTGCTACGACAACGAGGCGTACATGAACACGGGCATCCAGCGCTCGGGCGCCACCCCGTTCGGCGCGCACACCTCCACCGCGCCCGCGGGCAAGGTGAAGCAGGGGAAGGACCGCCACCGCAAGGACCTCACGAAGATCATGGTGGCTCACAACATCCCCTACGTCGCGCAGACGACGCCCTTCCACTGGAAGGACCTGCAGATGAAGGTGCGCAAGGCCCTGGACGTCGACGGGCCGGCCTTCATCAACATCCTGATGCCGTGCACCGTGGGCTGGGGCTTCGACCCGGCTCTGGGCATCGAGCTGTCGAAGATGGCGACCGACTGCAACTTCTGGCCGCTGTTCGAGGTCGAGAACGGCGAGTACAAGCTGACGTACAAGCCGAAGGCCGACCGCACGCCCATCGAGGAGTGGCTCAAGCAGCAGGTGCGCTTCAAGCACCTGTTCAAGCCGGGCAACGAGCACCTCATCGTGGAGATCCAGCGCTGGGTCGATGACGAGCAGCGCAAGCTCCTGAAGCTCTGCGGGGAGGCCTGAACCGCGGGGGCCGGGGCATGACACACCCGCTGTGACGGGGGACGCGCGCCGGGCACATCCTGTGCCCGGCGCGCTTGGCTTACGGCCTCCTGCGCCGTCCTGGCGCAGGAGGCCTGCAGACACCCCCGTCACAGCGGGTGTGTCATGCCCCGGGGCGCGGCGGTTCAGGCCTCGCCGCAGGACATCGGGTGCACGATGATGCAGAGTGGTGACTAGAGGGCTAGGTACCAGGTCCAGATGGGGCGGCCCCAGAAGACCATGGCGGCGGCGGCGGGAGCGAGGAAGACGCCGTAGGGGAGGGCCGTGAGGCGGTCCGCGCGGCCGCGGGCGGCCATCGTGAGGCCGACCAGGGCGCCGACGAAGGAGCCCGCCAGGAACGTCAGCAGCACGCCCTGCCAGCCCAGCCAGGCGCCGAGCATGGCGGCCAGCTTGACGTCGCCGCCGCCCAGGCCGTCGAAGCCGCGCCAGCGCCGGTAGCCGAGGCGCACCCCCTCCAGGACCAGCCAGCCGCCGACGGCGCCCAGCAGGGCGT
>JAUSBL010000112.1 GCA_030658975.1 Candidatus Latescibacterota bacterium
GTGAGCGACGCCGCCCGACCCGGCGCGACGCGTGATGGCCTCGGCTTCGTTGCAGTTCTCGAAGTAGCGCCCACCGACGCCTTCGAGTGGAAGCTCCAGCTGCGGCTCAACCGCACGCTGCAGGAAGCGGCGGCGGCCAGGACCGTGCCCTGGGAGGACGCGCCCCGCAACGCCGTCGGCTGGTGGCGCGGTTTCGCGGCTTCCTCGCTGGCCGGCGTGGCCGTGACCGCGCTGGTCGCGGTGCTGATCTGGCCCGACGGCCCGCGCGCCGTGGAGACGCCCGCCCGCCCGGCCGCGACGGTGGCCGCGGCCACGACGTCGCTCGACACGCCGACCCCGTCCGCGCGCCTGGTGACGGATCTCTCGGACCGCCTGCCGCTGACCGGCAACCGCAACCGCAGCGCGACGCTCGGCAGCGGTTTCCTGGGCCGGCCGGTCAGCCAGAGCCTGCTTTCCGACCGCACGCGCACCGGCGAGCGCCTGCAGCCGGTCTCCCTGTCGTCCGGCATGCTGTCCGGACTCGACGACGTCGCCGCCCTGCGCGCCGAGAACGCCCGCCTGCGCTCCGGCATCATCGGCCTGCGCGGCGAGAACAAGACACTAAAGGCGTTGCTCGCCGCCCGCGGTATCGCGTACCTTGAAGCGGACAGCCAGGACCGGAGCCAGGGTCGCTGATCGTCCGCTGAGAGGTACGCCGTGAACCCAACCCGCCATGCCGCCGCGATCCTCGGGGCGGCATGCTTCTGTCTGGCGCTGGCGCTCGCCGGTTGCGGCGACGGTGGTAAAAGCAGCGGCAAAAGCACCGGCAAGAGCGCCATGGTGTCGGCCGTCGGCTCGTACGGCGACGTGGCGCTCGTGGTCTCCGACCCGCGGCTCGACCCCCTGCTGGAACGGGCGCGCGGGCTGCTGGCGCCGAACGAGACCTTCGTCCTGAAGACCGAGCCCACGTACCGCTTCCGCACCTTCACCGACAAGAACTGGCAGGACGCCCGCAACTACCGCAACGTCATCATGGCGGTGCGCTGGGGCGACGGCGGCGCCGTCCAGGGCGCGGCCAAGAAGCTGCTGCCGAAGGACGCCCTGGAGCGGGCCCTGGCGGGTCGCGGCGAGGTCTTCACGCTGCGCGATCCCTGGCTGCACAGCCAGGTGGCGTTCGTCGCGGTGGCGCGGGACGCCGACGCGCTGGTCACGCTCCTGAACCGCCAGGCGCCTGTGCTGAGTGCGATCCTGGCCGCCGACATCAACCGCCGCATCGTGGACGACCACCGCCGGCAGGGCCTGCTCGCGGACCCCGCCGCGCGCCAGTGGCGACGGTTCGGCTTCTCGGTCGAACTGCCGGCCGCCTACCGCGAGAACCAGAGCGAGCCGGGCGGATTCCCCGGCGTGGAGTGGCTGCGCACCGACGGCTCGACGCGCGGCCTGACCGTCAGCTGGGAGCCCGCGTCCTCGCCCGAGTCCCAGCTCCTGGACCAGCAGTTCCTGGTCGCGATGCGGGAGCGGCTCGGCAAGGCGCTGCACCAGGAGACGATCGAGCAGGAGTCCTTCGCGTGGTCGCAGGAGAAGGTGGCCGGCCTGCCCGCCGTCAAGCTGGCCGGCAGCTGGGTCGACGCCGAGACCCAGGTCGGCGGGCCGTTCCGGTGCTACTTTGTAGCCGATCCCGCGGGAGGACGCGTCTACTGTTTCGACCTGCTCGTCTACGCGCCGCAGAGCGAGAAGATGGATGACTTCCGCCGCCTGCGGGCCATCTTGGAGACCGTCTCGTTCCGCGAACCCGCCTGACTGGACGAACACGCCTGACTGCCCGAACCCGGAGGTCGACGATGCAGTCCCTGACCCTGACCTTCCTGCCCATCCTGCTGCTGGTGCTCTTCGTGCTGGCCAACTCGCTGCGCGTGCTGCGCGAGTACGAGCGCGGGGTGATCTTCCGCCTGGGGCGCCTGCAGCGCGTCAAGGGCCCCGGCCTGATCCTGCTGATCCCCATGGTCGACCGCATGGTCAAGGTCAGCCTGCGCATCGTCCCGATGGACGTGCCGCCGCAGGACGTGATCACCAAGGACAACGTCTCGGTCAAGGTGAACGCCGTCATCTACTTCAAGGTCGTCTCGCCGCAGATGGCCATCATCGGGGTCGAGGACTACCTCTACGCCACCTCGCAGGTCGCCCAGACGACCCTGCGCAGCGTCATGGGCCAGGTCGAGATGGACGACCTGCTGTCCGAGCGCAACAAGCTCAACCTGCAGATCCGCGAGATCATCGACAAGGCGACCGAGCCCTGGGGCGTCGAGGTCAGCACCGTCGAGATCAAGGACGTGGACCTGCCCCAGGAGATGCGGCGCGCGATGGCCCGCCAGGCCGAAGCCGAGCGCGAGCGCCGCTCGAAGGTCATCCACGCGGACGGCGAGTTCCAGGCGAGCCAGAAGCTTGCCGAAGCCGCCGTCGTCATCTCGAGCGACCCGTCGGCCATCGTCCTGCGCTACCTGCAGACCCTGAGCGAGATCGCCCGCGAGAACAACTCCACGACGATCTTCCCGGTGCCGATCGACCTCTTCCGGCACTTCGCGTCCAAGCCCGCGGATCCCCGGTCGTGACGGGCGCGGGTCGGCACGCCGGCTTCGCCGCGGCGGTCCTGGCGCTGGCGCTGGCCGGCGCCGCCGCGGCCCAGGAACAGCCCCGCCGCGCCGTCAGCGGCCGCACCGCGCCGGCGGAGCGTGAAGAAGCCCGGCCGGCGGGGGAGCCCGGCTGGTGCTTCGGCGTCGTCGCCGGCATGCTGGCGGGGGGCGATCTGTTCCAGGTGGCGCACGGCATCCCGGTGCCCTGGTCGCCGCCGGTCGGCGGCGAGGACTTCAACGCCAAGCGCTTCACCGTGACCCTGGACGAGGACGCGGCCTTCGGCTTCGAGGCCGCGAAGCGGCTGACTCCGCAGGGCTGGCTGCGCTTCGACCTGCTCATCGGCCGGATGAACACCGCCGCCTTGGCCAACGACACGCAGTACGTCACGCCGGTGCTCTACGACCGCTGGAACGTCTTTCAGTCGACCCTGCTCTGGGAACAGCGCCTGACAGACACCCGCCTGCAGCCCCTGATCCTGGCCGGGGTCTCCATCACCGGGATCAACGCGAGCGCGGCCTCGTCCGACCAGAGCGTGCCGGGGCTGTGCCTCGGTGCGGGGTTCCTGTACAGGGTGGACGATCGCTGGTCCGCCGGTCTGGACGTCGTCGACCACTTCCAGCAGTTCACCCAGGACGGGCTGGCGCAAGAGCAGGATTTCCCGCTGGACGCACAGTACCGGGAATTCGGGCCGCAGCACCTGGTGACCATCACCCTTCGCTTGTTAGGACATTTCTAGGTGGATTCATTCAATAAGAATAAATAATCATAAATACGGATGAATGTGGTTCGGCGCACATATTAATCAGTTTTGTGAGAGTATCGTTGTAACACATTGTTTTCATACATTATCAACAACATCTAAACCGGGCGACACAAGGGCTGAAAACTAATACAGTTTGCTTCACGGGCAGTTATCATTATCATTGACAGTTCAGTCCGGATTCCCGGAGCTCGCTGTCCCCACCTATCGGGAGATTCCATGGGAAACGTCATCGCGGTCGTGAATCACAAGGGCGGCACCGGCAAGACCACCACGGCCCTGAATCTGGCCGCGGGACTGACCCGCTACAGCGACATCACGTCGAGCTGCCTGGTCATCGACATGGACCCCCACGGCTGCGCCTCCTCGGCGCTCCTGGGCAAGATGAACGGGGAGCCGCCGGCGCGCTCGATCTTCGACGTGCTGCGCCGGGCGATCACGCCCCAGGACGGCATCACCTCGACGGTCTTCGACGAGAACATCGACGTGATCCCGTCGCACCCGTCGCTCGAGAGCATGGCCCGCACCCAGCTCACCGACCGGCTCATCAAGGTCACCCAGGCGCTGTCGACGTCCTACGGCTGGATCATCATCGACACGCCGCCGAACCTCGGCATCCTGACCCAGAACGCCCTGGTCGCCTCCGACTACGCGCTGATCCCGACGCCCTGCACGGGCCTCGCCGTCTCGACGATGCACCAGCTCAGCGCCCTGATCGAGCGCGTGCAGGAGCGCCAGAACATCTGGCTGCAGGTGCTCGGCGTGCTGGTGACCATGAAGGACGGGCGCACGGATCTGCACAAGGAGGCGCAGAAGGAGCTGAAGAACCACTTCAAGGGCGACCTGTTCAAGACCATGATCACCAACAACATCAAGATCGAGGAGGCGCCCTCGGCCTTCAACAGCATCTTCTCCTACGATTCCGGCTGCCTCGGGGCCTCGCTGTACCGCGACTGGATCAAGGGCGAGCTGATGCGCCGCCACAAGACGCTGGAGAAGAAGCGCAGCGATCGGCTCGAGCAGATCAACGCGCTGAGCGTCCAGCCGCTCCAGCCCTAGCTGCCGTTCCCGCTCACGAACGGGTTCGAGCGCCGCTCACGCCCCACTGTGGTGTCGGGGCCGTGGCCCGGATGCAGGATGGTCGCGTCGTCGAGCGTGTAGACCTCGCGGCGGATGCTGCGCTCGAGGACGACGAAATCCCCGCCCGGCAGGTCCGTCCGACCCACCGATCCCGCAAAGATGACATCCCCCACCAGGGCGTGCCCCTCCCAGACGTACAGGACGTGGCCGCGGCTGTGGCCCGGCGCGTGGGCGATCCGCAGGCGGCCGCCGGCGAAGGGCAGCGCGTCGGCGGGCAGCAGCGCGAGGCGCGGCGCCGGCACGGGCGGGAACCCGTAGGCGGCGCGGCTCGCCGCCAGGCCGGTCAGCAGCGGCCCCTCGTCCGGGTGGTGCAGCAGCGGGAGGTCCCAGACCTTCTGGACCGCGGCGGCGGCCGACACGTGGTCGAAGTGCCCGTGCGTGCAGACCAGGGCGGTCAGGCGGCAGCCGCTGTCCGCGATGGCGTCCAGCAGCAGGTCGGGTTCGTCGCCCGGGTCGACCAGGATCGCCTCGGCGCTCGCGGGCGCGCACAGCAGCTGCGCGTTCATCTGCAGGGGGCCGACCTCGAGCGTCTGCAGGCGCCAGCCGTGCGTCGGGTCGTCGGGGTGGGACATGGCGTGGTCCTTCCGGATGTAAGGGAGGGCCGGCCAAGCGGCCGGCCCCCCTCGCGTGTCGTCGTCGACGGCCGTGCCGCTCAGCGGTCGTCCTGCGTCAGGTCGTCGTAGTACTCGCGCCCGAGGTGGGTGACGAGTTCCTCGCCCATCATCCAGCGCAGCGTGTTCTTCATCTTCTTCTGCTGGATGAAGAGGTCGTGCTCGGGGTAGAGGCCCTGCGGCGTGACCGGGCTCTTCAGGTAGAACGACAGCCACTCCTGGATGCCGTCGAAACCGGCGCGCTTGGACAGGTCCAGGAACAGCGCGAGGTCCAGCACGATCGGGGCGGCCAGGATCGAGTCGCGGCAGAGGAAGTCGACCTTGATCTGCATGGGCATGCCCATCCAGCCGAAGATGTCGATGTTGTCCCAGCCCTCTTTGTTGTCGCCGCGGGGCGGATAGTAGTTGATCCGCACCTTGTGGAAGAGGTTGCCGTAGAGGTCCGGGTACAGCTCGGGCTGCAGGATGGTGTCCAGCACGCTGAGCTTGGACTCCTCCTTGGTCTTGAAGCTGCCGGGATCGTCCAGGACCTCGCCGTCGCGGTTGCCCAGGATGTTGGTCGAGAACCAGCCGCTGACGCCCAGCAGGCGGGCCTTGAAGGCCGGGGCCAGGACGGTCTTGAGCAGGGTCTGGCCCGTCTTGAAGTCCTTGCCGCAGGTCGGGGAGCCCGTCTGCCTGGACAGCGTCTCGAGGGCCGGGATGTCCGCGCTGAGGTTCGGCGCGCCGTTGGCGTAGGGGATGCCCATCTTGATGGCGGCGTACGCGTAGATCATGCTCGGGGCGATGTCGGGGTGGTTGCTGCGCAGGCCTGCCTCGAAGGCCTCGATCGTCTGGTGGACGTCCGAGGGCTTCAGGAAGATCTCCGTCGAGCCGCACCAGACCATGACCAGACGGGAGCAGCCGTTGGACTTCTGGAAGTCCTTCATGTCCTGCATGAGCTGCTCGGCCAGATCCATCTTGGTGGCGCCCTTCTTGACGTAGGTGCCGTGGAGCTTCTTGACGTAGAAGTTGTCGAACACCGCGGGCATGGGCTTGACCGCGTCCAGTTCGTCCTTCAGCTCGTTGAGCAGGTCCATGGGCAGCACGCCGGCCTTCACGGCGGCCTCGTAGACCGAATCCTCGAAGATGTCCCAGCCGCCGAAGACGATGTCGTCCAGGGAGGCCAGCGGCACGAAGTCCTTGACCAGGGGCTGGCGGTTATCGGTGCGCTTGCCCAGGCGGATGTGGCCCATCTGGGTGACGCTGCCGATCGGCAGCCGGATGCCCCGGCGCACTGCGAAAACGCCGGCCATGAAGGTCGATGACACGGCCCCCATGCCTGGCGTCAGGATCCCCAGTTTCCCGTCCGCAGGCTTGATTTTCAGGCCTGTTGTCATGGAAGTGCTCCTCTCATTGCACTCGGTCCTTCGGCGATCTCGGCGCCCGATCATAGAAGCAGGGGGCGCGGAAAGCAACGTGGATCCTCGCCGCGGCATCATCCTTGCCTCGGGCACGCCGGCGGGGTCGCAACTCCGCTGGAAATAACCCGCAACCGCCGTCCATGCAAGGTCTTTCTCCCGTGGGGGAGCGGCAGGTTCGGGCTAGGAGATCGCGCGTCCGCTGGTTATGATATTGGCGCTGGTTGCGGGACAAAGAATGTGATATGATTAACATCCGTGGCTCAAGCCCATGGATCCGCAGCCGGTGCGTGACGCGCCCTGAACGCGAGCAACCTCAAGGAGCCCCCATGACGACCCCGACGCCCGTTCCGTACCTCGACCTCAAGGCCCAGGTCGCGCCCATCCGCCGCGAAATCGACGCGGCGATCGCCGACGTGGTCGACAACACCGCTTTCATCCTCGGGGACCGTCTCGAACGTTTCGAAAAGCACTTCGCCGAGTTCTGCGGCATGCCGCACGCCATCGGCGTGGACTCCGGCACCCAGGCCCTGCACCTGGTCCTGCGCGCCCTGGGCATCGGCCCCGGCGACGAGGTGATCACCGTCCCGAACACCTTCATCGCCACCGTCGAGGCGATCGTCTACACCGGTGCGACGCCCGTGTTCGTGGACGTCGACCCGGAGACCTGGCTCATGGATCCCGAGAAGCTCGAGCGCGCCATCACGCGCCGCACCAAGGCCATCATGCCGGTGCACCTGTTCGGCCACCTGGCGCCGATGGACGAGATCCGGGCCGTGGCCGGCAACGTGCCCATCATCGAGGACGCCTGCCAGGCCCATGGCGCACTCTACAAGGGCAAGCGCACGGGCACGCTGGGGGTCGCCGCGGGCTTCAGCTTCTACCCGGGCAAGAACCTGGGCGGCTTCGGCGACGGCGGCGCGACCGTCACCTCCGACGACCACATCGACGCCGTCCTGCGCAGCCTGCGCCACCACGGCCAGGGCACCAAGAACCTGCACGACGCCGTGGGCTACACCGGCCGGCTCGACACGCTGCAGGCCGTGATCCTGGACGTCAAACTGCCGCACCTGGACGGCTGGAACGCCCGGCGCCGCGAGGTCGCCGGCTGGTACAAGGGCCGCCTGAAGGGCCACTACCGCATGCCCGAGCCGCTGCCCGGGACCACGCCTGTGCACCACATCTTCCCGATCCAGAGCCCCGACCCCGAGGGCCTGATCGCTAAGCTGCGCGACAACAAGGTGTTCTGTGGGCGTCACTACCCGGTGCCCTGCCACCGCCAGCCCGCGCTGGCCGGATTCGTCCCGGTGGACGCGTCCTTCCCGGTGGCCGAGGACCTCTGCGAGCACATCGTGTCTTTGCCGATGTATGCCGAAATGACAAAAGAGATGGTGGACAGGGTCTGCGACCTTCTGCTATAATGTTTGCGGGTTCGTGGAGAATTTCGGGAATTCGTGCCCCGAATCTTGACCAAGCCGGGGGGCAGAAAGGGGATCCATGGCCAGAAGCTAACGCGTTTCCGAGACTTGCATCTTGTTTGCCCTGTAAGGGGAGAAGACACCATGAAGGAAGACGCGGTGGCTTATTCGGCTGTGGTCGAGGACGTCCTCCCGTCCGCACCGACGCTGTACCTCGTCGCGGACACCTCCCGCCTGAACGGCTGGGGTGGTTCCCTCAAGAGACTCCTGGACATCGTCCTGGCAGGCGGGGCCGTTCTGGTTCTATCCCCGCTGCTGCTGGTGCTCGCCTTGCTTGTCAGGCGCTCGAGCCCCGGGCCCGTCTTCTTCGTCCAGGAACGGATCGGCAAGAACAGCCAGCCCTTCCCGTTCTACAAATTCCGCACCATGGTCCACAAGAGCGACGACGCCATCCACCGGCAGTTCGCGGCGATGTTCATCAACGGCGGCTCGCAGCATTCCTCCACCGACAAGGTCTACAAGCTGACCGAGGATCCCCGCGTGACCGGGATCGGCCGCTGGCTGCGCAAGACCTCGCTGGACGAGCTGCCGCAGCTGTTCAACATCCTGCGCGGGGAGATGTCGCTGGTCGGGCCGCGCCCGCCGATCGCCTACGAGCTGGACCTCTACCAGCCCTGGCACCACGAGCGCCTGCGCATCACCCCGGGCCTGACCGGGCTGTGGCAGGTCAGCGGACGCAGCAACGTGCCCTTCGAGGAGATGGTCCGCCTCGACATCCACTACATCAATTCCTGGTCGCTGGGCCAGGATGTGCGGATCATGTTCAAGACCGTGCCGGTGGTCCTGCGGGGAACGGGCGGCTACTGAGCCTACGGAATAGGCCTCAAGTCCCGCCACCGCCGAACGATGCATTCCCTGGGCCGGCTCGTGCACCAGCACCGGCCGGCCTTCTCTTGCCAGTTCGCCCGGACAGGAGTCGACGAGACCAAAGGAGCAGGACATGTTGAAGATGGCAGCCATCGGCTGCGGCTACTGGGGCCCCAACCTCATCCGGAACTTCCACAACCACCCGGACGTCGAGGTGACGCACATCTGCGACCTCGACGCGAAACGCCGCGCCCACATGGCCACGCTCTACCCGGCCGCCGACATCGGCGACGACGTCGGCCGCATCCTCGGCGACCCCTCCATCGACGCGGTGGTCGTGGCCACCCCGGTCAGCACGCACTTCCCCCTGGGCAGGGCCGTGCTCGAGAGCGGCAAGCACCTGTTCATCGAGAAGCCGATGGCCGCCAGCGCCGACGAGTGCCGCCAGCTCTGCGCCATCGCCAAGGCCCGCGACCTGCAGATCATGGTCGGCCACACGTTCCTGTTCGTGCCGGCGGTGCGCCTGATCAAGCAGCTCATCGAGTCCGGCGAGCTGGGCGACATCTACTACGTGAAAATTCGCCGCCTGAACCTGGGCATCTTCCAGAAGGACGCCAACGTCGTCTGGGACCTGGTGCCCCACGACGTCGCCATGCTCAACTACCTGTTCGACGCCGTCCCGGAGCGGGTCAGCGCCAGCGGCCACTGCTACGTCCAGACGGACAAGCAGCTCGAGGACGTGGCCTTCGTCTCGCTGTGGTACCCCGGCGGCCGGGTCGCCCACCTGCACGTCAGCTGGCTGGACCCGAACAAGGTGCGCGAAGCGACCTTCGTTGGCAGCCGCAAGATGGTGGTCTATGATGACGTCGCGATGACGGACAAGATCCGCATCTACGACAAGGGCGTCGACGTGATGCCGCACTACGACGGGTTCGACGAGTTCCACCTGGCGTACCGGCACGGGGACATCCTGATCCCGAAGATCGACCAGGCCGAGCCGCTGAAGGTCGAGACGTCGCACTTCGTGGACTGCGTGCTCGGACGCGCGGCGCCCGTCAGCGACGGTTACCTGGGCCTGCAGGTGGTCGAGGTGCTGGAGAAGGCCTGCCTCTCCATCCTCGAACACGGCGCGCCGCAGGACCTGACCTTCCAGAACGCGTAGGCCCCGGCCGCGCGGGGGAGAGCCGTGACTGAAGCGCCCATCCGCGTGGCGATGATCGGCCAGAAGGGTTATCCCCCCGTCCACGGCGGGATCGAGAAGCACGTCGCGGAGCTGGCCGCCAGGCTGGCTCCGCGCGGCGTCGAAATCACCATCTACAGCCGCCCCCACTACAGCGACGCCGACGGCCCCACCGCCATGCCCGGCATCACGGTGCGCCGCCTGCCCAGCGTGCCGACCAAGCATCTGGACGCCATCACCCACACCCTGGCCGCCACCGCGGACGCGGTCCGCCACGGCTACGACATCGTCCACTACCACGCCCTGGGCCCCGCGCTCTTGTCGGGCGTGCCGCGCTGGCTGCGGCGCGGCCGCACGGTCGTCACCGTCCACGGCCTGGACTGGCAGCGGGACAAGTGGGGGCCGGTGGCGGCGGCGGTTCTGAGGGGCGGGGAGGGGGCCTCGGCCCGCTTCCCGGACGGGCTGATCGTCGTCTCGCAGGCCCTGCGGCAGCACTACGCGGCCCGCCACGGCGCCCAGGCGGTGTGCATCCCCAACGGGATCGGGGAGCCGGTGCGGCGGCCGCGGCAGGAGCTGGACCGGATCGGGCTGGCGGACGGGTTCGTGCTTTTCGTGGGGCGGTTCGTGCCCGAGAAGGGGTGCCACCTGCTGCTGGAGGCCTACGGGAAGCTGCCGGCGGAGCTGCGCGCCCGGCACCGGCTGGTCATGGCGGGGGGGTCGGGGTTCACGGACGACTATGCGGCGGGGCTGCGGGCGGCCGCGCCGCCGGAGGTCCTGTTCCCGGGGTACGTGCATGGGCGGCTGCTGGAGGAGCTGTACAGCCATGCGGCGCTGGTGGTGCTGCCGTCGACGCTCGAGGGGCTGTCGATCGCGCTGCTGGAGGGGATGAGCTACGGGCGGTGCTGCCTGGTGAGCGACATCGCGCCGAACCTGGAGGTGTCCGGGGGGTGCGCGCCGGCGTTCGCGAGCGGGGACGTTGGGGCATTGGGGGCGGCGATGGCGGGGCTGCTGGGGGATCCGGCGGCCCGGGAGCGGCACGGGGAGGCCTCGCGGCGGCGGGTGCTGGCGACGTATTCCTGGGAGAACGCCGCGGTGGACACGCTGGCCCTGTACCGGCGGGTCCTGGGGCGCGAAAAATCGGTTTGACATCCGGGGGGATCGCCGTCATATTGAGCGGCACTTCGCGGGAATAGCTCAGTTGGTAGAGCACTACCTTGCCAAGGTAGATGTCGCGGGTTCGAGTCCCGTTTCCCGCTCCAGCATCTGTAAGAAGGAGAGCGACTTACGCGAGTGGGTCGCTCTTCTGCATTTAATGGTTTGAGCTGTGCCAACGTTGAGCCAACGATTCATGTTGGTGTCAAGAAAAATGGATTTGTGAGGCAGCGTTATGATTGAACATGACCCGGCTTCATGAGGAGTCTGGTTTGACGAATCCTCCCGCTCATCCCTGACATCAGGGATAGAACCGACAATTGATCATCTCGTGAAAGTCTCCGACCAGCCAATTGAATTCCGCGAACACGACGCTGATAGCGCCCGGGCCAGGTCCCCTCTATTCGGCTGCGAGATCCTGCTGCCCGATCAGGTAGTACCGCTGCCGCGTCCCCCCATCGGGCAGTGTCGCCAGCCCCCGCTTGGCGAAGAACAACTGCAGCGAGTCGATCCCATACGTATTGTCGTCCACAGTATCCAGCGTCATGACCGCAGTCACGGCATACATCGCTTTCAGCCCCCCCGGATACCCCGGTTCATCCATCGACACCTCGCTCCACCCGGTCAAATTCTCGAACTGCAGAAACGCGATGTCGCGCACGGCCGGCAGGACCCGCTGGTGGGCCATGTCGAACCCCGGCTCCCCATCCAGCAGCCGCGTCGTATGCAGAAGATCTTCCTCGCGCGAGTAGGTATCGTCGTCCGGCCCGATCAAACACTCCGGCGAGAACACGAACTCGAAATCCTCATGCAGCGTGAACGCATACTCGACGCTGTCCATACCGTCGTAGGCGTCCCGGACGTTCGCCATCAGCTGATCGGCGGTGTCCGGGAACGGATACGTCGAAACCGCGGGATCGGGCTCGATGGGGGAGTCCTCCGGATCGAAGCACCCGCCAGCCAGCGCGCACAAGAACGCCAGAACCAACAAGAGATTCAGCGAACGTCGCATAGAAACCCGCCTCCGAGTTCTCGATGAATAGGCGAAATCGATACCCACATCCTAGCACGAACGCCCCCTCGGACAAACCCGCCAAGATTGCGGAATTGAGTCCCATTCTCGCCAATCACCGATTTCAGTCCCCTCCCAGCGCATTCCCCACTAATAATTCTTGATCAACAAACGATTGTTATCATATTGACAGTGTGCCATTTTCGCCGGGACGCGGCCGTCCCAGCCAGGAGATCGGCCGCCTCCGTTTCACAGCAGAAAGGGACCGGCATGGATCGCAGGGACTTCCTCAAGACAGTGGGCGCCGTCGGCGTGGGCATCGCCGCCGCCGACGCCTCCGCGAGCACGGCCGTGCATGCCCCGCCGGACGCGTTGGGCGTCCTGGTCGACACCACGGCCTGCATCGGCTGCCGCAAGTGCGAGTGGGCCTGCAACCAGGTCAACGAGTTGCCCGTGCAGCCTTTGGAGGAGTTCGAGAACAAGGATGTCTTCGCGGCGATGCGCCGCCCCGACGCCGGCAACTACACCGTCGTCAACCAGTGGGCGCGCCAGGAGCGCGAGGGCAACGTCTGGGCGAAGGTGCAGTGCCTGCACTGCAACGACCCCGCCTGCGCCTCGGCCTGCCTGGTGTCCGCCCTGGAGAAGCAGCCCAACGGGGCCGTGAAATACGACGCCTGGCGCTGCATGGGCTGCCGCTACTGCATGGTGGCCTGCCCCTTCCAGATCCCCGCCTACCAGTACGACGACGCGTTCTCGCCCGAGGTGCGCAAGTGCACCTTCTGCATCGAGCGCATCTCGGCCGGCGAGCGGCCGGGCTGCGTCGAGATCTGCCCCGTGGAATGCCTGATCTACGGCAAGCGCGACGAGCTGCTGACGCTGGCCCACGAGCGCATCGGCGCCTACCCGGGCCGCTATGTGGACCACGTCTACGGCGAGCACGAGGTCGGCGGCACGTCCTGGCTCTACATCGCCGGGCAGCCGTTCACCTCGCTGGGCCTGCCGGAGCTGGGCGAGCAGTCGCCCGCCCGCATCACCGAGAACATCCAGCACGGCATCTTCCGCCGCTTCATCGCGCCGGTCGCCCTGTACGCGACCCTGGCCCAGGTGATGTGGCTGGGCAGCCGCAAGGACGAGGTCGCCGCCGCGGCACAAAAGGCTGAGCAGCCTGGGGAGGAGCACCATGAGTAGCCACGTCCACGCGGCTCCGATCCGCATGCGCTTCTTCACCCGCGGCACCTGGGTCCTGGTGGCCCTGATGGCCGTGGGCCTCGGGTTCGCCGCGGTGCGCTTCGTCAAGGGCCTCGGCTCGGTGACCAACCTCGACGACCAGTGGCCCTGGGGCATCTGGATCGCCATCGACATCGCCTGCGGCGTGGCCCTGGCCGCCGGCGGCTTCACCACCGCCGCGCTCGCCCACATCTTCCACCGCGAGAAGTTCGAGCCCATCGTCAGGCCGGCACTGATCACGGCCATGCTGGGCTACACCGTCGTGGTGATCGGGCTGTTCGCGGACCTCGGCCGCTACTACAACGTCTGGCACCCGATCGTGCCGTCGATGTGGTCGGGGCACTCGGTCCTGTTCGAGGTCGGCATCTGCGTCATGTTCTACCTGACGGTGCTCTACATCGAGTTCTTGCCCATGGTGACCGAGCGCTTCCGCGGCCGCGTCGCGCTGCCCGGGGCCCTGCGCCCGCTGAACGGGTTCGTCGAGGGCCTGCTGCGCCTCTTCGACCGCACGCTGGGGCGGATCATGTCCGTGTTCATCATCGCGGGCGTGGTGCTGTCCTGCATGCACCAGTCGTCGCTGGGCGCCCTGATGGTCATCGCCCCCTACAAGATGCACCCGCTGTGGTGGTCGCAGGTGCTGCCGCTGCTGTTCCTGCTGTCGGCGTTCTGCGTGGGGCCGTGCATGGTGATCTTCGAGTCCATCCTGGCTTCGCGCGCCTTCGGGCGCCGGCCCGAGATGGAGGTCCTGGGTCCCTTGTCGAAGATCCTGCCGGTGCTCTTGTTCTTCTTCATCAGCACCAAGGCCATGGACCTCGCGGTGCGCGGGCAGCTGCACCGCCTCGTGGACGGCAGCTGGCAGTCGGTCGTGTTCCTGATCGAGATGGGCGTCGGCTTCGTGCTGCCGTTCCTGATGTTCTTCAGTTCGCGTGTGCGCCGCTCGCCCCGGCTGCTGTTCACCGCCGCGACGCTGGTGATCTTCGGCGTGGTCATGAACCGCATCGACGTGTTCCTGGTCGCTTACAAGCCCGTCTACCAGGTGAAACACTACTTCCCGGCCATCGGCGAGCTGGCGATCACCGCCGGTCTGGTCGCGTTTCTGATCTTCGCCTACCGCTTCGTCGTCCTGAACTTCCCGGTGATGCACGTCGAGGCGACGGCGTCACGGCAGGGGAAGGAGGCTCCCCATGCGTAACGCGTTGCTCGTGTTGGTCGCCCTGGTGGCCCTGTCGGCGCCGGCCCTGGCGAGCCAGGAGCAGGGCCTCGACTGCACGCAGTGCCACGCCTGCGCGCAGCCGAGCAAGGCCAATCCCTGCCTGAAGCAGGCGCACTGCCCGCGGCACGTCGAGACCGCCAAGCTGAAGGCCGACGAGGGCCCCGACGTGATCATCCTGGACGACCTCGAGGACCTCTATGTCCCGGTCCGCTTCCAGCACCGCGCCCATGCGCGGATGGTGGCCATGGACAAGGGCTGCGAGACCTGCCACCACTACACGCCGCCCAACTCGCCCCACCCTGCCTGCCGCGAGTGCCACCCCGCGGGCGCCCACGCCGAATCCCTGAAGCAGACCGGCCTGAAGGGCGCCTACCACCGCCAGTGCCTGGGCTGCCACAACGACTGGGACGGCGACACCAAGTGCGCGAACTGCCACGAGAAGAAGCAGGGCGGGCGGCTCGGCGGCGAGGCGACGGGCGTCTGCGAGCACAGCAACTACGAGCCCATCGAGATGAAGGAGCTCATCGAATTCTCGACCTCGTACGCCGAGGGCGACATCGTCCCCTTCCACCACCGCAACCACGCCGAGAAGTACGAGCTCAACTGCTCCAGCTGCCACAAGGAGCAGAGCTGCGCCCGCTGCCACACCCACGGCGCCGAGTCGCACCCCATGGGCGAGCTGCAGAAGGTCGACCTCCACGACACCTGCTATCAGTGCCACGGCAAGCAGAACTGCGGGGAGTGCCACGGCCGCAAGGCAGACGACCTGTTCGACCACGCGTCGACGGGCTGGGCCCTGCAGTCGTACCACAGCAAGCTCCACTGCCGGGCCTGCCACGGCGACGCCAACATCTACGTGGCCCAGGACCGCACCTGCTCGTCCTGCCACGCGCAGGGCTGGGGAGCCGGCTTCGACCACGCGAAGGCGGGCGCTCCCCTGGACGACGTCCACGGCGAACTGTCCTGCGAGGATTGCCACACGGCGGGGATGGGCCAGAAGCCCGACTGCGCCGGCTGCCACGACGACGGCCGCGTCTACGACCGCCGCCGCGGGTTCGGGCAGGGATAAGCGTGCCAGGGCCGCCGTTTGGTCAGGGGCCGCCCCCTTGACAGGGGGCGGTCCACCGTTCATTCTGTGAGGCAGCCTTCCGGGGCGGCATAGCCAAGTGGTAAGGCAACGGTCTGCAAAACCGTTAGTCCCCGGTTCAAGTCCGGGTGCCGCCTCCATCTCCGACGACCGGCCTGCGGGCCGGTCGTTCTCTTTTTCATCCCTCGGGCGCGGCGTTGACAGGATGCGGGCCGTGGCCGATGATCCGCGACGGTGCCGGGGTGGCGAAATTGGTAGACGCAAGGGACTTAAAATCCCTCGGAGCGTTGCTCCGTGCCGGTTCGAGTCCGGCCCTCGGCACCAGACCTATCGGCACCAGACTTTCAGGGAGGATCGATTTGCGCCTGGCCTTCCTGTCCATCGGCCGCCACATCCACACCGAGCGCTGGATCACCTGGTTCGTCGAACGCGGTCACGACTGCCACCTGCTGACCGTCCAGCCGGGGGAGGTGCCCGGCGTCACGGTCCACGACATCCGCGCGGGCGCCGGCCCGAAACCCCTGCGCTACGCCGCCTCGCTGCGGGTCGTACGCCGCGTGCTGGCCGACCTGCAGCCCGACCTGCTGAACACGCACTTTTTGACCGGCTACGGCTACTGGGGCCACTTCAGCGGCCGACATCCGAACCTGCTGACCGTCTGGGGCGACGACGTCTACGTGACGCCGCACGAATCGCCCCTGAAGCGCTGGCTGGCCTCGGCCGCGCTGCGCTCCTGCGACGCCCTGACCGGCGACTCCCGCGACATCCTGGAAGCCGCCGTGCGGCTCGGCGCGCGCCCGGACCGCGCCTTCCGGGTGCTCTGGGGCGTGGACTTCGAACGCTTCCGGCCGCAGGCGGCGCCGCAGTGGCGGCGCGCGCAGGGCTTCGCCGACGACGACTTCCTGGTCTTCTCGCCGCGCTCGTTCACGCAGCCCTACTACAACATCGACGTGGTGATCGAGGCCGCGGCGGCCGTCATGCGCCGCGAGCCGCGGGCCCGCTTCCTGTTCTCGGGCTACGAGGGCGACCCGGCCCCGTTCTGGGCGCTGGCCGAGCGGGCCGGCATCGGCGGCGTCACGCGTTTCCTCGGGCGCATCCCGCACGACGAGTTCGCCACGGCCCTGAACGCCTGCGACGCCTTCGTCTCGGTGCCGTCGGTCGACGCCACGGCGGTCAGCCTGCTGGAGGCCATGAGCTGCGGCCGCGCCATCGTGGTCTCGAGCCTGCCGTCCTCCACCGAGTGGATCCGCGACGGCGTCACCGGCCTGGTCGTGCCGCCGCGCGGCGCCGCGGAACTGGCCGACGCGCTGCTGCGCTTGGCCGCCGACCCGCAGCTGCGCCTGCGCTGTGGCGATGCGGCCCTGGCCCTGGCGCGGCGCGAGGCCGGCTTCGCCCAGAACATGGCCCACGTCGAGGCGATCGTGCAGGCCCTGGTCGCCGGCAGCGACGGCTGGCCCCGCGAGGTCGGCCTGCCGCAGCTGCGGAAAGCGGCGGGCCCGACATGAAGCTGACCGTCGTCATCCCCAGCCGCGACAAGCTCCCGCTGCTGCAGCGCACGCTGGCGGCGCTCTGGAGCCAGGACCTGCCGGCGGAAGCCTGGAACGTCGTCGTGGTCGACGACGATTCCCACGACGGCACCGGGGCCTGGCTGGCCGCGGAGAGCGCGCGCCGGCAGGGGAGGCTCACCGTCGTGGCGCCCCCGCGCAACGTCGGCCGGGCCGCGGCCCGCAACCTCGGCGCGCTCGCGGCGACCGCCGATGCGGTGCTGTTCCTGGACGACGACATCGTGGCGCCGCCGGGTCTGCTGTCGGCCCACCTCGCGATCCTCGCGCGGCACCCCGGCGACGGGACCATCGGTCTGGTCCGCACCGCGCCGGACGTGATCGACGCGCCCCACTTCCACTACCTCGACACGCGGGGCGTGGCCAAATCGCGGCAGGCGACGGTGCCCGCGCGCTACCTCGTCACCCAGAACACAGCGGTACCTCGGGCCGCCTTCCTGGCGGTCGGCGGCTTCGACGAGTCGTTCCGGGCCTACGGGTTCGAAGACATGGACCTGGGTTTCCGGCTGGAGGACGCGGGAGTCGAATTCCGGCCGCTGCTCGCGCCCGTGCCCGAACACGTCCATCACCACACGCTCGACCAGTGGCTGGCCAAGAAGCGGGAGTGCGGCCACGGCCCCCTGCAGCACCTGGCCCGGCGCCATCCCCACCGCCTGCGGGAGATGCGCCTCGATCTGCTGTTCGCACCCGGCGGCCAGCGGCCGGAGACGGCCTGCCTTCTGGCGCGTGGGCCCGTCACGGTGCTCGCCGCCGCACTGCGGGCGTTGGCCCTGCGCTGGCCCTGCGGTGACGGGTACCGGCCCCGGACCTTCCCGATGTACGCGCGCTGCCTGGATTTTCTGGTCCTGACAACCTACTGCCAGGGCCTGACAGATAAGGTGGCAGACCCCAATAGAGTCTGACGAGGCGTGACGCGGGTACGCCAAAATGACGTAGTTGGAACTGCCTGAAATCTGACCGCCCGGCGACCTCCGCCATATCTCCATTGATAACAACATGATACCCGTCGTCCCGCGGGGCCGGCGCGTGGCACGCCCCTTGATGGGCTCTCTGCGGCTACGTAAATCCAACGCTGCGGAAGGAAGGCGATCATGGGCAAGATCATCGGCATCGACCTGGGCACGACCAACAGCGTCGTGAGCGTCATGGAAGGCGGAGAACCCAAGGTCATCCCGAACAAAGAAGGCAACCGCACCACCCCGTCGGTGGTCGCGTGGAACAAGAACGGGGAGCGGCTCGTGGGTCTGCTGGCCAAGCGCCAGGCGGTGACCAACCCCGAGAACACCGTCTCCTCGATCAAGCGTTTCATGGGGCGCAAGCACGCCGAGGTCGCGTCCGAGATCGGCGAGGTGCCCTACAAGGTCGTCGCCGGTCCCAACGGCGACGCCAGGGTCCGCACCTCCGCCGGCGAGTTCGCGCCGCCGGAGATTTCCGCGATCGTCCTGCAGGCCCTGAAGCAGACGGCCGAGGAGTACCTGGGCGAGACCGTGACCGAAGCCGTCATCACCGTGCCCGCGTACTTCAACGACAG
Source organism: Candidatus Latescibacterota bacterium (assembly GCA_030658975.1). Classification (GTDB taxonomy): domain Bacteria; phylum Krumholzibacteriota; class Krumholzibacteriia; order LZORAL124-64-63; family LZORAL124-64-63; genus PNOJ01. Next base: position 18,768 of record JAUSBL010000112.1, read on the forward strand.
CCAGCGCCAGGCCACCAAGGACGCCGGCAAGGTCGCCGGCCTCGAGGTCAAGCGCATCATCAACGAGCCGACCGCGGCCGCCCTGGCCTACGGCCTGGACAAGAAGAAGGAGGAGACGGTCGCCGTCTTCGACCTCGGCGGCGGCACGTTCGACATCTCGATCCTGGAGATCGGCGACGACGTCTTCAGCGTGCTGGCGACCAACGGCGACACCCACCTGGGCGGCGACGACTTCGACCAGGCCGTCGTCGAGCACCTGGTGGCGACGTTCCGCAAGGACGAGGGCATCGACCTGAGCAAGGACCCCATGGCCCTGCAGCGCCTCAAGGAGGCGGCCGAGCGCGCCAAGACCGAACTGAGCACCTCCGGCCAGACGGACATCAACCTGCCGTTCATCACGGCCGACCAGAACGGCCCCAAGCACCTGGTCATGACCCTGACCCGCGCCAAGTTCGAGTCGCTGGTCGAAGGCCTCATCGAGCGCACCGTGCAGCCCTGCAAGTCGTGCCTGAAGGACGCCGGGCTGTCCCCGTCGGACATCGACGAGGTCATCCTGGTCGGCGGCTCGTCGCGCATCCCGGCCGTGCAGGCCCGCGTCAAGGAGCTGTTCGGGCGCGAGCCGAACCGCTCGGTCAACCCCGACGAGGTCGTGGCCATGGGCGCCGCGATCCAGGGCGGCGTGCTGGGCGGCGACGACCTCGGCGTCGTGCTGCTGGACGTCACCCCGCTGACGCTCGGCATCGAGACGCTCGGCGGCGTGCGCACGGCGCTCATCGAGCGCAACACCACGATCCCGACCAAGAAGAGCCAGGTCTTCTCGACCGCGGCCGACAGCCAGGACACCGTCGAGATCCACGTGCTGCAGGGCGAGCGCGAGATGGCCGTCGACAACAAGACGATCGGCCGCTTCCAGCTCACCGGCATCCCGCCGGCGCCCCGCGGGATCCCCCAGATCGAAGTGGCCTTCGACATCGACGCCAACGGCATCCTGTCGGTCAGCGCCGTGGACAAGGCGACCGGCAAGCAGCAGTCCATCCGCATCCAGGCCTCCAGCGGTCTGAACGAGAGCGAGATCAAGCGCATGGTCCAGGACGCGGAAGTCCACGTCGGGGAGGACAAGCGCAAGCGCGAGCTCATCGACGCCCGCAACGCGGCCGACAGCGCCTGCCACCAGGTGGGCAAGAGCCTCCAGGATCTCCAGGACGACGTGGACGCCGACCTCAAGCAGGAGGTCGAGACCAAGATCAAGGCCGTCCAGGAGACCATCAAGGGGGACGACGCCGAGGTGATCAAGACGGCCACCGACTCCCTGATGCAGTCGATGCAGAAACTGGCGGAGAAGGCCTACGAGAAGGCCGCGGCCAAGCAGCAGACCCAGGACGAACCCTCCCGGGACAATGGCGGCCAGCCGGATGGCTCGCGCAAGAAGAAGGACGCGGGTGATTCGGTGGACGCCGACTACGAAGTCGTCGACGACTGAACAGCTTCGATCGAAAATAAGTGACGGCCGGGCAGGCAGTTAGCCTCCCGGCCCCAGTCGGCCGGAAAAGTGGAGTAAAAAGGGAAGATTAGTCTTGACAGTTCGTGACCAGCGCCTTAAAATCCCTGCGGTCGTGAGAATGAATTCAAGATTCAGAGTCGTGAAAGTTGGAACCCGGGACCGACGGGCCGCGTTAGCAGGACCATCGCATTGAAGACGGTAGGACGGGCGGAACCAGGAGGACGGCCATGTACGAGATCGAGCTGAGCAGCGACCGTCGCGAAGATTCCAGCCTGCAGCACTATCTGCAGACCATCGGACAATACAAGCTGTTGACCAAGGAAGAGGAATTCGAGCTGGCCCGCAAGATCCGCGCCGGCAGCAAGGAGGCGCTCGACCACCTGGTCAACGCCAACCTGCGCTTCGTGGTCAGCGTGGCCAAGAAGTTCCTCAACCAGGGCCTCAGCTACATGGACCTGATCGCCGAGGGCAACATCGGCCTGATCACGGCCGCGAAGCGCTTCGACGAGCGCCGCGACTTCCGGTTCATTTCCTACGCCGTGTGGTGGATCCGCCAGGCCATCCAGAAGGCCATCGCGGAGCAGACCAACACCGTGCGGCTGCCCATCAACCGGACGCAGCAGGCCCAGCGCATGAAGAAGGCCGCCCAGCGCCTCGAGCAGAAGCACCACCGCAAGGCCGACGAGGAAGAGATCGCCACCGAGCTCGGCCTCACGACGCGCAAGATGAACCAGATCCGCAACGCCAGCCGCCCGCTGGCCAGCCTCGACGAGAGCGTCTACGAGGAGGAGGGCGTGACCCTCGCCGACACGCTCACCGACCCCGACGCCATGTCCCCGGAGTCGAACTTCGTCGAGAGCGAGATGCTCAAGGAGATGGAGGCCGCCCTGGGCCTGCTCTCGAAGCGGGAGCGCAGCATCATCGTGCGCTACTACGGGATCGGGGAGGACGAGCCGCAGTCCCTCGAGGTCATCGGGCAGGACATCGACCTCAGCCGCGAGCGGGTCCGGCAGATCCGCAACCAGGCCCTCGGCAAGATCCGCCAGGCCGTGGCCGGCGGCCGGCTGGTCGACTATCTGTCCTAAAGGGGTTGACAGGCCCGTCGCCGGGGCCTAATTTCGGCGGCGCGCAGGCATGTCCTGCACGACCCCATGTTCTGAACGACCCGTGGGCGATTAGCTCAGTTGGCTAGAGTACTTGCTCGACACGCAAGGGGTCACTGGTTCGAATCCAGTATCGCCCACCAATCAGTTGCCAAGGATGAGGTGGCCCCAGGGATCACCTCATCTTTTTAAGTAGGAGCACAGCCATGGCCCAGTACTCCCTGACCCTGCCCGACGGTTCCGTCCAGAGCGCCGAGGCCGGCGCCTCGTTCCGCGACGTGGTGGGCGGGATCGGCGCGGGGCTGCTGCGCAACGCGCTGGCCGTGACCCACGCCGGGCGCCACTACGCCCTGGACGACGCGGTGCCGGGAGACGGGTCCCTGGCCGTGATCACGCGCGAATCCCCCGCCGGCCTGGACGCCCTGCGCCATTCGGCCGCGCACCTGCTGGCCTGGGCCGTGCAGGACCTGTTCCCGGAGACGAAGTTCGCCTTCGGCCCCCCGGTGGAGAACGGCTTCTACTACGACTTCGACCGCGAGCAGAACTTCACCGACGAGGACCTCGCGCGCATCGAGGCGCGGATGATCGAACTCGCCGCGACCAGGACGCCCGTGGTGCGCCGGGAGATCGACGCGGCGCAGGCCCGCGCGCTGTTCGCGGCCCAGCCCTACAAGCTCGAGCAGATCGAGAGCCTCGGCGACGCGCGTCTGTCGGCCTACGTCATGGGCGGTTTCACGGACCTCTGCGAAGGGCCGCACGTCCCGGACACCTCCGACCTCAAGGCCGTCAAGCTGCTGAACATGGCCGGCGCCTACTGGCGCGGCGACAGCTCCAACCGCCAGCTGCAGCGGATCTACGGCACGGCCTTCTTCAAGAAGAAGGACCTCGACGCCCACCTGCAGATGCTCGAGGAGGCCCGCCGCCGCGACCACCGCCGCCTCGGTCGCGAGCTGGACCTCTACGGCATCATGGACGAGGCCGGGCCCGGCCTGTCGTTCTGGTTCCCGCGCGGCGACATCCTGCGCGACGAGATCATCACCTACTGGAAGCAGGTCCACCGCCGCGACGGCTACGTCACGGTGACGACCCCGCACATCTCCCAGGCCGATCTCTGGGACACCTCCGGCCACATGCAGTTCTACCGCGAGAACATGTACGTGTTCGAGCAGGACGGCCGCCCGCACGTGGTCAAGCCGATGAACTGCCCCGGCCACATCCTGATCTACAAGCGCAAGAAGCGCAGCTACCGGAACCTGCCGGTGCGCTACGCCGAGCTGGGCACCGTCTACCGCGCCGAGCTGAAGGGGACCCTGCACGGGCTGATGCGCGTGCGCGGCTTCACCCAGGACGACGCCCACATCTTCTGCACCCCCGACCAGCTCGAGCACGAGGTGAACAACGTCCTGGTGCTGACCCGCGAGATCCTCGGCGCCTTCGGCTTCAAGGAGTTCAAGGTCGAGCTGTCGGTCCGCGACCCCCTGAACAAGGACAAGTACGCCGGCACGGACGAGGAGTGGGAGATGGCCGAGCGCGCCCTGGTGCGCGCCATCGACGCGCACGGGTTCGCCTACACGCGCGAGGAGGGCGAGGCGGTCTTCTACGGCCCCAAGATCGACATCAAGCTCATCGACGCCCTGGGCCGCAAGTGGCAGGCCACGACCGTCCAGTTCGACTTCAACCTGCCCCGTCGCTTCGAGGTCAACTACGTGGACCAGGACGGCCAGGAGAAGTACGTCTACATGGTGCACCGGGCGATCATGGGCTCCCTGGAGCGCTTCATCGGGATCCTGACCGAGCACTACGCCGGCGACTTCCCGCTGTGGCTGGCGCCCGAGCAGTGCCGGATCCTGTCCGTCAGCCGCGACCAACACGCCTACGCCGTCGAGGTCGCCGCCCGTCTGACCGCCGCCGGCCTGCGGGCCCACGCGGACGTCCGCGAGGAGAAGATCGGCCACAAGATCCGCGACGCCGAGACCATGCGCGTGCCCTACATGCTGGTGGTGGGGGGCAAGGAGCAGCTGGCCGGGTCGGTGGCCGTCCGCACCCGCCACGGGGGGGACCAGGGGGTCCAGGAAGTGGGGGCCTTCGCCGCCGCCAGGCTTGACGAAGTGGCCCGCAAGCTGTAGATTGGTCCCGCGCCCGGAGATCCGGGCGCTACATCGCTAGCCAAGCAGAGGCCGGTCCTCTCACCGTTTTGCCCCCTTCGCGGCGGGAACGGTTGTGCGTTCTTCGTAGCGGACCGTCATGTCCGCTTTTTTTGTGTGGCGCCGCGCCGCACGGTCTTTTCAGGAGGTCAGGCGATCAAAGAGGACAAGACGCTCCGGGTCAACCGCATGATCCGCATCCCCAGGGTTCTCGTGGTGGACGAGAACGGCGAGCAGCTGGGTGTCCTGGACACCCGCGAGGCCCAGACCCTCGCCGAGGATCGGGGACTCGACCTGGTGGAGGTGGCGCCGACCGCGAGGCCGCCCGTCTGCCGCATCATGGACTACGGCAAGTTCAAGTACGAGCAGAGCAAGAAGGCCAAGAAGGCGCGCCAGCAGTCGCACGTCACCAAGGTCAAGACGATCAAGTTCCGTCCCAAGACCGACGACCACGACTACGACTTCAAGAAGGACCACATCGTCGAGTTCCTTCAGAAGGGCAACAAGGTCAAGGTCATCATGCAGTACCGCGGGCGCGAGATGTCCCACATGGACCTGGGCATCGAGTTCCTGAAGGAACTGGTCGAGGACGTCGCGGAATTCGGCAAGCCCGAGAGCCGGCCGACCCAGGAGGGTCGCACGGTCAGCCTGATCCTGATGCCCCTGAAGGTCGAGTAGGGATCAGACAACGCAGCGACGGGAGCGGCGAGGCGCAGCCGCTCCGGTCATGGTCACGCGCCGCGTCCGAAAGGTGAGACATCATGAAGGGTCCGAAGATGAAGACCAACCGGTCCGCCGCGAAGCGCTTCAAGCGCACCGGCTCCGGCGGCATCAAGCGCAGCCACGCCTACGCCGGCCATCTGTTCACGGCCAAGAGCCCGAAGCGCAAGCGCAACCTGCGCAAGACGGCCATGCTCGACTGCGCCGACCAGGGTCGCGTCGAACGGATGCTGGGCGGCAAGTAGCCGCGGCGTCGCCGCGCGAGCGGCGGGCAGGACCTCCCAACCCGATCAGGAGACAGAGACATGTCGAGAGCGACGAACAACCCCGCGGCGCGCGCGAAGCGCAACAAGGTGATGAAGCAGGCCAGCGGGAACGTGGCCGGCCGCGGCAACCAGTTCCGCATGGCCCGCCAGCAGGTCGAGCGCGGGCTCGTGTCCGAGTACCGCGACCGCAAGCGGCGCAAGCGGGACTTCCGGCGCCTCTGGATCATCCGCATCAACGCCGCGGCCCGCATCCACGGCCTGAGCTACAGCCACCTGATCAACGGCCTCAAGAAGGCCAGCATCGAGATCGACCGCAAGCAGTTGGCCGACCTCGCCGTCCGCGACATGGACAGCTTCGCCAAGCTGGCCGACGCGGCACGCGCCGCACTGTAGCCGCGCACGACGAGGAGGGACCATGCAGGAGACGCTGGACCGCCTGCGGGCCGAAGGCCGTGCCCTGATCGAGGGCGCGGACTCGGAACAGGCCATCGAGCAGGTGCGGGTCGCGCTGTTCGGGCGCAAGGGTTCCCTGACCGGGCTCTTGCGCGGACTGCGCGAAGTGCCCGACGCGGAGCGCCCCGCCGCGGGCGCGGCCCTCAACGAGCTGAAGCAGGAACTCGAGGACGCGCTGACGCGCAAGACCGAGGGCCTGCGCACGGCCGGCGATTCCGTCGCCGGCGCCGGCGCGGACCTGAGCCTGCCCGGCACGCCGCCCGCGCCCGCGGGCTCGCTGCACCCGCTACCCGCGATCGTGCGCGAGGTCTGCGACATCTTCCACGGCATGGGGTTCAGCGTGGCCGGCGGCCCGGACGTCGAGCTCGACTGGTACAACTTCACGGCCCTGAACTTCCCCGACGACCACCCCGCGCGCGACAGCCAGGACACGTTCTACATCGACGACAAGCTGCTGCTGCGCACGCAGACCTCGCCGGTGCAGGTGCGCTACATGGAGCAGCACCGCCCGCCGCTGGCGATCGTCGCGCCGGGCCGGGTGTACCGCAACGAGGCGGTCGACGCCTCGCACGCCGCCGAGTTCTTCCAGATCGAGGGCCTCTGCGTGGACAAGGACGTCACGCTGGCCGACCTCAAGACGACCGTGCGCGAGTTCCTGCGCCTGCTCTACGGCGCCGACTGCGCCATCCGCTTCCGGCCGCACTTCTTCCCCTTCACCGAGCCTTCGGTGGAGGTGGACATGCGCTGCTTCGCCTGCGGCGGCGCCGGCTGCGGCGTCTGCGGCCGCACGGGCTGGATCGAGATCATGGGCGCCGGCATGGTGCACCCCAACGTGTTCGCCGCCGCGGGCTACGAGCGCGACGCGTACACGGGCTTCGCCTTCGGCCTGGGGATCGACCGCATCGCCATGCTGCGCTACGGCATCGACGACATCCGCCTGCTCTACGAGAACGACCTGCGCTTCCTCCATCAGTTCCGGGGTGTGCGGTGAAGATCAGTCTGAACTGGCTGCGCGACTTCGTGACGTGGGACTGGACCCCCGAGGAGCTGGCCCACCGCCTGACCATGGCCGGGCTCAACGTCGAGTCCGTGACACCGTACGTGAGGGAGTTCCCCGGCGTCGTCACCGCGCGGGTGACCGACTGCCGCCGCCATCCCGACGCCGACAAGCTCAGCCTCTGCACGGTCGACGACGGCACCGGCGAGCCGCTGCAGGTCGTCTGCGGCGCCGCCAACGTGCAGGCGGGGCAGGACGTGTTCCTGGCCCGCGTCGGGGCCGTCCTGCCGGGCGACCTGCGCATCCGCAAGTCGAAGATCCGCGGCGTGGAGTCGCAGGGCATGATCTGCTCGGCCTCCGAGCTGCAGCTCGCTGCCGAGAGCGAGGGCATCCTGGTCCTGGAGGGCTCCCCGGCGCCGGGCACGCCCGCAGATGGGCTGATCGGCTGCCGCGACACCGTGCTGGACATCGAGGTGACCCCGAACCGTCCCGACTGGCTCAGCCACTTCGGCGTCGCCCGCGAGGTGGCGGCCATCAGCGGACACCTGCTGGACGGGCCCGCCCTGTGGTCGCCGCCCAAGACGGGCGGGGACCGCCCCGACTTCCCGGTGGAGATCGCCGACTTCGCCGACTGCCCGCGGTACACCGCCCACGTGGCGCGCGGCGTCAAGATCGGTCCGTCGCCGCGCTGGCTCCAGGACCGCCTGCTCGCGGTCGGGTCGCGCCCCATCAACAACGTGGTGGACGTCACCAACTACGTCCTGCTCGAGCTCGGGCAGCCCCTGCACGCCTTCGACCTGAAGAAGCTGTCCGGCAACCGCCTGTCGGTGAGGCGCGGCAAGGCCGGCACCAGGCTCATCACCCTCGACGGGATCGAGCGCGCGCTGGCTCCCGAGGATCTGGTGATCGCCGACGCCGCTGGGCCGGTCGCGCTGGCCGGCGTGATGGGCGGCGCGGACTCCCAGGTCGACATCAACACGGTGGAGATCCTGCTCGAGAGCGCCTACTTCGATCCCGGCGCCGTGCGCCGCGGCGCCCGTCGGCACCAGCTGTCCACCGAGGCCTCCTACCGCTTCGAGCGCGGCGCCGACTGGGACGCGGTCGAGGACGCCGCGCACCGCGCCCTGCACCTGCTGCAGGAGCTGGCCGCCGCGCGCATCGATCCCACCGTCGTGGACCGCCAGAACCCCGACCGGCGCGAAGAGGCGCCGCTGACCATCCGCGTCGCCCAGGCCAACCGCCTGCTGGGCACGGAACTCTCGATGTCCGAGATGCTCGCGCTGCTGCAGTCGATCGGCCTGAAGTCGCAGCCCGTGGGCCGCAGCGGGGGCCGCCAGGGCGGCGACGGCAAGTTCATGGTCACGATCCCCAGCTTCCGGCGGGACCTGCACGAGGAGGTCGATCTCATCGAGGAGATCGCCCGCATGCACGGTTTCGACAACATCGCCGACGGCGCGGCCTTCCGCGGCGGCGCCGGCGTCCGGCGGCGTCGGGAAGATGAACTGGCCGAGACCGTGCGCGGCTACCTGGCCGCGGTCGGCTACAGCGAGATCGTCACCAGTTCGTTCATGGAGCGCGCCGACCTCGACCGCCTCGGCCTGACCGCCGACGACCCCCGCCGCGAGATGCTGGCCGTCCGCAACCCGCATTCCGGGGCCGAGACCCTGCTGCGCACGACGCTGGTGCCGTCGCTGCTGCGCATCGCCCGGCACAACGTGAACGCGGACCGCGATCTGCCCTTCCGGCTCTTCCAGCTGAACAAGGCCTTCCTGCCCGGCGGCCGCCGGGCGCAGGAGGTGCGCCACGAGGACGAACGACGCCTGCCGCAGGAGACCTGGACGCTGCAGGCCGCCGTGGTCGGCCGCACCGACCGCGTCCTGGGCGACGCCGACGCCGGGCTGCTGGAGATCAAGGGCCTGCTGGAGGCCCTCGCCTCCCAGATGCGCATGCCGCTGACGCTGACGCCCGCCGACGCCGAGCCCTACCTGCAGCCGGGTTGCCAGTGGGCGATCCGCGACGCCCGGGGGAGGGCCGCCGGCTCCGCCGGGCTCCTGGCACGCAAGGTGCTGCGGGAAATGGATCTGGACGCCCCGGTCGCCCTCTGCGAGATCGAGCTCGGGGAACTGGAGCTGGAGACCTCGGCGCCGCGCTTCACGGCCTTCCCGCGCTTCCCGGCCGCCAAGCGGGACCTTTCGCTGATCGTGCCCGACGGCGTCGGCTACGACCGCGTGGAAGAGGTCGTCCGGGGCGCCGCGGGACCCCTGCTGCAGTCCTGCGCGCTGTTCGACGTCTACCGGGGCCCCGGGGTGGGCGAGGGGCGCGCAGCCTGTGGAATTCGCTTGAAGTTCCAGAGCGCCAAGGGTAGTTTGCAGGGACAGGCGGTCGAGACGGCGCTCGCGGCCGTGACCGAGGCCCTGGCCCGGACCTTGAATGTTGAGTTGAGGGGATAGCCGCATCTTCGGGTGATCGGCGAATCTATCCCCGCAACTGGAAGGCGATCAAAGAGATGCAGGATAACAGCTTCGAGCTGTTGGAAGCGAAGGTCATGACCGCCATCAGGCGGATCCAGGAACTCAAGTCCGAGAACGAGGACCTGGTCAGCCGGCGGGACGCACTTGAGAGGCAGGTCGAAGCCCTCAAGTTAGAAGTGAGCCGGGCGGAGGGGGAACTCTCCGTTGCCCGGCAACAGGCTGCGGTTGTCGTCCAGTGGGAGGACAAGCGCAGACTCATCGAGGAGAAGGTGGGAGGCCTCCTGGAATCGCTCGGGTCCCTCGACTGACGATCGCGTCGGACGTGGGTCGCGGACGGGCGCCAGGTCGCCGGAGCCGTCGGGAAGTGCATAGGATGACCGATCCCCGAAGCGTGACGGTGTCCATCTACGGCCGCGACTACACCCTCAAGGGTGAGGCCGAACCGGCTTACGTCCAGAAGGTCGCGGCCCTGGTCGACCAGAAGATGCGCGAGATCGCGGACCAATCCGCCCTGGCCTCCACCAGCAAGGTGGCGATCCTGGTGGCGGTGAATCTGGCCGACGAGTTGCTGCGGGAACGTCAGAAGCATCAGCAGGCCCTCTCTCTGCTGGACGAGCGGACGGGGCAGATCACCGCGTTCCTGGACAAGGAGATGGAGAAGCTCTGAGGATCGACCGGAAAGGATTCCCTGCCTGGCCCGTGATGTGTCGCGTTCATTGAGCCAACAATTTCGTGATGGGATTCCGGAGTTCCGTCCCCGAGGCCAGACCCGCGAGGGCAGGCCGAAGAGGCGGGCAGGAGACCCGACCTGAAGCAATGGTTCAATTGCTTCCGGCCACACGACCCGGCGGGGAATCTCGATCCACAGCTGCGTCGACGGCGTCCGGTCCCCCCCTCTTTTTCCTTCCGTTCCCGGAAGGAGATACATCATGACGACGATCTACGTCGCGGTCGGGGGAGTGCTCCTCGCGGGAGCCTGCCTCTTCGGCGGCTGGTTCCTGCACAAGTCGCGCTACGACCGCATCAGCGGCGACGCGGAGCAGCGCAGCGAGCGCGTCCTGGACGACGCCCGCCGCGAGGCGCAGAGCGTCCTGAAGTCCGCCGAGCTGAGCGCCCGCGAAGAGCTCTTCCAGTCCCGCCGCCGCTTCGAGACCGAGACCGAGGACACCCGCCGCGAACTGGCCAAGCGCACCGAGTTCCTGGACCAGCGCGACGCCGGCCTCGACAAGAAGGTCGCCTACATCGACCAGAAGGAAGCCAAGCTCGAGAAGCGCGACCTCGAGCTCAAGGCCGGCCTGGACGAACTGGCGGGCATGCGCGAGGAAGCCGTCCTGCTGAAGCAGGAGCAGCGCCAGCGCCTCGAGCAGATCGCCGGCCTGAGCGCCGAGAAGGCCCGCCAGCAGCTCGAGGAGAAGATGATCGCCGAGGCCCGCATGAACGCGGCCCGGACGGTCAAGGAGGTCCGGGAGGACGCGGAGCGCCGGGCCCGCCGCGAATCGCAGCGCATCATCGGCATGGCCGTGCAGCGCTACGCCTCCGAACACATCGCCGAGATGTCGGTCTCGGTCGTCGACCTGCCCAACGACGACATGAAGGGCCGGATCATCGGGCGCGAGGGCCGCAACATCCGCGCCTTCGAGCTGGCCACGGGCGTCGACGTCATCATCGACGACACCCCCGAGGCGGTCATCATCTCCGGCTTCGATCCCGTCCGCCGGGAGATCGCCTGCCAGTCGCTGCAGCAGCTCATCCGCGACGGCCGCATCCACCCGGGCCGCATCGAGGAGGTCGTCCAGAAGACCACCGCCGAGATGCAGGAGCGCGTGCGCGAGATCGGCGAGCAGGCCTGCCTCGAGCTCGGCCTGGCCAACGTCAACCCCCAGCTGCACCCCTACATCGGACGGCTGCACTACCGCACCAGTTACGGCCAGAACCTCCTGCTGCACAGCAAGGAGGTGGCCGCGATCTCCGCGATGATCGCCGGGGAGCTCGGTCTCGATCCGAAGCTCGCCCGCCGCTGCGGCTTCCTGCACGACATCGGCAAGGCCGCCGACCACGAGGTCGACGGCCCCCACGCCCTGATCGGCGGCAAGCTGCTGCGCAAGCTGGGGGAGGCCACCGCGGTCATCAACGCCGTCGAGGGCCACCACCAGGACGTCGAGGCCGAGTCGGTCTACACTTTCCTGACCTCGGCCGCCGACGCGGTGTCGGCGTCGCGCCCCGGCGCCCGCCGCGAGAGCCTGGACAACTACGTCAAGCGCCTGGAGAGCCTCGAGAGGATCGCCGACAGCTTCGAGGGCGTCGAGAAGTCCTACGCGATCCAGGCCGGGCGCGAGGTGCGCATCCTGGTCAACCACAGCCTGGTCTCGGACGCCGAGGCGGTCGTGCTGGCCGAGGAGATCAGCCGCCGCGTCGAGGGCGAGCTGGAGTACCCCGGCCAGATCAAGATCATGGTGCTGCGGGAGACGCGCGCCGTCGCCTTCGCCCGCTGACGGAGGTCCGCCGAATGTCGAGCCTGTGCCTCGCCGGCGCCGCGGTCCGCGACGCCGTGTTCGAAGACCTGCGCGCCCGGACCGCCGCCTCGGGGCTGCGGCCCGGGCTGGCCGTGATCCTGGTCGGCGACGATCCCGCCTCTCAGGCCTACGTGCGCAGCAAAGGCAAGGCCTGCGAGACCCTCGGCTTCCACCACGCGACCCACCGCCTGCCGGCCGACACCTCCGAGGCGGACCTGCTCGCGCTCGTCGGGCGCCTCAACCGGGATCCGGAGATCCACGGCATCCTGGTGCAGATCCCGCTGCCGCCGCACCTCTCGGCCGAGCGCGTCCAGCGCGCCGTCGCGCCCGCGAAGGACGTCGACGGCCTGCATCCCGAGAACCTCGGCCGGCTGCTCGCCGGCGTGACCGGCATCGTGCCCTGCACGCCTTTGGGCGTGACGGCGATGCTCGACCACTACGGCATCGGCGTCGCCGGCCGCCGCGTCGCGGTCGTCGGCCGCAGCGTGATCGTGGGCCGACCGCTGGCCATGCTCCTGTCGCGCAAGGGCGCCGGGGGAGACGCCACCGTCACCCTGTGCCACTCGCGCACGCCGGACCTGCCGCAGATCACCTCGCAGTGCGGGATCATCATCGCCGCGCTGGGCGTGCCGGGATGCCTCGACCGCCGCCACGTCGCGCGCGGCGCCGTCGTCGTGGACGTCGGCATCAACCGGGTCGACGACCCGGAGTCCCCCAAGGGCCACCGCCTCGTCGGCGACGTGGCGCCCGAGGCCCTGGACGGCTGGGCCTCGGCCTACACGCCGGTGCCCGGCGGGGTCGGCCTGATGACGATCGCCATGCTGATGCGCAACACCTACGAAGCTGCGGCCCTTCAGGCGGCCACGGCGTGACCGCCGTCGCCATATCCGCGGCGGAGCGCGTCGCACTGGACGCGGCGCTGGCCGCCGACCGCCGCCTGGTCGAGGCCGCGCTGCGCCGCAGCCTGGCGCCGGCGCCCGGCTTCCCGCCGCGCCTGCGCCGGGCCATGGCGTACGCGGTGCTCGGCAGCGGCAAGCGGCTGCGCCCGCTGCTGCTGCTCTGGAGCTTCGACGCCCTGCGCACGCGCAGCGCCGCCCCGCGCGACGAGGCCCTGACGGCGGCCGTCGCCCTCGAGATGATCCACACGTACTCTCTCGTCCACGACGACCTGCCGGCGATGGACGACGACGTGCTGCGCCGCGGTCGGCCGACCTGCCACGTCGCCTTCGACGAGGCGACCGCCATCCTGGCCGGGGACGGTCTGCAGGCCCTGGCTTTCGAACTCCTGGCCGGGATCCCGCGCCGCGGCGCCGACCTCGTGCGCATCGCGGCCGCGGCGGCCGGACCGGCCGGCATGGTGGGCGGCCAGCAGGAAGATCTCGACGCGGCGGACAAGCCGTTGACCGGCTCCCTGGTGCGGCGCATCCACGCCGGCAAGACGGCGCGGCTCATCGGCGCCCCGCTGGCCATGGGCGCCCTGCTGGCCGGCCGCGACGCCGGCACCGCGGCGGCCGCCGACCGAGCCGGTCGCGAGCTGGGCCTGGCTTTCCAGGCGGCGGACGATCTGCTCGACGTCGAGGGCGCGACCGCGGTCCTGGGCAAGACCGCGGGCAAGGACGCGGCCCAGGACAAGGCCACCTGGGTCCGACTGGAAGGCGCCGCCGCGGCGCGGGCCCGGACCGCCCGCCTCGGCCGGCGCGGCACCCTGTTGTTGCAGAAACAGCTGCCGTCCGGCCCGGAAAGCGCGCGCCTGCTGGCGCTGGTCCGCCTGCTCTGGGATCGCGACCGCTGACCAAGCTGAAGTTGCGGCCCGTACCCGGGCCGGGTATGTTCTGTCCCTCTTCGGCCCCGGGCCCCCGCCCGGTCGCCTCACCCCAGCCTGGGCCGCTCCGCCGGCCGACGGGACCGATGAAACGGATCCTCGACAAGCTCCAGCTCCCCGACGCCCTGGCCGGCCTGACGCCCGCCCAGCTGGAAGACGTGTGCGCCGAGCTGCGCGACGAGATCATCACCACCGTGGCCTCGACCGGGGGGCACCTCGGGGCCAGCCTCGGGGTGGTCGAGCTGACCGTGGCGCTGCACCACGTCTTCCGCTCGCCCCGCGACAAGATCGTCTGGGACGTCGGCCACCAGGCCTACGGGCACAAGCTGCTGACGGGGCGGCGGACCAACTTCGGGACCCTGCGCCAGGAGTCGGGGATCAGCGGCTTCCCCAAGCGCTGCGAGAGCGTGCACGACCAGTTCGGCGTCGGCCACGCCAGCACCTCGATCAGCGCGGCCCTGGGCTTCGCCAAGGCCCGGGACCTGCGCGGCGGCGACGAATCCGTCATCGCCGTCATCGGCGACGGCGCCCTGACCGGCGGCCTGGCCTACGAGGGGCTCAACAACGCGGGCCAGCTGCAGTCGGACCTGATCGTCGTTTTGAACGACAACGCGATGAGCATCTCGCCGAACGTGGGCGCCATCGCCAAGTACCTGACCACGATCACGTCCGGCCAGGTCTACACGCGCTTCGAAGCCGATCTCTGGAACATGCTCGGCATGCTGCCGCGCGGCCAGCTCGCACAGAAGCTGGCGAGCCGGATCAAGGAGGGCCTCAAGCAGGTCGTCGTCCCGACCATCCTGTTCGAGGAGCTGGGCTTCACCTACTTCGGTCCCATCGACGGGCACGACCTGCCGCTGCTGGTGCGGACCCTGCAGGCGGTGCGCAAGCTCAAGGGACCCGTGCTGATCCACGTCGTCACCCAGAAGGGCAAGGGCTACGCCTTCGCGGAAGAGGACTGCGCCCGCTACCACGGCGTGGGCAAGTTCGACAAGGCCGAGGGAGTCAAGCCGGCGGCGCCGTCGGCCCCGAGCTACACCGACATCTTCAGCCGCGCGATGCTGGAGGCGGCGGCCGCCGATCCCCGGGTCGTGGCCATCACCGCGGCGATGCCCGACGGCACGGGCCTCAAGGCGTTCCGCGACCGCTACCCCGAACGTTTCTTCGACGTGGGCATCGCCGAGCAGCACGCCGTCACCTTCGCCGCCGGCCTGGCCTGCGCCGGCATGCGCCCCGTGGTCGCGATCTACTCCACGTTCCTGCAGCGGGCCTACGACCAGGTGATCCACGACGTGGCGCTGCAGAAGCTGCCGGTGGTGTTCGCCGTCGACCGCGGCGGCGTCGTGGGGGAGGACGGCCCGACCCACCACGGCGCCTTCGACCTCAGCTACCTGCGCGCGGTGCCGAACCTCGTGCTCATGGCGCCGTCCGACGAGCAGGAACTGCGGCGCATGCTCGCCACCGGCCTGGCCCGCGAAGACGGGCCGAGCGCGCTGCGCTACCCGCGCGGCGCCGGTCTCGGCCGCGCGCTGCCGGACGCGGCGCCCCCGCTCGAGATCGGCCGCGCCGAGGTCCTGCGCGAGGGCCGCGACGTCTGGCTGCTCGCCGCCGGCAGCATGGTGGCGCCCAGCCTCGGGGCGGCCGCGCTGCTGGAGGCCGAGGGCCTGTCCGTCGGCACGGTCAACATGCGCTTCATCAAGCCGCTGGACGCCGAGCTGCTGCGCCGCATCCTGGTCCCCGGCGTCCTCGCGGTCACCGTGGAGGAGAACTCCGTGGTGGGCGGCCTGGGCGCCGCCGTGCTCGAGTGGGCGGCCGCCCGCGGCGGCGAGCCCATGCCCGACGTGCTGACGCTCGGGCTGCCCGACCGGTTCCTCGAACAGGCCGCGCGGGACGTGATCCTGCACGGCGTCGGACTCGACGCGGCAGCCATCGCGGACCGCGTCCGTCTGCGCTGCCGCGCGGGACGGGCCCGCGCAGCCACTTGATCAGACAGGCGGCCGCCATGCCGATCCGCAGACTGGGACTGTTCGGCAATCCGTCCAAGCCGGAGATAGCGGCGGCCGTCGCCGATGCCGCAGCCTGTTGCCGCCGCGCCGGCGTGCCCCTGCTGGCAGCCTCCGACCTCGCGCACATCGCCCCGGGCGTCGCGGCCGTCAGCGAAGAGGAACTGCCCGACCGCTGCGACGTCGTCGTCGCCTTCGGCGGCGACGGGACCATGCTGCGCGCGGCCCGCACGATCGGCCACCGCCCGACGCCTCTGCTCGGCATCAACCTGGGATCGCTGGGCTACCTCACCGACGTTCCGCTCGCCGAACTCGTCACGAGCCTGGAACAGCTGTTCACCGGCGCCTACACGGTGGCCGAGCGCACGCGGATCCGCTGCCGGGTCCGGCGCGACGGCGGGGACGTCGTCCAGCTGGAGGCCCTCAACGATCTCGTGGTCAACATGGGCCCGCTGCCGCGCGCCCTGCTGATGGAGCTGCGCATCGACCAGGTGACCCTGGGCCGCTTCCTGGGCGACGGCCTGATCGTCAGCACGCCGACGGGCTCCACCGCCTACAACCTGTCGGCCGGCGGGCCGATCGTGCACCCGGGCGTGCACGGCTTCGTCGTGACGCCCATCTGTCCCCACAGCCTGGCGATCCGGCCCCTGCTGATCCCCGAGGACCGGACCGTCGAGCTGCGCTTCGCCGACGTGGGCCAGGGCGCGACCCTGACGGCGGACGGCCAGGCCGCCTGCTCGGTGGCCAGCGGCGACGTCATCCACTACAGCCGCGGCGAGCATCCCGTGCGGCTGGTCAAGTTCCCCCACAGCGACTTCTTCCTCGCCCTGCGCCACAAGCTCCAGTGGGGAGCGATCCAGCGCCGGCTGTCCGAGGAATGAGATGCTGGTCTCCCTGCGCATCTCCCAGTTCGGTCTGGTCGACGACCTGGTCCTGGCGGTCGCGCCGGGCCTGACCATGCTGACGGGCGAAACGGGCGCCGGCAAGTCGATGATCGCCGGCGCGCTGTCCGTGCTGACGGGCGCCCCGGTGCCCAAGGACCTCGTGCGCGAGGGCGAGGACGAGGCCTACGTCGAAGGCGTCTTCGATCTCGCCGAACGGCCCCGGACCCTGAGCCGGCTGCGCGAGGCCGGCGTGCTGCCGGGCGCCGACGGCATCCTGGTGATCCGCCGCGAGCTGCGCCGCGCCGGGCGCAACCGCGTGCTCATCAACGGCATCCTCTCCTCGCTCCAGGTGCTGGATCAGATCGGGCCGTTGCTGATCTCGGTGCAGAGCCAGGACCAGCAGCGGGATCTGGAACGCTCCGGCCACGCCCGGGATCTGCTGGACGAGCTCGGCGGCGGCCTGGCCCAGCGCGCCGCCGTCCGGTCGGCCTGGGCGGCGTGGCAGCAGGCCGCCACGGAACTCGCCGACCGGCGCCGCGACGTCGCGGCGGGCCGCGAGCAGCTCGTCCTGTGGCGGTACCAGCGCGACGAACTCGAGGCGGCGGGCCTGCGGGAAGGGGAAGAGGCGGAGATCGCCGAGTCCCTGACCGTCGCCCGACACGCCGCGGAACTCCAGTCGGCGGCGGCCGCCGCCCACGAGGCGGTGACCGACGAGGAGCGCGGCGCCGTCGCGCGACTGGCCCGCGCCGCCCGCGAACTCGAGCGGCAGTCCGGCCGCAGCAGCCGCCTGGCGGGAGCCCTGGAGAATCTGCGCGACGCCGAGGACCTGGCCGGCGAAGCGGCCCGGGTCCTCGAGCGCTTCCTGGACGGCTTCGACGCCGGCCCCGAGGACCTCGAAGCGCTGGAGAGCCGGGCCCAGCTCTACCAGGATCTCCAGCGCAAGTACCGCTGCGACGTCGCGGAACTGAACGACCTTCTGGTGCGCCTGCGCGAGCGCGTGAGCCGCCAGGAAGCCGCAGACGACGATCTGGCCGGTCTGGAGAACGCCCTGGACGAGGCCGGCCGGACGCTGGCGCGGGCCTGCTCCGAACTGCGGCGGCTGCGCCGGGGCGCCGCCCCGGGGTTGGCGAGGGCCGCGGAGGATCTGATCCGTCCCCTGGCCCTGCCCGATCTCGCGCTCGAGTTCCGCGTGACGCCGCGGCTCGATCCCGACGGTCCCCTGCAGATCGACGGCGCGTCCTGCCGCCTGCAGACCGACGGCGCCGACGACGTGGACCTTTTCGCCCGCACGAATCCCGGCGAGAAGGCGGCGCCGGTGGCGGCGATCGCCTCGGGGGGCGAGAAGTCGCGCATCCACCTCGGTCTGACGGTCCTGCGCCGGCGCGACGAGGAGCCGCCCCTGCTGCTCTTCGACGAGGTCGACGCCGGCCTCGGCATGGACAACGCCCTGCCGGTGGCGGGGCTGCTGCGGCGGCTCGCGGCGGGGGCGCAGGTGGTCTGCATCACCCACCTGCCGACGATGGCGGTCCACGGCGGCGTCCACTGGCTGGCGAACAAGGGCCTGGTGGGCGGTCGCACCCTGCTGGACGTCGCGGTCCTGGATCCGGCCAACCGGGTGGACGAGATCGCCCGGCTGCTCGGCGGCGCCGGGATCAAGGGGGGCGCCGAGACCCAGCGGTCGTACGCCCGCGACCTGCTGCGCGAAGCCGGGCACGAGGTCCCCGCCGGCGGCCAACGCGGCCGGGTAAAAGCCGGTTGACCCCCGAAGTTCCAGCGGCGATACTAGCTGCCGCTCATCGTGCGCCCGTAGCTCAGCTGGATAGAGCGCTTGCCTCCGGAGCAAGAGGTCGTGGGTTCGAATCCCGCCGGGCGTACCAGAACTCGAATCAGGGCTTGGGGTTTCTGGATGGACCGGAGCCCCTAGTCTTCTATGGCCGGGAACTGCCGGCCGGCCTTGTGCACGGAGCGCGCAGGAGGGCAGCGTGAGCGACCACGGTCGTCCCAACCACTCGCGCTTCGCCGAGAATTCCGACGCGTTCCCGCTGCGACAGGCGTTGCGCTGCCGCGACGAGTTGATCCAGACCGTCATCAAAACCGCCCTTTCGGCCGTCCTGGCCTGCCTACTGGTCAGTTTCGGGCTTTCGGCCCACCGCCTTTTCGATCACCACCGCGCCAAGGCGGGTGTCTGGGGCGAGGTCCTGCTGCTGGGCGTGGTCGGTTTCGTCCTGTTGTTGACGGTCCGCGGCGTCGTACTTAATTTGTTAAGTTTCAAGGGGTTGATAGGGGAGTGGCGCCTGTGGAGCGCCCGTGCGCGTACGGGTTGGGACGGTTCCTAGAGCGCCGGGGCTTGTGGCATTCTCCTTGCTTTTCGCGATCGGTTGCGCCGGTATGCCAGTCGCGGACGCCGTCCGCCGCTTCCCGGCGCCAGAAAACAGAAGAGGATGGGGATGATGATCCAGGAGAAGTTCCAGAATCGCTCCGCGCACCTCGCGGTCATCGGTCTCGGCTACGTGGGCCTGCCGCTGGCGATCGAGTACTGCAAGGCGGGCTTCAAGGTCACGGGCATCGAACTGGATGAGGGCAAGGTCGCGGCCCTGAACCGCGGCGACAGCTACATCATCGACGTGCCCGCGGCCGACGTGAAGGCCGCCGTCGACGCCGGCCTGCTGCGCGCGACGACCTCGCCCGACGTCCTGTCGCACTGCGACAGCGTGAACATCTGCGTGCCGACTCCCCTGAGCAAGACGCACGACCCCGACATGAGCTTCATCCAGTCGGCCGTCGACGTCATCGCGCCGCGCCTGCACCCCGGGATGCTGGTGATCCTGGAGAGCACGACCTACCCCGGGACCTGCGAAGAGGTCATCCTGCCGCGCCTGCACGAGGGCGGTCTGGTCGTCGGCAAGGACTTCCACCTCGCGTTCTCGCCGGAGCGCGTCGATCCGGGCAACCCGGTCTACCAGACCCGCAACATCCCGAAGGTCGTCGGCGGCGTGACGCCCGCCTGCACCGCGGCGGCCGCGGCCCTTTACGGCCAGGTCATGGACCGGGTGGTCCCGGTCAGCAACGCGCGCGTCGCCGAGACGGTGAAGCTGCTCGAGAACACCTTCCGCAGCGTGAACATCGGGATGGTCAACGAGATCGCCCTGATGTGCGACTCGATGGACATCGACGTCTGGGAGGTCATCGACGCCGCGTCCACGAAGCCCTTCGGCTTCATGCCCTTCTACCCCGGCCCCGGTCTGGGCGGCCACTGCATCCCCATCGATCCGTTCTACTTCTCGTGGAAGGCCCGCCAGTTCGGCATGGAGGCGCGCTTCATCGAGCTGGCCGGCCAGGTCAACGGCGCCATGCCCCGCCACGTGGCCGGACTGGTGGCCGAGGCGCTCAACAGCGTCGAGCGCTCCGTCAAGGGCAGCCGCGTGCTGTGCGTCGGGGTGGCCTACAAGCCCGACATCGACGACGTGCGGGAATCGCCGGCCCTGGATATCATGGAGCTGCTCCACAAGCGCGGGGCCGTGGTGACGTGGTTCGACCCGCACGTGTCGTCCCTCCACGGCTTCGAGTCGATGCCGCGGCTGGAGTCCTGGGACGCGGCCTCCCTGAAGAAGTTCGACGCGGCGGTGATCGTCACCCCGCACCGGAACGTCGACCACACGCTGCTGCTGAAGACCGGCAAGCCGGTCATCGACACGCGCAATGCGCTGAAGGGCCACCGGAGCGAGCATTTGTTCAAACTGTAGTTCGGGGAACACGGAGGGTCGAATGAAGCATTGCCTGGTGACCGGCGGCGCCGGTTTCATCGGATCGCATCTCACGGCGGCCCTGGTCGCGCGCGGCGACCGGGTCACGGTCCTGGACAACCTGTCCACCGGCAAGCTCGCCAACCTGGCGGCCGTCCGGGACGGGATCACGTTCGTGGAGGGATCGATCACCGATCCGGAAACCGCCCGGCGCTGCTGCGAGGGCGTCGACGTCGTCTTCCACCAGGCCGCCCTGGCCTCGGTGCCGCGCAGCGTCGACGACCCGCTCACCTCGCACCTGCACAACGTCGACGGCACGCTGAACCTGCTGGTCGCCGCCCGCGACGCCGGCGTCAAGCGGCTGGTCTACGCGGCCAGCAGCTCGGCCTACGGCGATTCGCCCAGCCTGCCCAAGCGCGAGGACATGCGGTACGACCCGATGTCCCCGTACGCGGTGCAGAAGTACGTGGGCGAGCTCTACCTCGCGGTGTTCGCGCGCCTGTACGGGTTGAGCTGCGTCGGCCTGCGCTACTTCAACGTGTTCGGGCCGCGGCAGGACCCCCAGAGCCAGTACGCGGCCGTCGTGCCCATCTTCATCACGCGCCTGCTGGCGGGGGAGGCGCCCGTCATCAACGGCGACGGCACCTTCTCGCGCGATTTCACGTACATCGACAACGTGGTGCACGCCAACCTCTGCGCGGCCGAGGCGCCGGATCCGGGCGGCCGCACCGTGAACGTGGCCTGCGGGGACCGCTTCTCGCTCAACGAGCTGTACGCGCTGATCCAGCGCCACGCCGGTTCGGACCTGCCGGCGATCCACGGGCCCGCGCGCGCGGGCGACGTGCCGCACTCGCAGGCCGACATCTCGCTGGCCCGCGAAGTGATCGGTTACGAGCCCCAGGTCGCCTTCACCACCGGCCTGGCGCGCACCGTGGCCTGGTCTCGGGAACAGAAGGTCTGATCCGTCCGGCGCCGCCGGAACCGGGAGGAAACCCATGAATCGCCGCACGCTCTGCCTGCTCGCTGTGCTGCTGCTCGCCATCGCGACCATGGCCACGGCCCAGGCGCCCGCCGGTACGGAGGAACCCCTCGTCACTCCGGTCCAGCCGCCCGCCGCCTACCGTCTCGGCAGCGGCGACGTGGTCCAGCTGAACGTCCTGCAGCAGCCGACGCTCGACCGCAGCCTCACGGTCCGTCCCGACGGCACCGCGGTGGTGCCGCTGGTCGGCGAGGTGCAGATTGCGGGACTGACCATGCGCGAGGCCGAGCAGCTCGTGCGGGAGAAGTTGCGCCTCTTCAACCGCGAGATCTCCGACGTCTCGTTGACCGTGATGCAGTACAACGCCCTGCGCGTCTACATCCTGGGATCGGTCGCGAATCCCGGCAGCTACACGTTCCAGACGGCGCCGACGCTCTGGGACGTCCTGCGCGCCGCGGGCGGTCCCGCGCCCGACGCCAACCTCACGCAGGTGCGCGTGGTGGCCGAAGGGACGGGCGAGACCATGTCCTCGGTCCACGACGTCAGCGGCATCATCACCGGCAGCGGAACCGCGTCGCCGGTGGCACTGAACGCCGGAGACACGGTGATCGTGCCGGGGAGCGCGATGGCGCAGGTGGCGCCGGCGCGGGGCGTCCAGGTGTTCGGCGGCGTGGCCGCGCCCGGGACGTACCTCATCAACGAACCGACGCGCCTGATGACCGTGCTGATGCTCGCCGGCGCGCCCATCGAGACCGGCGACCTCAAGAAGGTCTGGTGGGTCCATTCCGATGAGCAGGGCCGCTACACGTCGCGGCCCGTTGATCTCGTCGCCTTCCTGCAGCGCGGCGATCTGGCCGGCAATCCCCGGGTCTACCCCGGGGACACGGTCCAGGTCCCCCAGCACTCGCCCGGATTCTTCCGGACGTACTTCCCGATCCTCCTGGGCACCATCTCGACGGCGGCAGCCGTCTCGATCGCCCTGACCCGCCTCAACTGACGTCCGAACGGAAGCCCCTATCCAACAAGGGGATAGGGGCTTCCTTCTCCGCCGATCACCGCTCAAGAAATTCGACCGCCGGCCGATAATCTTGAAGGCCGGCCCGGAATCCTGTATGATCGTGGCATCCTCGCCCGAGGGATGTGATGTCGCCGGACCCGGCTGACGTGCGCCACCACGGCGCCGGCCGCGCGTCACTTGTAGGGGAAGCGAGGTCATCGCGTGCGCGTCGAGAACGATCCGTTCCGTGCAGAAGTACGGCACGACCGGCAACCTCTGCGGACCTCCCTGGTCGGCGACGGTCTGCTCGAGCCGCTGCACGGTCTTGACGACCAGCTCGTCGCCGAGCGGGCGGTGGCTTACGCCCGGGGGATCAAACGCGGGATCGACGTGGGTCTGGCGATCGTGGCCCTGGCGGTCTTCGCGGTGTTCCTGCCGCTGATCGCGCTGGCCATCAAGCTCGACTCGCGCGGCCCGATCTTCTTCCTGCAGTCCCGCATCGGCATCGACCGCCGCCAGCGGCGTTCGCCCTGCCCTTCCTGCCCCGAGCGTCGCCGCGTCGTCTATCCAGGTCGCCCTTTCCGGATCTACAAGCTGCGCACCATGCGCCAGGACGCCGAGGCGCACGGGCCGCAGTGGGCGGCGAAATGCGACGACCGCGTCACCCGCGTCGGCCGCGTCCTGCGCAAGACGCGCCTCGACGAGTTCCCGCAGTTCGTCAACGTGCTGCGCGGCGAGATGAGCGTCATCGGGCCGCGCCCCGAACGGCTCTGCTTCATCCGCCAGCTGGAAAACGACGTGCCCTGCTACCACGACCGGCTGATCGTGCTGCCCGGCATCACCGGTCTCGCCCAGGTCATCAACGGCTACGACACGGACGTCGAATCGGTCCGCCGCAAGGTCGCCCTCGACCGCCAGTACATCAGCACGCTCAGCCTGCGGACCGACCTGCGGATCCTGGCCCTGACCTTCCGGGTCCTGCTCCAGGGCGAAGGCGCCCACTGACCGACCCCGCCCGTTCCACCGCGACAACTCGGCCTTGCCAGGAACGTGCCGCCCCTCGATAATCGCGCCGGAGTCCGCCGCAAACCGCCGGAGGTGAGATGTCCGCCCAGCTGCTCGTGGTCGATGACCAGGCCTCCATCCTGCAGTTCCTGCGTCAGACCCTCGCCCACGAGGGGCATGTCGTCCACACGGCGGCCAACGGCGAAGAGGCCCTGGCGGCCGTCCACGAGCAGATCCCCGACCTGGTCCTGCTGGACATGGTCCTGCCCGATCGCCACGGCCTGGAAGTCCTGCGCGAGATCCACGCCCGGTTCCCGCGGATGTGCGTGATCCTCATGAGCGCCCACATCGACCTCGAGACGGCGGTCGACGCCATGCGCGGCGGCGCCTTCGACGTGATCCGCAAACCGTTCAAGATCGATCAGCTGCATCTGGCCATCCGGCGCGGCCTCGCCGCGACGCGCGACGCCGCCGAACTCGCCGCCCTGCGCCGGCGGGACCAGGGCTTCGCCAGGACGCCGGGCATGGTGCTGAGCACGGCCCCTGCGATGCAGGAAATCTACGCCACGGTCCGCAAGATCGCGCAGGGGGAGAAGACCTCCATCCTGATCGAGGGCGAGTCCGGCGTGGGGAAGGACGTGCTGGCCAACCTGATCCACGCCAGTTCGCCGCGCAGCGACAAGGCCTTCCTGGAGATCAACTGCGCCGCCCTGCCCGAGAAGCTGCTCGAGAGCGAGCTGTTCGGCCACGAGCAGGGCGCCTTCACCGACGCCGGACAGCTCAAGCAGGGGCTGCTGGAACTCGCCCACCACGGCACGGTGTTCCTGGACGAGATCGGCGAGATGTCCGTGACCCTGCAGGTGAAGCTGCTGCGCGTCCTGGAGCGTCAGGTCTTCCGCCGCGTGGGCGGGCTCAAGGACATCACGGTGGACGTGCGCCTCATTTCCGCGACGAACCGCGACCTGTCGGCCATGGTGCGCGCCGGGACGTTCCGGGAGGACCTCTACTACCGGCTCAAGGTGGTCCCTTTGCGTATGCCGTCGCTGCGGGAGCGGCCCGAGGACATCCTGCCCCTCGCGGATCACTTCCTGCGGATCTACGCGCTGCAGTTCCACAAGCGCCTGACCGGTCTGACCCCGGACGCCGTCGGCGCCCTGCTGGCCTACCCCTGGCCCGGGAACATCCGCGAACTGCGCAACGTGATCGAGCGCGCCGTGCTGCTGGGGGAGGGGGAGGCCCTCGACGCCGTCCAGTTGAATTTGCCCGACGCCCATTTGCCCGATGCACAGGGGGTGTCGCCCGTTCCGAGCCAGGATCTCTCCGCCCTGCTGGGCGGACCCCTGCCGGCGGCCGGGTTGCGGTTGGAGGAGACGCTCGCCGCGGCCGAGGAGCGCTGCGTGCGCCAGGCGTTGGTCCAGGCGAGCGGCAATCAGACCCGCGCGGCCGAACTGCTGGGCATGAATCGCGATAAGTTGCGATACAGATTGAAGATGTATAAAATCAGTGAGGATGTGCGTGAACCTGCGGACAATTGAACGGCGGCGTCGCGTGGCGTCGGTTCCGGTCGTGGCCGGCCTGGCGGTTCTGGTCGCCCTGGCCGGTGGTTGCGGCGTCTATTCCACGAGCAGCGGGCGCGTCGACGAGTCGCTGCGCTGGGTGAACGTGCCGTACCTGGAGAACGCCACCGCCGAGCCCAACATCGAGATCGAGCTGACCGAGGCCATCATCACCGCGCTGCAGGACGACAACACCCTGAAGGTGGTGGGTCTCGAGGCGGCCCGCACCGAGCTGGCCGGCCGCGTGGTCGGCTACACGCTGCGCGAGGCGTTCACCACGGCCACCGGCGGCAACATGCAGGTCGACGAATACCAGGTGCAGATCGCCGTCGAGTTGACCATGCGGCGCCTGGACGGCGGCGAGAACGTTTTCACCCGCAAACGGATCAACGGCAGCGGCAACTTCATCCTCGGCGACGGCGCCACCAGCGAACTGACGGCCCGCTCGGAAGCGGCCGCCGAGATCGTGCGCGAGGTCCTGGGCCTGATCGTGGAGGATTGGTGATGGCGAACTGGGGCGGCCGCAGCGAAGGCCCCGATTTTGCGACCTTGAGGCGCGAACTGGCGGCCGGCAACTACCGCAGTATCTACCTGCTGGCGGGCGAAGATACGCACCGCGCTTCGAGCATTGTCGAGTACCTCGTGAATAAGCTGCTCGGCGCTTCGGGCTCCGCTTTCAATTCCCATGTATTCGACGGCGAGCAAACGGGTTGCGACCGCATCCTCCAGCAGGCTCGCAGCTATCCGATGTTCGGCGACCGCCAGGTGATCTGGGTGAAGCGGGCCGAACAGATGGTCGGCGACGCGGCCTCCGAGCAGGCTCTGCAGCGTTACCTGGCCGATCCCGTCGCGGCCACGACCCTCATCCTGATGTCCGAGAAGGTGGACGGGCGGAAATCCTGGGTCAAGGCCTGCAAGGCCGCCGGATTCTACTTCGAGATGGCGCCACCGAGCGGGCGCGATCTCGTGGACTGGACCGTGAGACGGGCCAAGGACAAGAAGCTGCCGCTGGCGTTGGAACTGGCCGAGATGCTGGTGGAACTCGTCGGCGACGATCTGCACGCCCTGGACGGCGAACTGGACAAGCTGGCCCTGATCGCCGCCGAAGCCAAGGACGGTCTGGACGAGGAATCTCTGCGGGCCGTCATCCTGGAGCAGCGGGCGATCGATCCCTTCGAACTGGTCAAGCAGCTCGGACCCGGGCGCGAACGCGAAGGGCTGGCGGCGTTCCACCGGTTCCTGGCCGAGGGCCGTTCGGCGTTCGAACTGGCGCCGCTGCTGATCTGGCGGATCAAGCAGGTGGTCCAGGTGGCGGCGCTGCGCGCCGAGGGGCAATCGGAGAAAGCGGTGCCGGGGCTGCTGGGCATCACGCCGTTCGCCGCGCGGCAATCGCTCGAAACCGCGCGGCTGTGGGGCGACGCCACGGTGGAGCGGGCGCTGCGGGCCTGCCACCGTTGCGAGGCGGCCATGAAGAGCAGCCCGCTGGAGCCCGAGATCATCCTCGAGAGGGCCATCCTGGATATCTGCGCCTCCTGATCCGGATTCGTATCAGCTTAACATAATATACATTATGCGCAATTAATGAAGCGGGAGCCGCAAGGCGCGGCAGGGCTTGAGATTGGCGCCCCCCTCGTGATGGCGGGTCGGTGTTCCTAGTGGATGGGCACCCGCGCGGCGAATTCATCGAGGAACGGCAGGTGCCAGGATTCGCCGGTCAACGCCTTGGCGAAGCCCAGCGCGGAGATTCCCAGGCAGGTCAGCAATCCGACCAGGTGCAGGACCACCGAGAGCAGCATGCCGAGCAGCGGGATGCGGCCGAGACTGTGGTCCACGATCCCCAGCACGAGCAGCAGCACGACCTCGGCCGCGAGCAGGGTGAATCCCTGCCGGCAGTGACGGGCCAGGAACTCCCCCTTGTTCTCCACCATCAGGATGGGCAGCACGACCAGCGCGCTGACGTAGCAAGAGGCTCCCCACCAACGTTCCGTGACGGTCGGTTCGTTCATGGCGTTCCTTTCGGGGCATTCGGCGACGTCGGTAATGTAGCGGATCGACGCGCCGAAGAAAAGCGCGGAACGCGCCGTGGCTTGTGACCCGACAGGAATGATGCTAGCCTGCGCCGATGCCGTTTGTAGCGGGTTCCGGGTGACCAGGAGGCGTCAGTCCGCATGGGGAATCGATGGTGGGCTCAACGTAAGGCGATCGAGGCTGACCGGATCCTGGAAATGGTGCCGCAGACCCTGGTCGACTCGCGCGTCGACGGCGTCTCGCAGGTCGTCCTGCTGGAACCGCGCTTCCGCAGCGGTCCGCTCGCGCGCTGGCTGCAATCCCGCCTGCCGCCCGAACGCGCTTACATCGAAGTGCGCCTCGAGGCCTTCGGCAGCACGATCTGGCGCCTGCTGGACGGCCGCCGCAGCGTCGCCGACATCATGCGCGGGTTCGTGGCCGCGCATCCGGATCAGGCCGACAGCGCCAGCGAGCGCGTCTGGCTCTACCTGCAGGGATTGGAGCGGCACGGATTCGTGAATTTCCCGCAGGCGGCCACTCCCCCGGCCCACGTTGAATAATTGTCAGAAAACCCGGTGACGTCATGGTGTGGGCGATATCATCGTTCAAAAACGTCGGAGCGGTGGTACCCCAGACAGGGCTCGAACCTGCGACCCCCGGTTTAGGAAACCGGTGCTCTATCCAGCTGAGCTACTGGGGCACCCGAGCGGATCGAGTCGAGTGCAGTGGATCAGGACTCGGTCCCGACGGCCGGGACCGTCCCATGGCACCGGTGAAGGCCGGAAACGCAAACTAGCCGGGCTCCCGAAATTTGACAAGTGAAAACACGGGGTCGCCGGCCAGGCGCTCGCGCCCTCCCAGACCTTCCAGTTCGACCAGGAACAGGTGCCCCGCCACCGCACCGCCCAGGCGCCGCACCAGGGCGGCGGCGGCCGCGGCGGTGCCGCCGGTGGCCAGCAGGTCGTCGACGATCAGCACGCGTTCGCCGGGCGCGATCGCGTCGCGGTGGACTTCCAGCGTGGCGGTGCCGTACTCCAGCGCGTAGCTCTCCGACACCGTGTCCGCAGGCAGTTTGCCGGGCTTGCGCATCACGACCAGACCCATCCCCCACTGCCGGGCCAGCGGCGCGGCGAACAGGAACCCGCGCGACTCGAGCGCGGCCAGGCGGTCGCAGGGCACGTCGCGCACCAGGGCGGCCATGCCGTCCAGGGCGGCGCGGAAGGCCGCGGGTTCGTTCAGGAGCGGCGTGATGTCGCGGAACAGGATGCCCGGCTTGGGGAAGTCGGGCACGGCGCGGATGACGGTGCTGAGATCCACGGCAGGCCTCCGGTGCGCTCGGGGATCAGCGCAGCAGTCGCGACGGGTCCACCGCCTCGCTCTGCACCCGCAGTTCGACGTGAAGGTAGGGTTCCTTGCCCTCGGCCGGCTGACCGGTGCGGCCCAGCGGTTCGCCCTTCAGGACGATCTTTCCGGCTTCGATCTCCAGGTCCGCGGGATCCAGGGGCGAGAGGACCGTCGCGAAACCGCCGCCGTGGTCGATGATGGCGAGGGTCCCGTAGCCGGCCTGCTCCCCCACGTAGCGCACCAGACCGTTCGCGGGCGCCACGACCTCTCCCCCGGCCGGATAGGCGATGTCCGATCCCGTGCGTCGCGCCACGATCGAACCCGCCTGGGCGCCGAAGGAGCGCAGCACGCGGCCGGATTTGCCCGTGTAGGGGTGGCGCCAGGAGATCTTGTCCGGTTGGACCTTCTGGAAGGGGGCGGCGATCCTCAGGACCTGACCGACGTGGACGATGTCGCCGGGCAACTTGTTGTGGCGGCTGATCTCGGCCACCGAGGTGCCGCAGCGCGTCGCGATCCGGCCCAGCGAGTCGCCGTTGCGCACGACGTAGCTGGCTTCGGGCGCCGCGGCCAGGGCGCCGGCCGACAGCATGACGATCAGGGCAGCGAGCGGAAAGCGGAACTTCGGGCGCCGTCGGGGCGACGGGCGCGGTGTGGGCTTGGGCATGGGCGGCAGTCCTCCGTGGCTGGTCGTCCTGTGCGGATGATGGCCGTGAACACCCCGCGGGGCAAGAGGTTTCCGCAGGCGTCGGCGTGGGAACGACCCGCCTGCTCGAGCCGGACAGGGGAAAATTTCACAATTCGCAGTCTCGTCGAATTCATTGTGTAATATTTCACAGCATGCTAGGTTTCCACGCATTGCGCTCCCCAGGGCGGCGCCCGGCGGCTTCCGGCGCTCCCCCCCTGTCGTCCGCCTGCACCCTAGGAGGGAAGATGCTCCACGGACCCGCCCGCTCTTCCGGTCCGGATCCCGCCAGCGGCTACAAGACCCGGCTGGGCGTCGTGATGTTCATCATCTACTGCGTCGTCTACGCCGGGTTCGTCATGACGAACGTCGTCAACGAAGGCCGCGCGATGCAGACCATCGTGTTCGCCGGGCTCAACCTCGCCGTGGTCTACGGCTTCGGGCTGATCATCTTCGCCCTGGTCCTGGCGCTCATCTACAACCATCTCTGCACGCGCAAGGAGCGCGAGCTGAACGTTACCCGCAGCGAGAAAGGGGCCGGCGCATGAACCTGCACGGAACGCCCCTCTCCATCGTCATCTTCGCGCTGTTCGTCGCGGCGGTGCTGTTCCTGAGCTTCTTCTTCGCGCGCAAGGCGAAGTCGGCTGCGGGCTACTACGCCGCCGGCGGGCAGATCCACTGGGCGGTCAACGGGATCAGCTTCGCCGGGGACTACCTGTCGGCCGCGTCGTTTCTGGGCATCTGCGGCATGATCGCGACGCTCGGCTACGACGGCTTCCTGTATTCCATCGGCTACCTGGCCGGTTGGGTCGTGGCGCTGTTCGTGGTGGCCGAGCCCATGAAGCGCATGGGCAAGTTCACCTTCACCGACGCCCTGGACGCCAAGTTCGACAGTCGCGGCATCAAGCTGGCCGCGGCCATCTCCACGCTGGTGGTGTCGATCTGCTACCTCATCCCGCAGATGAACGGCGCCGGGTCGCTGGTGGAACCGCTGCTCGGCCTGCCCCACTGGGTGGGCGTGATCCTGGTGGGCGCCATCGTGATCGTCATCGTGTCGGCCGCAGGCATGACCTCCACGACCTACGTGCAGTTCCTCAAGGGCGGCCTGCTGCTGATCTTCTCCACCATCCTGGTGGGCTTCGTGCTCTCGCGCGGCCTGAGCACCGAGCCCGTGGGGCTCGAGAGCGGCGCCCCCCGCGGCGAGATGACCGTGCAGGCCACCGATAGCCAGCTCCTGGAGCAGGGGTACGCGCTGTTGCACACGACCGGCAGCCTGCAGAAGTACGTCCGCGACGGGACGACCACCTGGTGGAAGCGCGAGGCCGACGGCACGCTCTGGCGGGCGCAGTGGACCAGCGACGGGGTGGTCAACGGCGTGGCCGGCGGCGTGCTGGAGCCCGTCGGCCGTCTGCGGCAAATCGGCGGCATGAGCGAAGCGGAAGCCGCCGCCGGCACCGGCTCGGTGGGCCCGCTGGATTTCCTGGCCCATCTGACCCATCCCGAGACCCGCATCGAACAGTGGCAGAAGCAGGCCGTGACCGACGAGAAGGGCGCGAAGTACGCCGTCTACACGCCCAAGATGGTCTCGGGCACCGACCAGATGAAGCCGGGCGTGAAGTTCAAGGTGCACACCACGACCGAGAAGCTCAACTTCGTGTCGCTGATGATGGCCCTGTTCTTCGGGACCGCGGCGCTGCCGCATATCCTGATCCGCTACTACACCGTGCCGAGCCCGGCCTGCGCCCGCAAGTCGACGATCGTGGCCATCGCCTCGATCGGGTTCTTCTACGTCCTGACCCTGTTCATGGGTCTCGGCGCGGCGGTCAACGGCACGGTGAACCCGGCCGACAACAACATGTCGGCGCCGCTGCTGGCGATGTCCTTCGGCGGCGTGCTGTTCGCCATCATCTCGGCCATCGCGTTCGCGACCGTGCTGGGCACCGTCGCCGGCCTGATCGTGGCCGCCTCGGGCGCGGTGGCCCACGACCTGATGGACCGCTTCGGCCGCATGGACCTGAGCGACCGGCAGAAGGTGCGCGCCGGCAAGATCGCCGCCTTCGCCGTGGGCATCGTGGCGATCGTGCTGGGCATCGTCTTCCGCGGGGTCAACGTGAGCTTCCTGGTCGGCTGGGCCTTCGCCGTGGCGGCGTCGGCCAACCTGCCGGCCATCCTGATGCTCCTGTTCTGGCCGCGCACCACCGCGGCGGGCATCGTGGCCTCGATCATCGTGGGCATCGTCTCCTCGCTCGGGATCATCCTGACCGGGCCGGAGATGTTCGCGGGACCGTACGGGCTGACCGCCGAACAGGCGTGGCACCCCCTGGGGCAGCCGGGGATCATCTCGATCCCGCTGAGCTTCCTGGCGCTGATCGTGGTGTCGCTGGTGACGAAGAACCGGCGGGTCGCCGTCGAGGCCTGAAAGCGCGGGCCGGTCGGCCGGCCCGCCTCCCTTTCCTTCCCGACAAGGAGTTGAACGATGACCAGGACGGACTTGCTGTTGCGGGCGGCGCTGGTGGTGTTGACGGTCACGGCCGTTCCCGCGCTGGCCGGTCCCCGCTGGGACTTCGACGACGGGGGCAACCTGCAGTTCGGTCTGCTGGGTCAGTTCCACGCCGTGACGGTGGCGGACGCCGCGGCCGACCACGACGTTTACCTGCGCCGGGGGCGCCTGATCTTCAGCGGCCAGATCGCCGACGGCGTGAAGGTCTTCGCCGAGACGGACAACGACAACGCCGGGCACAGCGCCGCGAGCGGCGTCGCCACCGACCTGCAGGACCTCTTCGTCGACCTGCGCCTGCACGGGGACCACTGGCTGGAGGTGGGGCTGATCCTGCTGCCGCTGTCCTTCGAGAGCACGTCATCGGCCGCGAGCCTGCTGGGGCTGGACTACAACGCCGAGGTGATCAAGCTGGCCAACACCTTCGTCTGGCGCGACCAGGGCCTGATGCTGCACGGCGCTAGCGGCGGGAAGTTCGCCTACCGAGCAGGCGTCTTCGACGGCTACGAAGTCGGGACCACTAAGAATCCCGAGGCGGCGCCGCGCTTCACCGGGCACCTGGAGTACGCGGTGGTGGGCGACGCGCCCACGGCCTGGTTCCACGGGCAGGAGCGCCTGGGCGGGGATCCCTACCTGCTGCTGGGCACGGGGATCGACTACCAGAGACGGGCCAACCGCGCCGGCTACGTGTCGGCCGCCGATCCGGGCTGGACGATCGACAGCCGGGCCTTCGTGCTCGACCTGCAGTCCGGCTTCGTCGTGGGCGGGCTGTTCGGCACGCTCAACGCCGGCTGGTATGACTGGGACAATATCAATTTCCACGGCAGCACCTGGTTCGTCGAGTCGGGGTTGCGCCGCGACCGCGTGCAGGCGACGGGCAAGTTCGCCGTCGTGGATCACGACTCGGGAGTGCAGACCTCGAACGTGACGGCGGGATTGCACTACTACCGGCTGAAGCACAAGCTGCGCTACGGTCTGGAATTCAGCACCGGCGACAGCCCCAACCAGCTGTTGGCGGGCGTGCAGTTCCTGCTGTAGGCTCCGGCGTGGAGGCATCGGCATGAAATCGGCGGGCAGGTTACCACGATGAAGCGTCTTGCGCTGCGCGCGGGCCTGCCCGCCCTGCTGGCCATCAGCCTCTTCTCCGGCGTGGTCTTCTTCCACTTCCTGCCCACCCTGAGCCGCGCGGTGATGGACCAGAAGCGGCTCATGATCCGCGAGCTGACCGAGTCGTCGTGGAACATCCTGGCCCGCTACGAGGCCGAGGAGCGCGCGGGCCACCTCACGCGCGAGCAGGCCCAGGCCGCCGCCATCCTGCAGGTCCGCAGCCTCCACTACGGCCAGGAGGGCAAGGACTACTTCTGGATCAACGACCTGCAGCCGCGGATGATCGTCCACCCCTACCGGCCCGACCTCGAGGGCGAGGACCTGTCCGCCTTCGCCGACCCGCACGGCAAGCTGATCTTCGTCGCGATGGCCGACGTGGTGCGCCGCGAGGGCGCCGGGTACGTCGACTACATGTGGCAGTGGAAGGACGACCCCGCGCGCGTCGTGCCGAAGCTGTCGTACGTCATGGGTTTCGCGCCCTGGGGCTGGATCATCGGCACCGGCGTCTACACCGACGACGTCGACCGCGAGGTGGCGGCGGTGACCGGGCGGCTGCAGGCGGCGGCCCTGCTGATCCTCGCGGCCGTGACGCTGCTGCTGGTCTTCCTGCTGCGCACGAGCTACCAGGCCGAGCGCGGCCGTCTGCTCACGGCCGCCGCCCTGAAGACTTCCGAGGAGAAGTACCGCTCGCTGGTGGAATCGGCCGGCGAATCGATCTTCATGTCCGTGGGCGACGAGGGGCTCTTCGCCAACGCGAGCATGCTGAAGCTGGCGGGCTACGATCGCGAGGAGTTCGCGCGCCTGGATGCCGGGAAGCTGGTGCTCCCGACAACCGCCGAGCTGGAGAGCGGGCGCCGGCACTGGCAGGCGGTGGCCGACGGGGACCACGCGCCGATCCGCTACGAGGCCGAGCTGGTCACGCGCGACGGCGGCGCCGTGCGGGTCATGCTGTCGTTGTCGCGCGTGGTGCTGCAGGGCAGGCCCGGGTGCATGGCCGTGGCCACCCGCCTGGCGCAGCCGCGCGTGCTCGACCTGGGCGCGGCGCGCAGCAGCGAGGACCTGGCGGCGGCGAACCGGCGCCTGGCGACCATGGCCAGCCTGATGATGAGCCACGGGGCCGACGCGCTGCAGGTCAGCCGCATGCTCTCGCAGAACGCGGACACGGCCGTGCGCAAAGGCATCGAACTGGCGATCGCCGAACTGGGCCCGCCGCCGTCGGACTTCGACGTCATGCTCATGGGGAGTCTCGGGCGCGCCGAGGTGAGCCTGCTGGCGGACCAGGACCACGCCATCATCTACCCGGACCTGGAGGCCGGCGCGGAAGCGGCGGCGCGCGCCTACTTCCTGAGCCTGGGGACGCGGCTCTCCGAAATCCTGGACGCCGCGGGCTACCCCTACTGCCGGGGCGGCATCATGTCCGGGGAGCCCCGCTGCTGCCAGTCGCTCTCCGGCTGGCGGCGGACGTTCGCGGGCTGGATCCACACCCTGGAGGCCGAGGACCTGCTGCAGGTGAAGATCTTTTTCGATTTCCGGGGCGCCCTCGCGCGGGACGGGCTCGTCGCCGAACTGCGCGCCAGCCTGGCGGACGAGATCGCGAGCGAGCCCCGCTTCCTGCACCTGCTCGCGCGCAGCGTGCTGCAGTACGAGCCGCCGCTGCGGTTGTTCGGCGGCTTCGCGCTGGAGAAGGGCGAGGCGGACCGCGCCACCTTCGACGTCAAGGGCGTCATGGCGCAGATCGTCGACTACGCGCGACTGCGCGCCCTGCAGCACGGGGTCGACGCCACCGCCACGGCGGACCGCCTGGCCGTCCTCGCGGCGGCCGGCAAGCTGCACGCCGAAACCGCGGCCGAACTCGCCGAGTCGTACCGCTTCCTGATGGACCTGCGGCTGCAGCACCAGTCCCGCCGGATCCTCGACCGCCTCGAACCCGACAACCGGCTCGAACCCGACGCCCTCGGCCCCGCGACGCGCAAGACCCTGAAGACCGTGTTCGCCCACATCAAGACGCTGCAGACCGCGCTGGACCACGAGTTCAGGGGGAGCTGAACGCGATGACGACGGGCGAAGGTTCGGTCCTGCTGCTCAGCGACGTCCACGCGCACTACGGGGTCGTCGACGCGCAGGCGGCCCACGCGCAGGAGACCTGGGGCCGTCCCGTCGAACGGGTGCTGGTGCTGGGAGACTTCGGCCTGTTCGGCGCCGAACTGCACCGCCACTTCCGGCGCGGCGGGCGACGATTCTCTCACCCGACGGCCTTCATCGAGGGCAACCACGAGGACTTCGCGGCGTTCGAGCGGCTGGTGCGCGACTACGCGGACGTCGTCACCCACCTGCCCCGCGCCTCCCGCCAACGCCTGGGCGAGTGGAACTGTCTGTGCGTCGGCGGCGCGCGCTACATGGACGCCTGGTCGACCCCGTGCGGCAGCGAGATCCGCGAGCGGGACATCGACGCCTGCCTGGCGCACGCTCCCGGCAGCATCGACTTCGTGCTGAGCCACGATTGCCCCACGGGCATCGGGGTGACCAGCGAGGTCGCGCTCGCCCACCTGGGTCCGCCCGGCGTGGCCGGCCTGGCGCGCGTGGCGGCGCACCTGCGGCCGCGCTGGTGGTTCTTCGGGCACCATCACCGCTGGCACGAGTGCGAGCACGACGGCGTTCGCTACCTGGGGCTGCCCCAGAGCTGGCAGGGGTACGCGCTGTTGGAACCGGGGGGCGAGGTGCGGCGCGTGGAGCACGAGGTCCCGTTGCCGGGCCGGGGGGTCTGGCGACGGTTGATCGGGTTGAGATAGGAGCGGTGACATCGAACGCCGAAGAAACAGGAAAGGCCGCCCTGAGGCGGCCCGTTCCTTATCGTGTGGTCGGGGCGAGAGGATTTGAACCTCCGACCCCCTGGTCCCGAACCAGGTGCGCTACCGGACTGCGCTACGCCCCGACCTGAACTGCGGTCCACGGCCCCCCCCGACCTCGGCCGGGGATCCGCGAAACAGACGCACAAGATGCACCTGCGGGGCGGGAAACGCAAGGACTGCTTCCGGGCCAGCGTCACTCCCCGGCGAGCTTCTGCACCCCGTCCAGCATCGGCACGAACCGGCAGGCCACCGACCGCTCCACGACCGGCTCCCCCCCCACCTTGCGGTAGCGGTAGAGGATCTGATCGTCGTCGTCCCCGATCGGCAGGACCAGGACCCCTCCCTCCCGCAGGACGTGGAAGAGCAGGGACGGCAGGCGCGGGGGGCAGGCCGTCACCACGACGGCGTCGAAGGGGCCGGCTGCGGGCTGGCCGTCGGCGCCGTCGGCCGCCCGGATCACGACGTTCGCGCAGCCCAGCTCCTCGAGCGTCCGGGCGGCGCGCAGGGCCAGCGCCTCGATGCGCTCGACGCTGACCACTTCGCGGGCCAGCCGGGACAGGATGGCCGCCTGGTAGCCCGACCCGGTGCCCACCTCCAGGACGCGCTCGTCGCCCTTGAGCTCCAGCAGCGCGGTCATCAGGCCCACGATGAAGGGCTGGCTGATGGTCTGGCCGTGGCCGATGGGCAGGGCGCAGCCCTGGTAGGCGCGGTGGTGCAGCAGCCGGGGCACGAAACGGTGGCGGGGCACCTCGCGCATCGCGCAGAGGACGGCCGGGTCGGTGACGCCGGCGTCGCGGATCTGCTCGTCGACCATGCGGCGGCGGGCGACGGCGTAGTCCCGCATCACGCCCCCGCCGCCGGCCGCAGCGGCCCGGCGAGGTCCAGCCCGCCCATGCCGGCCAGCACTTCGGAGTGCGTCAGATCGACGCGCAGCGGGGTGACCACCACGAAACCCTGCTGCAGCAGCACGGCGTCGGTGTCCGGGATCTGCTCCCAGGTCGGGCCGCGCCCGCCGATCCAGAGGTAGGGGCGGCCGCGCGGGTCGGTCTGTTCGGTGATGACGTCCTTGTAGCGGCGGCTCCCCAGCGGGCAGGTGCGGATGCCGCGCACCTCGGCGGCCGGGATGTCCGGGATGTTCACGTTCAGCAGTGCATTGCCCGGCAGCGGGACCGCCAGCAGGTCGTCCAGGTGGTGGCGCACGAAAGCCTCCGCCGCGCCCCAGTCGCGCGGGTGCCACGAGGCGCAGGACAGGGCGTAGCTGGGGAAGCCCAGGATCGCGCCTTCGAGCGCGGCGGCCACCGTGCCGGAGTAGGTGACGTCCTCCCCCATGTTGGCGCCGTGGTTGATGCCGCTGATGATCAGGTCGGGCGGGTCGTCGCGCAGGATGTGTTCGACCGCGATCAGCACGCTGTCGGTGGGCGTACCGGTGACCGCCCAGCGGCCGGGCCCGCAGTCGAGCACGCGGATCGGGTTGCGGATGGTCAGCGAGTGGCTCGTGGCGCTCTGCTGCTCCGAGGGCGCCACGACGCTGACCCGGACGTCGCCGCGATCGGCCAGGGCGCGGGCCAGCAGGTTCAGGCCGTGGGCTTCGATGCCGTCGTCGTTGCTCAGCAGGATGTGGCGGGTCATGGACGCTCCTCGTCGCGGGTGCGGCTCAGGCGACGCACGAGGCGGAAGAACCGCACGGTGTCGCGCAGAGGGTGGATGGCGCTGCGTTCCTCGCCGTAGACCGTGGTGGTCGGGACCGAACCGATGCGGGCGCCGCGGCGGGCCAGACGCACCAGCACCTCGCTCTCGAAGTCGTAGCGGCTGGTCGTGACGCGCAGACCTGCGAGCGCCGCGACGCGGAAGAGCCGGTAGCCGTTCTGCGAGTCGGGGATGTGCACGCCCGCGAGGCGGCTCACGACCCGGCTGGTGAACACGTTCGTCGCCTTGCGGATCCAGGGCATGTCCGCGGTGCGGTCCATGCGCGTGCCGACCACGACGTCCAGATCCCCGGCCAGCGCCGCGTCGAGGAAGGCCTGCATCTCGCGCGGCAGGTGCTGGCCGTCGGCGTCCATCGTGAAGGCCCACTGCCAGCCGTGGTCCCGGGCCCAGGCGAAGCCGGTCTGCAGGGCGGCGCCCTTGCCGCGGTTCCCGGGGTGGACCGCGACCTCGGCGCCGGCGTCGCGCGCGACCTGCGCGGTGCCGTCGTCACTGCCGTCGTCGACCACGAGCACGCGCAGTTCCGGGTGCAGGCCGCGGATCTCCGCGATCAGCGGGGGCAGGAAGCGCGCCGCGTTCAGGGCGGGCAGGATCACGCCGACGTCGTTCAATGCGGTGGGCCTCCCAGCAGCACGGGGTCGAAGACGGTCCAGGCGCCGGGATCCTCGCGGATCAACTCCTCGAGGAACGCAGAGCCGCGGGCGAAGGCCTCGGCGGCGCCCGCCTCGCCGGGCGCGACGCGCCACGGCTCCCGGAATTCCAGGCGCGAGACGCGGCGCCCGTCCTCGACCAGCCGATGGTGGCAGCCCGGCAGGACCCAGGCGCCGGTCGTCTGGGCGAGCCGGACCCACCCCTGCGGCAGCCGCGTGCGGGCGCCCAGGAAGGCGACCTCGGCGCCGTGCCCGGTGAAGTCGCGATCGCCGACGATGGCGACCACGCCCCCGCTCTGCAGGTGCTCGGCGAGCAGGCGGGGATCTGCGCCCAGGGGGAACACCGCCAGGCCGAAGCGGCGGCGGGCCGCGTTGAAGAACTCGTCCACGCGCGGGTTCGGGTGCGGGCGCGCCACGCCCAGCACGCGCAGGCCCCGCGACGCGCCCCAGGCCCCGATCGCTTCCCAGTTGCCCATGTGGGCGCTGAGGAACAGGATGCCTTCGCCGCTCTGCTGGCAGCGTTGCAGGTGATCGAGCCCGGACACCTCGATCTCCGCCACGATCTGATCGCCGCGGCCGCCGGCCAACCGCAGGAAGTCCGCGACCGTCTCGCTGAACTCACGGAAGGGACGCTGCACCGGCGTGCGCCGCCCGTCGCCACGGGCCCGGTCCGCCAGCGACAGCTGCCGCGCCACGGTCCGCCATACGCCGGGATGGGTCCAGCCGTACCAGTCCCCCACCCGCCGCGCCGCCCAGCGCACGACGCCGCGCGGCGCGCCGACGGCGATGCGCGCCCCGAGCGCGTACCAGAAGGCGCTGGTGCGGTAGCCGAAGGGGATGGGCGGCGTCCGCGTCAGGCTCAAGTGCGATCTCCGGGTCAGGGTGCGGTACCGCGCACATGATCGCACCGGGTGCGCGACGTGAAAAGGACAGGATTAAAGAAGTGCGGGCTTCCGGGTACGGCGAGAATGTCGGCATGATCCCGATCTTCGTCAGTGACGGCGGGTGGAACGACGACTGCCCGTACTGTCACATGGCGGGCTGTGTGATCGAATAGGGCGGGCACAATGTCGCCACCGCTTGCCCCGACGATCCGTGGATACCGACGGAGGGTGCCCCCAGGGTGCCCCGAAGATTTTCAGGCAAAAAGAAACGGGTTGCCTTGCCGGCAACCCGTTGTCTTTTCGGGAGTTGGTGGTCGGGCCGGGCGGATTTGAACCGCCGACCCCTTGCCCCCCATGCAAGTGCGCTACCGGGCTGCGCTACGGCCCGACCCTTCAAAACGTGCCCGGGCAGGGCCCGGGCGAACGGACAATCTAATACGCGACCCCGTTCGGGACAAGGGGGATCGCACCGGCCGACTCAGCCCTTGCCCGGCGTCTTCATGGCGGCCAGCAGGTCGAGCACTTCGCGCAGGCCCGCGCGCACGGCCTGCAGGCGGGCGGTGCGGTCCTGAGCGGTGAACATGTCGTCGCGCGTCGCTTCCGGCGCCGGCGTTTCCTGGGTCTGGCGGCGCTCGCGCAGGAACTTGCGCGCGCCCTCGATGCGGTAGCCCTCCTCGTGCAGGAGGCGGCGGATCAGCTGGATTTCCTCGACGTCGCGGCGGCGGTAGGTGCGCGCGCCGGAGCGGGCGCGCTTGGGTCGCAGCGTGGGGAACTCGGTCTCCCAGTAGCGCAGCACGTGCGGCTCCACTCCGGTGTGCTCGGCGATCTCGCGGATCGAGTAGTAGAGTTTGTCGGGCAGATCGGCCACGATCATCCCTCCCGCGAAGTCACTCCAGCTCGGATCGCAACGTCCGCTCCATCAGGTCCTGCATGGCCCTGGCGGCCGACTTGCCGGAATATAGCACATGGTGAACTTCCTGTGTGATAGGAAGTTCTATCTGATGCTTCGCACTCAACTTCAAGGCGGCCTGCGTCATCACGGCCCCTTCGACCACCTG
The DNA here is from genome assembly GCA_030658975.1 of Candidatus Latescibacterota bacterium. Classification (GTDB taxonomy): domain Bacteria; phylum Krumholzibacteriota; class Krumholzibacteriia; order LZORAL124-64-63; family LZORAL124-64-63; genus PNOJ01. The sequence goes on from JAUSBL010000112.1 coordinate 58,707, forward strand.
CTTGGCGTCGCGCAGGATCTCCTGCGGATCGTGGTCGCCGCGGGCCACCGCCTCGCCGAAGTTGCGGTTGCGCGAGTGGCGGCTCGTGCAGGTGGTGATCAGGTCGCCGATCCCGGACAGGCCGTAGAAGGTGTCGAAGCGGCCGCCCAGCGCGATGCCCAGGCGCGCCAGTTCCTTCAGGCCGCGGGTCATCACCGCGCCGCGCGTGTTGTCGCCGTAGCCCAGCCCGTCGCACATGCCCACCGCGATGGCGATGACGTTCTTGAACGCGGCGGCGATCTCCACCCCGAGCAGGTCGTCGTTCGTGTAGACGCGCAGCGTGGGGCCGGCCAGGCGGCCCTGCAGGGCGTGCCAGCCGTCGCCGTAGCCCGCCAGCACCAGGGCCGTGGGCATGCCCAGCACGACCTCCTCGGCGTGGCTGGGGCCGAGCAGCACGCCGATCGGGTGGGACCCGCCGGCGGCATCCTGGCACAGCTCCTCTTCCAGGACGGTGCTGAGCCGCTTGAGCGTGTCGAGCTCGAGCCCCTTGCTCAGGCAGACGATCGGGCAGCCCGGGCGCAGGTCGCAGGTGCGCAGGCGGATGGCGACGTCGCGCACCGCCTGGCTGGGCAGCACGACGAAGACGGCGTCGGCGCCGCCGACGGCCGCGGCGAGGTCCAGGGTGGCGGTCAGGTTCGGCGGCAGCAGCAGGCCGGGGAAGTACTCGGGGTTGGCGTGCGTCGTCGCGATGGCGTCGACCTGGGAGGGTTCGACGCCCCACATGACCACCTCGCTCCACAGCGAGGCCAGGTGGCGGCCGAAGCCCGTCCCCCAGCTGCCGGTGCCCAGGACGGCGGCCTTCACGAGCGCTCCCGCGGCCCGTCCGGGGCCTTCGACCGGTTGTTCCCGGCGCCGATGGCCGCCTCGGTGCCGGCGCGCAGGCGGCGGATGTTCGCGCGGTGCCGGAACACCACCCAGCCGCAGATCACGATGGCGAAGACGGTGATCGTGCGCGAGAACTGCGCGGAGCGCCACTCGAAGAAGGCGACGGTGACGGGCAGGATCACCGCCGCGCAGATGCTGGCCAGCGAGATGATCCGGCGCCACGCCAGCACCAGGAAGAACACGCCCAGGGCGATGAGCGTGGGGTACGGCGCCAGCACGAAGAAGGCGCCGCAGGTCGTGGCCACGCCCTTGCCGCCGTGCCAGCTGACGAAGGGCGACAGGGTGTGGCCGAGCGAAGCGACGAAGCCGGCGAAGATGCGCCAGAGGTCGGGCGGCAGGTGCAGCGGCGTCGGCTGTCCCGGCGGCCAGCTGTTCGCCACCGCCGACATGATCAGCACCGCGCCGGCGCCCTTGGCCATGTCCAGCAGCAGCACCAGGACGCCCCAGCGCGGCCCCACGGCGCGGAACACGTTCGTGGCGCCGAGGTTGCCGCTGCCGTGATGCCGCAGGTCGATCCCGCGCACCGCGCGCGCCACGATGAAGCTGAAGGGCACCGCGCCCAGCAGATAGGCCAGTATCAGGCTCAACAGCAGGAGCATGGGCGCCTTCCGCTCAGTGACGCTTGGTCTTGATGAAGATCCGGTTGCCCTTGAACCCGTAGGCTTCGCGGATCTGGTTGTTCAGGAACCGCAGATAGCTGCGGTCGAAGAACTTCGGGTTGTTCACCGACAGCACGATGGCCGGCGGCGAGGACTCCGCCTGCGTCGCGAAGTAGACCTTGCCGGTCCCGCCGCCGTGGAAGTGCGGCGGCTGCTTGTGGATGATGGCCTCGAGGAAGGTGTTCAACTCGCTGGTGTCGATGCGCAGGGAGCGCTGCTCGAACACTTCCCACACCAGCTCCAGCACCTTGCCCGAGCGCTGCTTGGTCAGGGACGACAGCGTGAACCAGGGCGCGTAGGTCAGGAAGGGCACCTCGCGGCAGAACTCCTCCCAGACCTTCAGGTGCGTGGCCTGGTCCTTCTCGACCAGGTCCCACTTGTTGAAGGCGACCACGACGCCCTTGGCCGCGTCGTGGATCAGGCCGGCGATCTTGGCGTCCTGGGTGACGGTGCCCTCGGTGGCGTCGACCATGAGCACCGCGACGTCGCACTCCTCCAGCGCGCGCACGGTGCGCATGTTGCTGAAGACCTCGATGGCCTCCTCGACGCGCGCCTTGCGGCGCAGGCCGGCGGTGTCGATCAGGCGCAGGGTGCGGCCGTGCCAGTGCAGGTCGGTGTGGATGGCGTCGCGCGTGGTGCCGGCGATCTCGCTGACCAGCGCCTCCTTGCGGCCGACCAGCAGGTTCAGCAGGCTGGACTTGCCCACGTTCGGGCGGCCGAGGATCGCGATCTTCATGTCGCAGGGCTCGGGCTCGGGGCCGACCGGGAAGTCCGCCACGACCGTGTCGAGCAGATCCCCCACGCCCAGGCCGTGCAGGGCGCTGATGCAGTGCGGTTCGCCCAGGCCGAGGCGGTAGAAATCCGCGGCGCCGTAGCGCTGGTGCTCCTTCTCGACCTTGTTGACGGTCAGCACCACGGGCTTGCCGCTGCGCCGCAGGTGCACGGCGATGCTGTCGTCCCAGGTGGAGAGTCCGCCGGAGCCGTCGACCATGAAGATGACCACGTCGGCCTCGGCGATGGCGAGGTGGGCGATCTCGGTGACCAGGCTGTCGAAGCGCGTGGCTTCCTCGCCGAACGGGATGATGCCGCCGGTGTCCAGCAGCTGGAAGGAGTGCCCCGCCCAGTCGGTGAGCTCGGCGATGCGGTCGCGCGTGACGCCCGGCGTCTCGTGGACGACCGAGCGCCGCTCGCCGATCACGCGGTTGAACAGGGTCGACTTGCCCACGTTCGGGCGGCCGACGATGACCACGGTCCTGGTCGCCACGTCCCATCCTTCCGCACTTGAAGCAATGCCTGCAATCACTATTGAAACAACAAGATGGCGCGTATCCGAATAGGGGGCGCGTCATTGCGCGGGACGTTAATCCATCGCCGACCAGAAGTCAATGAGACCTTCCTCGTCGGGGATGTGGAGGCGGTGGGGCTGGTCGGCCGCGATGGCGGCGAGGTCGAGTCCGTCGAGCGTGAGGTTGTCGCTGTTGAACATCCGCGGCGGCAGCAGGACGTCGCGCACGGGCGCGGCCGGCAGTTCGGTCAGGGCGCGCCGGATGTCGCTGCCGGAGAGGAGTCCGGCCACGGTCACGCTCGCCCCGTAGAAGCGGTTCTCCACCCCCACCAGCTCGATCCTGGGCAGACCGGGGCGGTCCAGCGCCGGCAGCAGGCGTTGCGCGAAGGCCAGCTCGCCGAGCTTGCCGGTCATCACCGTCACCGGGCGGGTCGGCAGCTTGCCGTGCGCGGCGCGCTCCTGCAGGGCCTCGCGCCAGGCCTGCTCCAGGCCGCGGGTCAGGCCGATGCCGTTGTCGAGCTGGGCGAAGTCCCCGTACTGGTCCTGCGGCGGGAAGGGTCGCCCGGTCAGCAGGTAGAACTCGTCGCTGAGGTGGACGAACGTCGTGCCGGCCTGCGCGCGGCAGCGCTGCTGCCAGACGCCGACCAGGTCGATGGTGGCCTCGGCGATCGCGGGGGTGACCGGGTCGAGCTTCGTCAGGCCCTCGCGGTGGGCCGACAGGCCGACCGGCACCACGGCCAGCGTCTCCACACCCGGATGCAGGGCGAACAGGTCGGCGATGGACTGGTCCAGCACGGGCCCGTCGTTCCAGCCCGGGCACAGCACGACCTGGGCGTGCACGGTGATGCCGCCCTCGACGAGCTGCCGCAGGATCGCCAGCACGTCGATGCGCCGCTTGATGCCCAGCATGCGCGTGCGCACGTCGATGTCGGTGGCGTGCACCGAGACGAACAGCGGCGTCATCTTCTGGCGGATGACGCGTTCGAGGCCGCGACGCCCCAGCGAGGTCAGGGTGATGTAGTTGCCGTACAGGAAGCTGAGCCGGTAGTCCTCGTCCTTGACGTAGATGCTCGGGCGCATGCCCTGGGGGTTCTGGTCGATGAAGCAGAAGACGCAGTCGCAGGCGCAGGTCTTGAACTCCATGGCGGCGAAGCAGCTCATGACCTTGTCCAGCGCGTAGGGCTCGAAGGCCACGCTGTTCACGGCGCCGTCGCGGCTGGCGATGGTCAGGGTCATCTTCACGCCGTGGGGCATGTAGTAGTAGAGGTCGAGCATGTCCTCGACGGGCTGGCCGTCGACCGCGGTCACGGCGTCGCCCTCGCGCCAGGCGTGGGCGCGGTCCAGGGGCGACGGGAAGGGCTGGATCAGCTGGATCATGGGGTCCGTCCGGCTCGGGTGGCGGCCAGTTCGCCAAGGCAGGATAGGAAAACGGGCCGCGTCGCCGCAACCCGTTCCCCGTCGATCTGGTTGGAGCGGGCTACCGGGTTCGAACCGGCGACCGCCAGTATGGGAAACTGGAGCTCTACCAACTGAGCTAAGCCCGCCCCAGACTTGGCAAGATAGTCCGGCTTCACGGGCGCTGTCAAGCGCGCTGCGGCGGTCATGCGGCGCCCGCACAGGCACGTGCCAGGAGCCGCGCCGCCTCGTCCCGCAGGGCCGGGTCGTCCGGCGTGCCGCAGAGCAGCCGGGGCTGGGCCCGGAACCAGGTCTGCTGCCGCTTGGCGTACTGGCCGGTGCGCAGTTCCACCGTTGCCAGCGCCGCCGCGAGGTCCGACTCGCCGGCGAGGTGGGCGGCGAGTTCGCGGTAGCCCAGCGTGCGCAGGCCCGGGCAGTCCGCGCCGTGCCGCGCCACCAGACCGGCCGTTTCCTCCAGCCAACCCGCCGCGAGCATGGCCTGCAGACGCGCGGCGATGCGCGCGCGCAGGTCCTTGCGGTCGCGGTCGAGCACCACGAGCGGGTACTCCCAGCCCAGCGCGGGGTCCGGTCGACGGGCGGCCATCAGGTCGCTCATGGACTCCCCCGCCAGCCGGCGGATCTCCAGGGCGCGCTGGCTGCGGTAGCGGTCGCGCGCGTGGATGCGCGCCCAGCTCGCGGGATCCTCGGCGAGCAGGCGCGCGCGGATCTCGTCGTCGGGCAGCGCGTCCAGCTCGTGACGGACCTGGGCCAGGGCGGCGGGATCGGCCGGCAGCGTGAACAGCCCGTCGCGCACCGCGGAAAGGTAGAGGCCCGCGCCGCCGACGAGCACGGGGAAGCGGCCGCGCGCGCGGATCCCGGTCGCGACGCGCTGGAAATCGTCGCGGAAGCGGCGGGCGGAATAGCGCTCCTGCGGCGGCAGGAAATCCACGAGGTGGTGCGGGCAGGCGGCGAGCTCGACGGCGTCGGGCTGCGCGGTGCCGAGCCGCAGGCCGTGGTAGATCTGACGGCTGTCGAGCGAGACGATCTCGATCGGGAAGCGCGCGGCCAGCGCGACCACCAGGGCGGTCTTGCCGACGGCGGTCGGGCCGGCGATCACCGGGCAGATGTCGTGGGCCGCGGCGTCGCCCACCTCAGCGTCTCCCGAAACGCTTCTCGAGCTCCTCGATCGGGTACTGGATCATCGTGGGGCGTCCGTGGGGGCAGCTCAGCGGCGTGTCGGTGGCGAACAGCAGGTCCAGCAGGTTCTGCATCTCCGGGATCGTCAGCAACGCGCCGGCGCGCACCGCGCCGTGGCAGGCGAAGCTGGCCAGCAGGTCGTCGTGCGCCGCGTGGCCGGTGCGGGAGGCGCCGACGAGGTCGTCCAGGATGTCCAGCAGGAGCTGGCCCTCGTTCCAGTTCTTGAGCGAGGACGGGATGCCCTGCACGAGCACCGAGCGGCCGCCGAAAGGCTGGATCAGGAAGCCGAGTTTCTCGAGGTCGGCGCTCGCCGACTGGTAGCTCTGCAGCTGCAGCGGCGTCAGGTCCAGCGTGACGGGGAAGAGCAGCTGCTGGACGGGCACGCGCAGCTGTCCGGCGGCCAGGGCCTTCCGGGCCTCGTTGTAGAGGATGCGCTCGTGGCTGTTGTGCTGGTCGATGAGCAGCAAGCCGCCCTTGGTCTGCGTGCAGATGTAGGTGCGGTGCAGCTGCCAGAAGGGGGCCTGACGCGGCGCGATCGCGGAGCTCTCGTCCTGCTCCGTCGCGGCGGCCGCCGGATCGCTTGAGAGGGTCGCGGGCGCCTCGCGCGTCGCGTCGAAGAGGCCGGGCTGTCCGGACGCGGCCGCAGCGGTGGACGCCGAGCCGGAGAAGTGCCGGCGCAGGTAGTCCTCCTGCGCCTCGGCGACGCTCTGCAGGGGGCCGCGGGCCCCGCCGGGGGCGGGCAGTTCGTCGCCGGAAACGGGGCGGAACGCGGGATCGGCCCGCAGGTCCAGCGCCTCGCGCAGCGCGTGCACCACCATCCCGAAGATGTGGCGCTCGAGCATCAGGCGCACCTCGGTCTTGGCGGGATGGACGTTGACGTCGACGTCTCCCGGAGGCACCTGCAGGAAGAGCAGCACGGACGGGAAGCGGCCCGGCGGGAGCACGTCCTTGAAGGCCACGCGGATGGCCTGGTACAGCGGCGCGCTCTCCACGGGGCGGCGGTTGACGAAGACGTACTGGTCGGCGCGCGTGGGACGCGTCCAGGTCGGGCGCGAGGCGAGGCCGCCGACCACGACGCCCCCCTCCTGCGCCTCGAAGCGGGCCATGTGCTCGAGGCAGGCCGGGCCCAGGATCTCCCGCGCGCGGGCCGGCAGCGAGTCGGCCGGCAGCAGGTCCAGCAGCGCGACGCCGTCGGCCGTCAACCGCCAGCGCACCTCGGGGTAGGCCAGCGCCAGCGACTGCACGGTCTGCAGGACGGCGCGCTTCTCGGCCTGGGGCAGCTTGAGGTACTTGCGGCGGGCGGGCGTGTTGTAGAAGAGGTCCTCGACCGTGATCGTGGTGCCGCGGTTGCGCGGCGCCGGCTCGCGGCGCTCGATCGCGCCGCCGATGATGCGGATCATCCCGCCGACTTCCTCTTCCTCGGTGCGGGACAGGACGGTCGTGCGGCTGACCGAGGCGATGCTGGCCATCGCCTCGCCGCGGAAGCCGAAGGAGGCGACCTGCACGATGTCCGCCGAAGAGACGATCTTGCTCGTGGCGTGGCGTTCGCAGACCAGGGGAAGTTCGCGGAACGGGATGCCGGCGCCGTCGTCGTCGACGGTGATGGAGGCCAGGCCCCCGTCTTCCACGTTGATCCGGATGATGCGCGCGCCCGCGTCCAGCGCGTTCTCGACAAGCTCCTTGACCACCGAGGCCGGTCGCTCGATCACCTCGCCGGCGGCGATGCGGTCGACCGACGCACTGTCGAGCACGCGGATGGGCTTGCGCTGCATGACGGCCATGGCGTCCTGTCGGGTTGCGGGCCTCGCGGGGTGCGGCAGGACAAGATAACGGGGGCGACGCCGCAGCGTCAATCGCCGTGAGCGTCGGCGCCGAGAGCGGCCAGGGCGGCCGCCACCAGATCGGAAGGCGAGGTGAAGCGGCCCGGGTAGAGCGCACGCCCGGATCTCACGCGCAGACCCGCGCTTGCGGCCAGATCCGGCAGCGCCTCGCGAACCCGCTGTTCGAGCTGGGCGACGGCGTGGTTCTCGTCGGGCGCGAAGACCAGCAGCGTGCCGGGGTCGTGGCAGAACACGCGGTCGGAGGAGCGCAGCCTGGCGGCGAGGCGGCTCAGATGGGGAGCCAGGTTCGCCGCCGCCCGGAAGGCCGACAGCGAGAAGGCGCCGTGGTAGCGGTCGGCGCGGTCCATCTCCCGCGCCAGCAGGTCCAGGAGCGCTTCCGGAACGGCGGGCGCGTCGGCCGCAGGAATGCCCGTGGCGGCTGCAGGAGGCTGGGCGTTCCTGAGATCCGGCGGGACATCCGGATGAGGATCGGGCTCGGAGCGGATCGGCGGCGACGCCACCGGACCGCGGTTCGTCGCGGCCAGCAACAATCCCGCCGCGGCGGCATCGTCGCCGGTGAAATGGGCGGCGTCCCAGGCATGGAGACGCTGCTTGCCGTGCAGATCCCAGCAGAAATCCCCGGCGCGCAGCAGCAGTCGCGGCAGTTGGCCGGGTGTCGCGAAGGACAGCCACTGCCCGGGCGCGATCCCGGCGCAGAGGGGATCGGCGCCCGCCGGTCGGCGCTCGACCTGGATCGCGCCGCAACAGCGGCGCACCGCAACTGCCAGATCGTGGACCGCGTCGCCCGGCGAGGCGGCCACCGCCGTTGCTGCCGCCGCCACCACTTCGAAGCGGGCGGCCAGTGCGGCGTGTTCCGTCTGCCGGCGCAGCAACTCGCAGCGCAGCCCGAGCGCGGGCGCCAGGATCGCGCCGAGCGCCTGGAAACGGGCGGCCGCCGCGGCGCCCGCGTGGCCGACGGCGAGGGCGGCGCGGGGTGCCGACGCCTGCGGTCCCTCGTCCAGGGACGTCAGCGGCCAGGCGGTCAGGTGCCAACCGTCTTCGACTCCCTGCTCGACGGCCACCAGTTGGCGCGCCCCCGCGAAGACTTCGCGCCAGGGTGTCGCGCCGGTGTCCGCATCCTCGATCCTGGTCTCCCCTACCGGTGTGCCTTCGGCCAGCAGGAGGGATCCGTCCTCGCGCAGCAGAGCCAGCGTCGCGTGGCGCGCGTCGAGGCGCAGGGCCAGCGTCGCGGTCCAGGCCGCCAGGATCCCCGGCAGGTCCTGCGCGCCGCCGGCGAGATCGGCGAGGTCGCGATCCAGGGAGCGGACGAACGCCTCGGCCTCGGACCGCCGGTCCGGGAGCGGGTCCGGTGCGGCGGCGTCGGTCGGCAGCGATTCCGCGGTCGCGGGGCGCAGCAGGCCGCGGAAGTCGTCGCCGCCCAGCCGCCGCCAGCCGCGGGCCGCGGCCGTATCCGACAGGCCCTGCCCGAGCGGGCCGTCGGCGGCGACGGCGTCCGCCAATTCGACCAGCAGGGTGTCGCGGGGGAAGGGGGCTTCCGCCAGGTCCGACCAGACCGCCATCCCCATGACTTCGGCCAGGGCGGCGGCGGGCGCGGCGCGGTCGGGAGCGACCACGCCGAGCACGCGGACGTCGTCGCGCTGCGTCGCCTCGACGAGCAACGGCACGTCCCGCTGCGCGGGCATGAAGAAGGCGACGTTCCACATGGCGGGCCGTCCGGTTGGGGTGATGATGGGCGGATTATACATCGGCGGCGCGACGCAACGCTGAAATACTTCTTAAAGTTGCTTTTTGATGCGGGCGAGCCAGAGGAAAGCGTCCATGGGACTGATCCCCTCGAGATCCAGGTCGCGCAGCGCGTCCAGTGCGTCGCGTTCGCCGTCGGAAAACAGGGAGAGCTGCCGCGAGGCCGCGGCCGGGCGGTCCGCCGCCAGGGAGAAGCCGGGCGCACCGGGCAGGCGCTCGGGCGCCAGGGTGCGCGCGTCTTCGCTGCTGAACAGCGCCAGCAGTTCCTCGGCGCGGCGCAGCACCGGCTCGGGCACGCCGGCCAGGCGGGCGACGTGGATCCCGTAGCTCTTGTCGCTGCAGCCGGGCTTGACCGCGTGCAGGAAGATGATGCTCCCCTGCCACTCCCGCACCTCGAGGCGCAGGTTGACCAGGCGCGGCAACGACCGTTCCAGGGCGGTCAGCTCGTGGTAGTGGGTCGCGAAGATCGTGCGCGGGCGCGGGCCCTCGTCGTGGTGGAGGAATTCGGTGATGGCCCAGGCCAGGGACAGGCCGTCGTAGGTGGAGGTGCCGCGCCCGACCTCGTCCAGGACGACCAGGCTGCGGCGGGACATCTGGTGCAGGATGCGCGCCGTCTCGCTCATCTCCGCGTAGAAGGTCGACTGGCCCCGGGCCACGTTGTCGCCGGCGCCGACACGCGTGAAGATGCGGTCGGCGACGCCGATGCGGGCGCGGGCGGCCGGCACGAAGCTGCCCGCCTGCGCCATCAGCACCAGCAGCGCGACCTGGCGCAGGTAGGTGCTCTTGCCGCCCATGTTGGGGCCGGTCAGCAGCAGCACCTGGCGCGCGTCGCCGTCCAGCAGGGCGTCGTTGGGGATGAACTCCCCTTCCAGCAGCTGCTCCACGACCGGGTGGCGGCCCTCGACGATGTCCAGGATCAGCGAGTCGTCGCAGACAGGCCGCGCGTAACGGCGCCGCTCGGCCAGCTCGGCGAAGGCGAACAGCAGGTCGATCTCGCCCACGCGCGCGGACAGCTCGCGGATCGCCTCCAGGCTGGCCGTCACGTCGGCGAGCAGGGAGGCGAAGATCTCGGCCTCGAGGCGCCCCATGCACTCTTCCGCGTCCAGGATCGTCTGCTCGGCGGCTGTCAGCTCCTCGGTGCGGAAGCGCGCGGCGTTGACGAGCGTCTGCTTCTGGGAGAAGTCGGCCGGCACCTTGTCGAGGTGCTTGTTGGAGATCTCGTAGTAGTAACCGAAGACCCGGTTGTAGCCGATCTTGAGCGTCGCGATGCCGGTGCGCTCGCGTTCGCGGGCCTGCAGCGCCGCCAGGAAACCGCGCGTGTCGCTGGCGACGGCCGCGGCGGCGTCGAGCTGCGCCGAGACGCCGGGGCGGACGACTTCGCCGGGGCGCATCGCCGCCGGCGGCTGCTCGGCGAGCGTCGCCAGCAGGCGTGTCGCCAGAGGGGACGGATCGGGCGTGTCGCGCACCCAGGCGGCGGCCGGATGGGCCTCGTGGCCGCCGCCGCGGACCGCGGCCACGGCCTCCCCCGCCGCGCGCAGGGATTCGCCGAGCTGACGCAGCGCGGCCGGGCCGATGCGGCCCGACGCGGCGCGCACGGCCCCGCGGTCGAGATCGCCGACGCCCTTCAGGAGGCGCCGGACCAGTTCGCGCCAGTCGCGGTCGTCCAGCGCGCCGGCGACGCCGAGGTGCCAGGAGGCGAGCGCGTCCAGGTCGGTCAGGGGCTCGGCCAGGCGCCGTTCCAGCAGGCGCCGGCCGGCCGGGGTGGCGGTGCGGTCGAGGTGGTGGACGAGCGTCCCCTCCCCGCGCTCGCCGCGCAGGGTGCGGAAGACCTCCAGGTTGCGCAGCGTCTCCTCGTCCAGCAGCATGCGGTCGCCGCGCGCCGCGAACTGCAGGGTGACGACCTGGACGGGGCGCTTCAGATTCAGCGAGGTCAGGTAGCGCAGCAGCGCGCCCGCGGCGCTGACGGCAAGGGACGTGCGCTCGTCCGAGAGGCCGAACGCGTCCAGGTCGCGCACGCCGAAATGGTCGCGCAGGGTGTCGGCGGCCAGCGCGGGGTGGAACCAGGCGGCGCTGACGGCGCTCAGGACGGTTTCGGGCAGCCCCGCGCGCCAGCGGCGGAACTCCTCGCCGTCGACGGTCTCGGCCAGGATCACCTCGCGCGCGGCGCAGCGCTCGCAGAGCGAGGGGAGCGTGACGTCCTCCTGGCCGCAGCGGAATTCGCCCGTGGAGGCGTCCAGGGTCGCCCAGCCCGCTTCGCCGGCGGCGCCGCGGTGGTAGGCCAGGCAGACCATGCCGCCGGGACCGGGCAGCAGTTCGGGGGCCGTGGCGGTGCCCGGGCTGATCACCTCGACGACCTCGCGCCGGACCAGCCCCTTGGCCTGGGAAGGATCCTCGGTCTGCTCGCAGATCGCGACCGTGAGGCCGGCGGCGAGCAGGCGCGCCAGGTAGACGTCCAGGGCGTGGTGCGGCACGCCGGCCAGGGGGACCGGGTGGTCGCTGTTGCGGTCGCGGGTCGTGAGGGTGACGTTGCAGACCTCGGCCAGTGTCTTGGCGTCGTCGAAGAACGTCTCGAAGAAGTCTCCCATGCGGAACAGCAGCAGGGCGCCGGGATGGGCGGCCTTGATGTCCAGGTACTGGGCCAGCATCGGCGTCAACTTGGTCGTCGACTTGGCCACAGTCTTGGCCGGGGTGGCCTTGCCGGTCACGGCGACTCCGCGGTATCGACCACGATGGCCGCCAGCCCGAGCGAGGCGCTCAGAGCGGCGGCGCTCGCGGCGGCTTCGGACTGGTCGCTGTAGGATTCCGCGCGCACCTTGTGCAGGAGCTGGCCACGGGCGTCGTGCGATTGCACCAGGTGCAGGCCGGGCACCGAGGCTCGCCAGCGGTCCACGAAGGCCAGGGCGCGGCCGCGGTCACCGAAGGCGCCGAGTTGCAGGACGTAGCGGGCGGTCGGCGTGTCGTCGGTCGCGTGCGGCGACGGCGGCGGCGGTTCCGGACCCGAGGACGCCGCGTCCATCAACGCCAGCTCGAGACGCCGCTGCTGCAGGCCGCGCACCAGATCGAGGGCCGGCGATCGCGGGTGCGCGCGCTCCAGCTCGCCGGCGATCCGGTCGGCGAGGCGGGCATCCTGGTCGCGCTCGAGCTGCCAGCGGGCGGCCAGCACGTCGGCGTCGGTCGGCGAGCGGCCGCCGATCTCATCGGTGCCGAGGCAGCTGCGGGCCAGACCCGGATCGCCGAAGGCCGCCGCCTTGCGCCCCCGCAGCAGCATGATCCAGGGCAACTCGGGGTCATCGTCGGGCGCCTGCTCGAGGGTCGCCCCGGCCATCGCCTCGTCCTTCGCCGCACGGTGCAGCAGTCCCGCCAGCAGGCGCGACGCGGGCTGGGGGCGCTTGGCGTCCGGGTCCTGCGGAGGCAGGTAAGCGAAGCCCTGACTGGGCTCGCCCTGGGCGTAGGAGGTCCAGGCGGCGTCGAGCAGCAGGGCGCGCCGCACCGACGGGTCCAGCCCGCCCTGTTCCAGCAGCTTTTCCCGCAGCATGGCCGCCTGCACCGGATCGGTGGCCAGACGGTAGTTCCAGAGCAGGCCTTCGAGGGAACGCGGGGCGCCCGCGGCGAGCGCGACGGCCTGCGTGCGCGCCGTCGCGTAGTCGCCTTCGCGGAACAGTCGCTCGACGGCCGTCCAATCCTCGGCCCAGGCGTGCGGAACCGCGACGAGCAGCAGCAGGAGCGCGCCGACGAGCCGGATCATGGCGCGGCGGCCTCCGGGGCTTCGATCAGCTGCCGCGGCGAGCGCTGCCGGGGCTGGGCGGGCTCGTGCGGCCGTGGCGCGGCCGGCTCGATGGAATCGAAGGCTCCGCACTCGGGGCAGTACCAGCGCATGCCGTCGTGGGCGGCGCCGCAGTTGCGGCAGGCCCAGGCCGAAGCGGCTTCGGGCTTGGCCAGCGTCAGCCAGATGCGCGTGAAATCGCTGTCCGGCAGGTCGTTGACCAGGGCGCGCAGCAGCGGCGAGGCGACCGCCGGCGTCAGACGGGGATCGCCCGCCTTCTCCTCGAAGACCTGCACGGCCATCTCGCGGTCGCCCATCTTCTCGTGCAGCAGGGCCAGGGCGATCCACAGTTCCGGCGGCGCGTTGGGATTGCGGCAGGCCGACTCCAGGATGGGCACGACGCGGCTGTACTGGCCCGTGGCCAGCAGGGAGCGCTGCAGCACCGGCAGGAACAGGTGCACCAGTTCGGGCGCCTTCAGGAGGCCCTCGGTGGCGACCTCGGCCGCGCGCTCGTGCTCTTCCTCACCCAGCCGCGAGAGGGCCTGGACGAACATCGCGGCCGGGGCGCGGGGGCTGTCGTCGGCGATGTAGCGGGCGTACCGCCGGGCGTCGTTGAAGTCGCCGCGCAGGGCGGCGCGCACGCCGCGGTCGAGTTGGAAGGACTCGTAGTGGTCGAGGAACAGCTTGCGCTCGTTCGGGGCGGTGCGGCGCGCGGCCTCGCGCAGGGTGCGGGCCGCGGTCGATTCGTCGCCCCGGCCCAGGGCCTGGCGGAAGCGGGCCGACCAGTAGCGCGCCGACGTCAGGTTGTGGCGCTGCAGTTCGTCCAGGAGCTCGCCGGCCTCCTGCCAGCGCTTCAGCACGAGCAGGTCCTCGACCAGGGCGAGCGTGACCGAGATGCGTTTCTGCGGCGTCAGGGAGGGGCGCGCCGCGAGGCCGCGGTGCAGGGCCATGGCCCGCTGGGCCTCCCCGCGCTTGCGCAGCAGGTTGCCGAGCTGCAGGTAGGGGTCGACCGCGTCGGGGTCGCGCGCGATGGCGTCGCGCAGGGCTTCGGTGGCAGCCGGCAGGTCCCCGGCCAGCCACAGCTCGAGCCCGCGGGTGTAGCTGTCCTCCTGCTCCGGCTTGGCGCGGCGTCCGCGCCAGATCAGGCCGAGCGCTGCGGCCACCAGGGCCAGCAGCGCGATGCCCAGCAGCAGGGGTTCGGCGTTGCCCATGTCAGTCCTCCTCCTTGAACAGATCCATGTCCTGCAGGGGCATCGTGCGCAGCTCGGCGATCTCGCGATCGCGGTTCTTCAGTTCGCGGCCCAGCCGGTGCATGCGCGTGCGCAGTCCCAGTTCGCGCAGGCCGCCGACGACCAGGCTCACCAGGATCCCCGCCAGGAAGGAGCCGACCAGCACCATGTACAGGGGGATCTGCAGCCACTGCCAGTGCAGCAGGCGCAGGTCCACGCTCTGGGAGCTGTTCTGCGCGAAGAAGACGGCCAGCGTGATCACGGCCAGCAGGATGATGATCCCCTTGAAGATCCACACGGCCACACCTCGTCAGTTGATGGGTTCCGCCTCGAATGTCGACGCCTCGCAGCCGGTCACCCGGACCCGGACCAGATCGCCGGGCCGGTGGTCGCCGCCGTGCAGCAGCACCTTGCGGTTGTTCGGGGTCCGCGCCCGCCAGCTGCCGGCGGGACGGCGCGCCTCCGCCTCCACGGCGACCTCCCAGACGGCGCCCGTCTGGGCCGCGGCCAGATCATCCCAGATCGCGTCCTGGACCGCCATCAATTCGGCCAGACGCTCTTTCTTGGCTTCGGGCGGCACGTCGTCGGCGAGCTTGGCCGCGGGCGTGCCCGGCCGCTCGGAGTACTTGAAGCTGAAGAGCAGATCGTAGCGGACCTCCCGCACCAACTCAAGCGTCCGTCGGAAGTCCGCGTCGGTTTCTCCGGGGAAGCCCACGATGATGTCGCCGCTGAAGGTCACGTCCGGGATCCAGCGCCGGGCGGCGGCGACCATCGCCAGGTAGCGGTCCCGGGTGTAGAGGCGCTTCATCCGGCGCAGGACGGCGTCGCTGCCGCTCTGGGCCGGCACGTGGAGCCAGGGGCAGGTCTTGTCCAGGGCGGCGATGGTGCGGATCAGGTCGTCGGTCATGTCGCAGGGGTGGCCGGTCAGGAAGCGGATCCGCTCCAGGCCGTCGATCTCCTCGAGCCGGCGCAGCAGGCCGGCGAAATCCAGGTCGCCGCTGCGGTAGGCCGTGACGTTCTGGCCCAGCAGGGTGACCTCCCGGCCGCCGCGTTCGACGATCCGGCGGATCTCCGCCTCGATGAGCAGGGGCGCCTTCTCGCGCTGCGGGCCGCGGGTCTCCGGCACGATGCAGTACGTGCAGCGGTAGTCGCACCCCTTGTGGATCGTGACCAGGTGGGAGTTGTTGGTCGGGTACGCCTCCGGCGGCGCGACGTAGTGGACGTCGTCGCGGTGGCCGACCGCTACCGGCGTCGGGGCCGGCTCGCCCTGCAGGAGGCCGTCCAGCAGGTCGGGCAGACGGTCGTACTGGTCGACGCCGGCGACCAGGTCGGGGCCCCGGCCGCCCGCGACGAAGCCGCCCTTGAGCCGCTCGGCCATGCAGCCGCACACCCCGACGATGTCGGCGTTGGCCAGACCGCGCCGGCGCAGGCTGCGCAGTTCGCCGATGCGGCTGAGGATCTTGTGCTCGGCCAGGTCGCGCACCGAGCAGGTGTTCAGCAGGACGACTTCGGCCTCCAGCGGCGAGTCCGAGCGGGCGTAGCCGCGCGCGGCCAGGATGCCGTGGATGGCCGAGCTGTCGTAGGCGTTCATCTGGCAGCCGTAGGTCTCGATGTGGACCCGGACGCTGCCGCGCTCGGCGCTCATCGGCCACCCCCTCTCCCTGAAGCCGCCACGGCGGCCGGGGACGGCACGAGCCCCCTGCTGCGCTGGACCACGGTGGCGCACAGCAACCCCCCGCGCCGGCCGTCCGGACGCGCCAGGACGAGGTCCCCCGGCACCCAGCCGTCGGGCACCAGGACCGTGGCGAAATTGCCCGTCGTGGCGGGCAGCCAGCCGTCGGCGCGCCGGGGGGATTCCACGACCGCCTCCTGCCAGGCGCCGAGCAGGCCGTCCTCGAAGCGCCGCTGCAGGTCCCGACCGGCAGCGGTCAGTCTGGCGGCCCGCTCGCGCACGACAACCGGCGGCACCGGCGTCATCGCGGCGGCCGGCGTCCCCGGACGGGGCGAGAACGGGAACACGTGCAGGTAAGCCAGGGGCAGGGAAACCGCCAGGTCCAGGGTCGCCCGGAAATCCGCCTCGGTCTCCCCCGGGAAGCCGGCGATCACGTCGGCCCCGATGCCGATCCCCGGCCGGGCGGCGGCCGCGGCCTCGACCGCGCCGACGACGGCGGCGGCGGTGTAGGGGCGCCGCATCCGGGCCAGGACGCCGTCGGCGCCGCTCTGCAGGGAGACGTGCAGGTAGGGCTGCAGGTGCGGACGCTCCGCGTAGAGCTTCAGCAGGGGCTCCCCCAGGTCGTCGGGATGCAGGCTGCCCAGGCGCACCCGCAGGTCCGGGAAGCGCTCCAGGATCGCCGTCAGCAAGGCGGGCAGGCCGGCTGCGGGCCCGACGTCGCGGCCGTAGGCGCCGAGGTGGACGCCCGTGAGCACGATCTCGGGCACGCCGCGCGCCTGCAAATCGGCGATCTCCGCCAGGATCTCCTGCGCCGCCCGGGAACGCGAGCGCCCCCGGGCGCGCCAGACGAGGCAGAAGGCGCAGCGCAGGTCACAGCCGTCCTGGATCTTGACGTGGGCGCGGGTGCGGTCGGCGCCCGAGAGGCGCGTTTGCGGGCCGGGCAGTGGCCGCGCGCGTTCGGGCCGGCCGACCTCGAGCAGCGGGGCGTCGGCGGCCAGCACGCGGGGCAGCCAGTCCGCGATGGCGTCGCGTTCGCCGACGCCGAACACGCCGTCGACGCCCGCGAGCGCGGACAGGGCCGCGGGCTGGGCCTGGGCGTAGCAGCCGGTGACCACGACCTTGGCCGCGGGGTTGCGGCGGCGCGCCTCGCGCAGGGTCTGGCGGGCCTTCTGGTCGGCGCGGGCGGTGACGGTGCAGCTGTTCAGGACGTAGACGTCGGCGGCGGCGTCCCAGTCGACGATCTCGCAGGCGAGACCATCCGCGGGGCCGCCGGACAGGCGGGCCATCATCGTTTCGGTGTCGTAGCGGTTGAGCCGGCAGCCGAGCGTGTGGAAGGCCACACGCACGGGCCGACGCCGTCCGTCCTGCCCGTCCATGTCGCGAGTCGCTCCTTCGGTCGGATCCGGCGCGCACGGGCCGCCCGGATGGGAGAAGGGGGTGGCTCGACGCCACCCCCATCGCTCGTCTGCGCCGGATCGGTGCGGGTCGGGCTAGGAGCCTTCGCCCACGCCGTCCAGGTCGCCGATCGGCGACGCCGGGATGTCCACGGCGGCGTCGGCGTACTCGTCGGCGCCCTCGGGGTCGATCTCGGTCTCCACCACGTCGTCACGACGCGGGTGGGCCGCGATGTAGGCCTCGAGGGTGTCGCGCGGCTGGTCCTTGTAGAACTCGGCCACCGACAGGACGATGCGCCGGTTCTCGGCGTCCATCTTGATGACGTGCATCGGCAGCGTCTCTTCCTCGTGGAAGAAGAACTGCGGCTTGTCCAGCTTCGGGATGGCCAGGTGGCCGACCGGAACGAATCCCTCGATGTCGTTGCCGATCTCCACCACCATGCCGTGGTCCAGCATGCGGATGACCTTGCCCTCGACCTGGCGGCCCACCGGGTAGTCCTCGGCGAGCGTCGGCCAGGGGTTGTCCTGGAGCTGCTTGATGCCCAGGCTGATCCGGCGCTTCTCGGCGTCGATGTCCAGGATCTGCACCTGGACCAGGTCGCCCTTGCGCACGATCTCCTTCGGGTGGCGGACCCGCTTGGTCCACGACATGTCGGAGATGTGGACCAGACCGTCGATGCCTTCCTCGACCTCGACGAAGGCGCCGAAGTCGGTCAGGTTGCGCACGCGGCCCTCGATGATCGTGCCCACCGGGTAGCGCTCGTTGAGCGACAGCCAGGGATCCTGCTCGGTCTGCTTCAGGCCGAGGGAGATCTTCTCGTTGCCCTTGTCGATCTTCAGGACCATGACCTCGACGTCGTCGCCGATGGACAGGATCTTGCTCGGGTGCTTGATGTGCCGGGTCCAGGACATCTCGCTGATGTGGATCAGGCCCTCGATGCCCTCTTCCAGCTCCACGAAGGCGCCGTAGTTGGTGATCGAGACGACCTTGCCCTGGACGATGGCCTTCTCGGGGTACTTGGCCTCGACGTTCTCCCACGGGTAGTTCTGCAGCTGCTTGAGGCCCAGGGAGATGCGCTCGCGGTCGCGGTCGAAGTCCAGGATCTTGACCTGGATCTCGTCACCGATGTTGACGACCTCGCTGGGGTGCTTGACGCGGCCCCAGGACAGGTCGGTGATGTGCAGCAGTCCGTCGATCCCGCCGAGGTCCACGAAGGCGCCGAAATCCGTGATGTTCTTCACGATGCCCTTGCGGACCTGGTCCTTGTCGAGCTCGGACATCAGGTTCTTCTTCTTCTCCTCGCGCTCGCGCTCGAGCACGATGCGGCGGCTGACCACGACGTTGCGGCGCCGCTTGTTCTTCTTGATGATCTGGCAGTCGATCTCCTTGCCGATCAGCTGGTCCAGATCCGGCACCTGCCGCAGGGCCACCTGGGAGCCGGGCAGGAACGTGTCGACGTCCCAGAGCTTCACCACGAGGCCGCCCTTGATGCGGCGGTCCACGATGCCCTTGACGACCTCGCCGTTCTCGTGCGCCTGCTTGATCTTGTCCCAAACCTTCAGGAAGTCCGCCCGCTCCTTCGACAGCACGACCAGGCCGTCCTGGTCCTCGAGGTGCTCCAGGAACACGTCGAAGGTGTCGCCGACCTTGATCTGCGTGGCGCCGAATTCCTCGATCGGGATGACGCCCTCGCTCTTGAAGCCGATGTTGAGCAGGACCTCGTTCTCGCGCACCTCGACCACGGTGCCCTGGAGGATCTGTCCCTCCTGGATCTCGTTGAGCGTCTGCTCGTACTGGTTCAGCAGCGCCAGCATGTCGAAGTTGGCCGCGTCGCCGTCGTCGTCATAGTCGCGGTTGACGATGCTCGAGGCGTCGAATTCGGTGGTCAGCTTCGGCGTGGTCGGGACCCGGGCGGCCGGGTAGTCGTCGTCCTGCTCCTCGCGCCACTTGCGGGACGGCAGGGGACGGTCGGATCCGGAAGAGTTCGAATGGCGTGCAAACGAACCCCCCGAGTTGGGGTTGGGACTCATTGTGTGGTTCCTCCTAAAAGACGGATTTACCCGACGATCGGCCGGGCATGTCGCGGAATATACACGCATTCGGCAGCGTTGGCAAGGATTTCGGCGGGTTGCGGCGTCCCGGCCCAGGACGGGGGGTCACAGGGGGGGACGGCTGCGGAAGGTGCGGGCTTCCTTGCTCATAATGGCGGCGCGGACCCGTTCGGCGGCTTCCCGCTCCCAATCGGTGAAGGGGTGGCGCTCGGCGGATCGTTCCTGGAGCTCGCGGTAGATCGCCTCGAAGAGCCGTCCGATCTCCCGGCTGAGCGCCCGCGGTTCCAGCCGGCGTCCCAGCACCGGCAGGGCGTGCAGCCTGATGGCGGGGGCGAACGAGACCTCCAGGGGCGCGCGGGGGCCGCCGCCCGGCTGGGGGGCCAGGGTGCCGCGCAGGTAGATCGGGACGGTCGGCGCCCCGGTGCGCTGCATGAGCAGGCCCAGGCCGTTGCGGACCGGACCGGGCTCCCCGTAGACGCGGCGCATCCCTTCCGGGAAGAACAGGAGGTTCTGGCCCCGGGCCAGGATGTCGGCGGCCCGGTCGAAGGCCGCCGCGTCGTAGATGTTGCGCCGGATGGGGATCGAGTAGAGGAAGCGGTACATCATGGCCGAGAGCGGGAAGCGGAACAGCTCTTCCTTGGCGATCGAGCGGATGTGGTTCTTGCCGGCGAAGGCCGCGCCCAGGATGGGCGGATCCCAGTTGCTGACGTGGTTGGGCGCGAGGATGCAGCCGTGCAGGTCCGCGTGCTCGCGGCCGACGACCCGCAGCCCGTGGAAACGCCCCATGGATCCGAAGATCGCGTAGGCCACCCGGTAACGGCTGGACAGCTCGCCCTCCGCGAAGCCGGCCGCCGGCCGCCGGCAGGCCAGCTGGCGGCGCACCGCGGCCTCGGTGGCCTCGAGCTGGTCGTCGAGCGTCAGCGTGCTGTTGTCGACGACCATCGCGTCCGGGGGGATGCGCAGGGGACTCGCGGCCCGCTCGCTGTCGCGCCGGTCGCGAGACTCCACCTCGCGCAGGACCTCTCCCCGATCCACCGTCAGGCCGCGGCGCCGGTGCTGGCGCAGGCGCCGCTCGGCGCGCGCTTCGAGGGTAGCGTCCAGGTAGATCTTTGCCGAGGCCAGCGGGAAGACCACCGTGCCGATGTCCCGCCCCTCCATGACCACGCCCTGGCGTCGCCCCATGGCGCGCTGGCGCGCGACCATGAGCTCCCGCACCGAAGCGTGGGCCGAGACGGCCGAGACCAGGGCCTCGACTTCGGGCGTGCGCACCGCGGCGGAGATGTCGCGCCCGTCCCAGAAGACCGCGATCTCCCCGCGGTCCGGCCGCAGGGTCAGGTCCGCGGCGTCGAGCAGGCGCAGCAGGGCGGGCTCGTCGCCCGGGTCGACGCCGGCGGTGGCGGCGGCCCAGGTCAGGGCGCGGTACATGGCGCCGGAATCGACGTAGAGCAGACCGAGCCGGTCGGCCAGGGCGCGGGCGGTGGTGGACTTGCCGGAGCCGGCCGGGCCGACGATGGCCACGACGGTGTCCGACGGCACGGGCCCGTAGGATTCCGGGACGCAGGTGTCGGGAACGGGGGGTGCGGGGCCGCGCCCCGGCTCAGATTTCACGGCCCACGGCCGCGGCCACGGCCCGGCAGGCCGCCATCGTGTCGCGGAAGGCGGCGGGGTCCAGCGACTGGGCGCCGTCGCTCAGGGCCAGGCGGGGATCGACGTGCACCTCGATGAGCAGGCCGTCGGCGCCCGCCGCGACCGCGGCGCGGCAGAGGGCCGCGACCAGACCGGCGTCGCCGCAGGCGTGGCTGGGATCGACGATCACCGGCAGGTGCGTGCGCTGCTTCAGCAGCACCACGGTGTTCAGGTCGAGGGTGTTGCGCGTGGCGTCCTCGAAGGTGCGGATGCCCCGCTCGCAGAGGACGAGGTCGCGGCCGCCGGCCGACAGGACGTATTCCGCGGCGCTGAGCCACTCGTGCACCGTGGTCATCATGCCGCGCTTGAGCAGCACCGGACGGCCGCTGCGGCCGACCTCGCGCAGCAGCGGCACGTTCTGCACGCTGCGGCTGCCGATCTGCAGCATGTCCGCGACGGCGGCCACGGCCTCGACGTCGCGCGGATCGAGGACCTCGGTGACCACGGGCAGGCCGGTCGCGGCCCGGGCCTCGGCCAGCAGGGCCAGCCCTTCGCGACCGAGGCCCTGGAAGTCGTACGGGGACGTGCGGGGCTTGTAGGCGCCCGCCCGCAGGATCGTCGCGCCGGCGTCGCGCACGGCCGCGGCGGTGGCCAGCAGCGTCCCGCTCGGTTCCACGGCGCAGGGTCCCGCGGCCACGACCAGCCGCGGACCGCCGAAGACGGCCGCGCCCACGCGGACCAGCGTCGCGGCCTGGCCCGGCGCGCGGCCGCTGCGCGGGTAGCGGTCGTCGGCGGTGCGCGGATCGGGCTGCAGCTGCGGATCGGAACTCACGCGATGATCTCCTTGAGCGCCTCCAGGCAGCGCCGGTTCTCGTCGGGCAGGCCCACGCTGATGCGGATGGCGCCCTCCCCCAGGCCGAAGGCGTTCATCGGGCGCACGATCACCCCGCGGCGCAGCAGCTCCTGGGTCATGATCGTCGCGTTGCCGGGAACCCGCACCAGCAGGAAGTTCGTCTGCGAAGGCGTGACCGCGAAGCCGAGCTGCGCGAGCCCCGCGGCGAGCTCTTCCAGCCGGGCGCGGTTGCGCGCGGCGCGGGCCGCGGTCTCGGTCTGCTCGCGCAGGGCCGCGATCGCCGCGACCTGGGCCAGCGCGTTGACGTTGAACGGCTCGCGCGTCTTGTGCAGCTCGGCGATCAGGCCGGGATGAGCCACAGCATAGCCCACCCGCAAGCCGGCGAGCGAGTGGATTTTCGAGAAGGTCCGGTTGATCACCAGGTTCGGGTGGGCGTCGAGCAGCTCCATCGTCCGTGGGTAGTCCGGCGCCACGACGAACTCGACGTAGGCCTCGTCCACCATGACGATGACGTCGGAAGGGAGGTCCCGCAGGAAGGCCCGGAACTCGTCCGCCGTGTTGTAGGTCCCGGTCGGGTTGTTGGGGTTGCAGACGATGACCAGCTTGGTCGCGTCGTCGACGGCGCGCGCCATCGCCGGCAGGTCGTGCCGGTCGTCGCGCAGGGGCACGGGGCGGCCGCACTCGAAGTGGACCGCGCAGGTCAGCGGGTAGACGATGAAGCTGGGGTGGGCGAAGACCACGTTCTCCCCGGGCGAGACCAGGGCCCGGATGAACATGTCGATGATCTCGTTGCAGCCGTTGCCGAACAGCAGCCACGACGGGTCGCGGCCGAGCTGCGCGCCCAGGACCTGGCCGAGATCGTGGCAGGCCGCGTCGGGGTAGCGGTTCAGCTCCGCGGCGGCGTCGCGGACCGCGGCGACGACGGACGGCAGCGGGCCCTCGGGGTTCTCGTTGCTGGCGAGCTTGATCACGCTGTCCAGCCCGAGCTCGCGCTGGACCTCGCTGATGGGTTTGCCGGGTGTGTAGGGGCGGGTGGCGAGGATCCCGGGACGGAACAGGCGCGTGTAGTCCATGAATTCCTCCTCGTCCTTGTGTGGCGCGGCCGGTCTGTTCAGGGTCCGCCGTCGACGGCGGCGCGCAGGGCCGCGATCTCCCCGGTCGTCAGTTCGCGAAACTTCCCCGGCGCCAGATCCCCGAGGGTCACCGGCCCGATCGCCGTGCGGTGCAGGCCCAGGACCGTCGCCCCCACGGCGCCGAACATCCGGCGGACCTGGCGGTTGCGCCCCTCCTGGATCTCGAGGATCCAGCGGCGCGGGTCGCGGCCCGGCGGATGCAGGCGGGCCGGCAGGCAGGGGTGGCCGTCGAGCATGATCCCGCCGTCGGTGAGGCGGGGCCGCGCCGACGGCGGCAAGGCCGCAGCCAGCCGCACCTCGTAGCGCTTCCAGACCTGGCGGCGCGGCCGCAGCAGGGCCTGCGCCAGGTCGCCGTCGTCGGTCCAAATGAGCAAGCCGGTGGTGTCGGCGTCAAGGCGGCCGACGGGGATCAGCCCGGGGCCGAAGCCGGCGGCGGCGGCGACGCCCGCAAGGCAGGGGGCCCGGCCCTGCTGGCGCAGGCTGGTGACGACGCCGAGGGTCTTGTGGTGGGCCAGCACGCGCCAGGCGGAGGGCCAGGCCGCGACCTTCCCGTCGACCGTGACGCAGGATCCCGGCGCGACGCGGCAGCCCGGGCTGGCGGCGACCTCGCCGTCGATGCGCACGCGGCCGTCGGTGATCAGCGTCTCGACGGAACGACGCGAGCCGAACCCCGCGCGGGCCAGGAAGCGGTTCAGGCGCAGGGCGTCGTCGTCAGGCGTCATGGGCCTCGGCAATGTCCGGTTCGCTGGGTTCATCGGCCGTCGGTTCGCTGTCGGCGACGTCCGTCGCAGCGTGGCCGGCGTCCGGCACCACCACGAGGATCTCGTCGCCGCGGATGGCCACGGTCTCGAAGTCCTCGTCGGTGATCTCCTCGCCGAGCTGCTGCGCGAAGCGCTTGATCTCCTCGCGGTCGCCGATGATGCCGGCGAGCTCGGGCAGGGGCGGCAGCTGGTGGAGCCCCTTGATGCCCATGTGGTTGAGGAATTCGCGGGTCGTGCCGTAGAGGATGGGGTTGCCGACGCTGTCGCTGCGGCCGGCCACGGTGATCAGGTTGCGCTCGGCCAGGGTCGCCAGCACGCCGCTGACCTGGACGCCGCGGATCTCCTCGATCTCCATGCGCGTGACCGGCTGGCGGTAGGCGATGACCGCCAGGACCTCCAGCGCCGCCTGCGACAGCCGCACGAAGCGCCGGCCGCGGTAGAGATGCTGGATCAGGCCGGCGTACTCCGGGCGCGAGGCCAGCTGCCAGCCGCCGCCGAACTCCACGACGGTGAACGCGCGCCCCTGCTGCTCGTACTCGGCGTTGAGCGCGTCGACGGCCTCGCGGAAGTCCTTCGCCTCGGCTCCGGGGAACAGGGGTTTGAGGCGGGCCACGCCCAGGGGCGTGTCGGTGGCGAACAGGAGGGCCTCGAGATCCTGCTTCATGCGGTGGCCTCCGCGGCGCCGGCTTCGGCGCCCGCCGTCGTTGCGCCGTCGCCGGGGGCGTCGACGTCGGTGTCTCTGTCAGTGTCGGTGTCAGTGTCGATCTCGATGGTCCGGTCGTCCCAGAGGTCGCCGTCGGCGCTGAAGTCCACCCCGGGCGACGGCTGGACCCAGATGGCGCCGTTGACCTCGGTCTGCACGATGCGCACGAGGTTGCGCTTGGCGAGCTCCAGGATGGCGATGAAGGTCACCACGACCTCCATCTTGATGGCGTCGTCGCGGAAGAGGTCGTCGAAGCGCACGGTCCGCTCCTCGGCCAGGCGGCGGCGGATCAGGCGCACCTTGTCCGCGACCGTGAAGACCTCGCGCACGACGTTGTGGACCAGTTCCTTGCTGACGCGGTCGAAGACCTCGCTCAGGGCGCTGAGCAGTTCGAACATGCCTAGGCGCAGCTGCGGCGGCTCGGCGTTCTCGCGCAGGAAGGGGTAGCGCTGCTGGCGCAGGTGCAGCTGGCTGCGGTCGCGCTCGAGGGCCTGCAGGCTGGCCGCCATCTCCTTGTAGCGCTTGTACTCGAGCAGGCGGCGCACGAGCTCGGCGCGCGGATCCTCCTCGTCGATCTCCTCGTCCTGGGGCGGCGTGGGCAGCAGCAGGCGGGCCTTGATGCGCAGCAGGGTCGCGGCCATCACCAGGAAGTCCCCGGCGGTGTCGAGCGAGAGGGCCTGGATGATCTCGAGGTAGGCCAGGAACTGCTCGGTGATCCGCGCGATGGGGATGTCGTAGACGTCGATCTCGTCCTTCTGGATCAGGTAGAGCAGCAGATCCAGGGGACCGTTGAAGTCCGGCAGGTCGACGCGGTAGGCCTCGCTCGTGTGGAAGTACTCCAGCTCCGGCGGCAGCTCCCAGGAGATGGGAGCGCCGGCGGGGGGCGTGACATTCTCGGGCGTGGCGGCGGGATCCAGCACGGGGCCTCCTACCCGACGCCCATGGCGTCGCGGACGCGCGCCAGGGTCTCGGAGGCGGCGGCGCGCGCGCGGGCGCAACCGGCGTCCACGATCTCGGCGACACGGTTCGGGTGGCTCTCGTACCCGGCGCGCCGCTCGCGCAGGGGGGCGAAGTACGCGATCGCGCCGTCGGCCAGGCGCTTCTTGCAATCGACGCAGCCGCGCTCGGCGCTGCGGCACTCGGCGGCCGTCTGGTCCGCCTCGCCGGGCAGGAACTTCTGATACCAGGTATAGACGGCGCAGACGTCCGGGTTGCCGGGGTCGCTGCGGCGCAGGCGCTGCGGGTCGGTGAACGCGGTCTTGAGCTTCGCGCGGATCTCCTCGGGCGGGGCGGCGATCTCCACGGCGTTGCCCAGGGACTTGCTCATGCGCCTTCCGTCGGTGCCCGGGAAGCGACCGAACTTCGTGACCAGGCCCTCGGGCTCCGGGAAGAGCTCGCCGAAGTGGTGGTTGAAGCGCCGCGCGATCTCGCGGCACAGCTCGAGGTGCGGCAGCTGGTCCTCCCCCACCGGCACGGCGTGCGCGCGGTAGGCGAGGATGTCCGCGGCCTGCAGCACGGGGTAGCCGAGGTGGCCGAAGCTGATCTCGCCGGCGAGGTCGAGGTCGCGGACCTGCTCCTTGAACGTCGGGTTGCGCTCCAGCCTGCCCAGGGAGATCAGCATGCAGGCCACGAGGTACAGCTCGGCGTGCTCCTTGATGGCGGACTGCACGAACAGCACCGAGCGGTCCGGATCGAGCCCGGCGCCGAGCCAGTCCAGGATCATCTCGCGGGAGTTGTCGCGGATCTCGTGCGACTTGTCCAGGGCCGTGGTCAGGACGTGCCAGTCGGCCACCATGAAGTAGCAGTCGTACTCGTCCTGCAGGCGGATCCAGTTCTCCAGCGCGCCGGTGTAGTTGCCCCAGTGCAGGCGCCCGGTGGGACGGTTGCCGCTGAGGATGATCTTCTTGGTCACGGATGGGTTCCTCGGGAGCGTGGTCCGGATTCGCGACCCGGCTGCCGCCGGGCCGGTCGGCCCGCGTGCGGGCGAGCGAAGGGCTACAGTACCATCGGCGGCGGTGCCTGTCAAAGCCGACGCCGGCGCGCCCGCGGATGGGCGCTGCGGTAGGCTTCGGCCACGAAGGCCCGGTCGACGTGGGTGTAGATCTCGGTGGTGGTGATGGCGGCGTGGCCGAGCAGCTCCTGCAC
>JAUSBL010000123.1 GCA_030658975.1 Candidatus Latescibacterota bacterium
GAGGAATAATGTTCTGGCTTCGGAGTTGGTTTTCATCTTCACCAGGAATTGCCCCAGTTGATTGCTGAAATCCAACCAGGCCTGCCAGACTAGTTCATGCCCTGGACCAAATCGATGCGAGAGTGAATCGATATCTCCCCAATAGACATGAGAGTAGGATTTGCCCTGAACCCTTTTAAACACTGCACTGACTGCCTGCCACAGTTCCTCGAATGTCCGCCAGGGAAAAATAGTTGTGTCTTGCATGAGCATATTGGATAAACCGGAATCGGCGATGGATATATGCTGGAAAACATTGGTCTCAATCCCCTGTTTTTTTAATTTTGGTCCAATGCGTTCTACAGGTAAAAAATTATTAAGGTTGAAACCAAATTGGGATAAACTGCCAGCCTCATCTGGCGAGGACGCCAATGAGTGAGCAATCATATTGGCGATAACTCCATACTCCTTAAGCCACAGCTCATACCCGATCACCCCGTGTTCACCGGGCTCTTTGCCGGTCCACAGTGACGTCAACACCGTGGCGGTGGTACTGGGGGTGATGCTGGAAAGGGCGCCAATCAAACTGGAATCCAATAGAGGATACCACAGAGAGTTTTTTCCCTGCTCAACGATTCGCATCAATAAACGGTTAAAAAGAGCAAGACCTAGGCTGTCTACCAACAGCAGAATGACCTGCTCATATTGTCCCGTTAATGAAGTTGTCAATTCAGACGAGAGCGGTGATGAGCCATCCAGAGTGGATCCAAGCCAGGAGAAGATGCTGGCAGGTAGGTTGGCCACCGAATAGCCGCCGTAATTTGGGAAAACAAAGTCTTGATTAAAATCGAGTTGAGAAATGCGCTTTGCTTTTATTTTCTTCAGGCATGATTCAGTTAGATCGAGCATGGCAGGAAGCAGCGCTTAGAGGTTGAATCCATTCAAATAAAGCTCAGTCATCTTTTCCAGCCCAAAATGTTCCTCTGCCCGGGCGCGGGCTGACTTACGGAAATGGGTTTGCTGCTTGAGGATTTCAACCGCGGCTGCAACCAGGACGGCGGAATGGGCAGCTTCCAGTTTCCAGAAATCACTGCCATAAGGGACAACCCGCCCGGCGTCCCCGTCTACCAGTTCGGGCAACGAACCGGTGGCATAGCCAATTACCGGTAAGCCGCAGGCCATTGCTTCCACTACCGAATTGGGGCAGGCGGCATTGATGTCCGCTGAAAAAAGCATATGCGCTGAGCGGTCTATGGCCGGGATTTCCACACGCGGCACCCACCCGATCCAACGGATCAATCCCCCGGCTTTTTGGTTTGCCTTTTCTTTCAAATGATCCGGCGCATTGCCAGTGATCATTAGTTCCACTTCTTGCTTGACTGTTTGTTTCAGACCCAGAATAAAATCCACTCCATTTTCCAACCCGCTTTCATAACCACCGCTGAAGCTGGCTTCAATCACCAGGATGCGCACCTTATCTTTCGGTGGTTTTTCATTCCCATTAGGGGAATAGGTATTTAGGTCAACCCCGTTATAAATGACTTGGATACTGGCGTGGGTAGATTGATAAACAGAGTTCCACCAATCGCAAGAAAATTGGCTCTGATAAACGATGTGGTCAGCCAGGTTGCGCCGGGTGAAGGATAGGGTCAGGTTGTACCATTCTGCGCGCAGGTAATGCTTCAACCCGGTTTTCCTTACCTTATGCATCCAATTCATCCCATCCAATCGTTCCACAATTCGCACACCACGCTGGCGGGCGCGCCAGACATCCAATAATTGGCGTGTACCGCCAATGATCAGAATGGCAACGCAATCTTTGCGGGTGGGGTCGTGATGTGTTTCTATCCCGCGGGCTGCCAGCCCTTGGCTGAGTCTGGCTTGAAATGAAGAGGGCCCGCCATGACCCTCCAGTTTGGGCAGAAAACAAATGCTTGATTTAGATAGAGGAGAGGTTTTCAATAGAAATTAATTAGAAGGCAAAGCATCTGGTTCTTGATAATCCAGAAGAGCCTGGACGATTCGTTCTGCCGCATGCCCATCCCCGAACGGGTTGGCCGCATGCGCCATGCTTAAATAGGCATCCTCATCTTCCAGCAGGTGCCGGGTTTCCTGAAAAATCCGCTCACTATCCGTGCCAACTAATTTAAGTACACCGGCTTCCACTCCCTCCGGGCGCTCGGTGACTTCCCGCAGCACCAGGGTGGGCACTCCCAGCCCTGTGGCTTCCTCCTGAATGCCGCCGGAGTCAGTCAGCACCAATTTGGAATTTTTTAGTAGGTGAATTAAGGGTAGGTATTCAATCGGTTGTAACAAGGTGATGTTGGAGATGCCATCCAAAATACGGTGAGCCGGTTCCTGGATATTGGGATTGAGGTGAACCGGATAAACCAGTTCTACTTTATTCGAATAAGCCTCGGCTATCTCGCGTAATCCCTGGCAGATGCTTTCAAATGGTTTGCCGAAACTCTCCCGACGGTGGGCGGTTACTGCGATCAGCAATCGCTCCCCGCTGAGCACGTTTTTTGAATTTAACAATTCTTCCACTTCAGCGGGCATGGGGGACTTGACAATTTGCTGCAGGGCATCAATGACGGTGTTGCCGGTGACTTTGATGCGCCAGTCCGGCACTCCTTCGCGCAGCAGGTTCTGGCGGCTGTGCAGGGTGGGGGCAAAATGCAAATCTGCCACCACGCCCGCCACCCGGCGGTTGATTTCTTCGGGGAAAGGCGCATATTTATCATCCGTGCGTAAACCGGCTTCCACATGCCCGACTTTGATTTTATGATAATAGGCACATAAAGCGGCAGCCATGACCGTGGTGGTATCGCCCTGCACCAGGATCCAATGCGGATTGACCTCACGCAGAACTGGATCGAGCGAGTTGAAAATATTGGCGGTCAGGTCCGCCAGACCCTGATCAGCCTGCATCAGGTTCAGGTCAACATCCGGTTTGATCTCAAATAAATGCAGCACCTGATCCAGCATTTCACGGTGCTGGGCGGTGACGCAAATGTGTGACTCAATTTGCGGGGTGAGCGCCAGCCGCTGTACAACAGGCGCCATCTTGACTGCTTCCGGCCGGGTGCCGAAGATGGAAAGAACACGGATTTTACCCATTCTATTTTCCTTGCATGGATTTACCATCACCCAGACGGAAATATTGGAATCCGGCGGCTTCCCATTTTTCTTTCTCCCAGCCACCGACGGTATCAATCACCATCCGCGCGGCAGTGAGTTGAGCAACTTCGGATGGAACAAGATTGCGCAGTTCAGTATGGGCTACCAATAAGAGCAGCACTTTACTCTCCGTGATGGCATCTCGAAAGTTCTTTTCTACTTTCAGGTCAGGATGGGAGAAATCAATTTTAAAAGGTTCATAGGCAACCACTTTCGCGCCGGCTTTGTTTAATAGTTCGCCAACCATTAACGCCGGACTTTCGCGCAGGTCGTCTACATCCGCTTTGTACGCCAGGCCCAGTGCAGAAATAGTTTTACCTTTGAGAGTCCCCAGCTTCTGGCGGCAGAAATCCACAACATGCTGCGGCTGGTTATCGTTGATCTCCCGCGCCGTGCGGATCAACGGGGTAATTTCCGGCGAGGCTTCCACCAGGAACCACGGGTCCACACTGATGCAATGCCCGCCCACGCCCGGTCCGGGATTGAGGATTTTCACTCTTGGGTGGCGGTTGGCTAATCGGATGGCTTCCCAAACGTCCACCCCGTATTTTTCTGCCAAGTGGGAAAACTCATTGGCAAGGGCAATGTTCACATCCCGGGAAGTGTTTTCCATTAGTTTGACCATTTCAGCGGTGGTGGCGTCGGTTAGGATGATCTCCCCGCGCACAAAGGTGGTATACAGGTCACGGCCGGCTTCTGCAGAGGCGGCATTGATTCCACCAATGACGCGTGTATTCTCAATTAACTCGCGTAAAATTTGTCCGGGAAGCACCCGTTCCGGGGAGTATGCCAGCAGAAAATCCTGACCGGCTTTCAACCCGCTGCGGTCCAGAATGGGCGCCACAAGGTCAACAGTGGTGCGCGGCGGTGAGGTGGATTCAAGTACAACCAGGTTGCCTTTGCGCAGGTGGGGCAGGATGGATTGAGCCGCGGATTCCACAAAGGATAGATCCGCTTTCTTTTGTTCTTTAAAAGGGGTTGGTACTGCGATGATGAAGGCGTCTGCAGCTTCGGGTTGACTGTTGATGGTCAGGTTGCCGGACCGGAGCGCTGCCTGAACCAGGGTGCGCAGTCCGGGTTCATAAAGGTGCAAATGCCCGTTCTGTAAACCGGCGACAATTTGCTTGTTGATATCCACCCCAATCACCTTGATACCGGAAGTGGCGAAGGTGGAAGCGGTCGGTAGTCCAATATAACCCAGCCCCAGGACGCAAATGGTATTGAATTTCACTGGTTCACCTTAATTGTTGTTGGAATCGTTGATATTATCCCATAAAATGATGGGGACAATTTATTCCAACTTCTTATGCTCGGATTTACCCCCTCATTCTGAAATGATTTGTGATTTTTTAATGATCATTCAATAGGCATGAGCATGTTGTATTAAGATTGATAAATTTGTATACTATTGTTGTTAATTAAGGAGGAAAATCACGAAAAAAGTTATTTTGTTAATGTTGGTATCAGCGTGTTTCTTTTTGGTTTGTTCAGCCACCTCAAAGGATGAGCATGTAAAAACCAGGAGTTTGATCTCTCCCAAGAATACCGAAATTTTTCTAAAACAGCCAGTGATTGCTGTAGCTGCTTCCACCCCCACTCCAACTCCGTCTGTCGCATGCTTGCGTAAGATTGTTTATACCTCAACCGGAGATCAGGATATTTTTGAAATCATGATGATGAATTCAGATGGAACGGATAACCGCAATATCTCAAATAATCCGGCTGATGATCTTGATCCCACC
>JAUSBL010000128.1 GCA_030658975.1 Candidatus Latescibacterota bacterium
CGCGTCCCCTGTCCTGCAGGACGGGTCACATCCCAACGTGCTACTTGATCCAGGTGGTCGTGACCGACTTCGGCCGCTCGATCGGCGTCGCCATGGCCCGGTTGATGATCAGCTGCGAGGCCATGCCGAGCGCGCGCGAGACGGCGAAGAACACCGTGTAGAACGAGAACTCCCTGATCCCGTAGTGGTAGAGCAGGGCGCCGGAGCCCGCGTCCACGTTCGGCCAGATGTTCTTGGCCTTGCCGTGCTGCTGCAGCACGTCGGGCACGACCTCGAACACGATGTTGACCGTCTTCATGATCGGATCGTCGGGGAAGTGCTTCATGCCGAAGTCGCGCAAGCAGGTGAAGCGCGGGTCGGTCACCCGCAGCACGGCGTGGCCGTAGCCCGGCACGACCTGGCCGGAGTTCAGGGTCTCCCAGGCGAACTTGCGGATGTTCTCGTGGGTCGGCTGGCCCACGGCCTTCTTCAGGTCCAGGATCCACTTCAGGCATTCCTGGTTGGCCAGTCCGTGCAGCGGGCCGGCCAGGCCGTTCAGGGCCGCCGACACGCTGTAGTAGGCGTTGCTCAGGGCCGAGCCCACCAGGTGGCAGGTGTGGGCCGAGACGTTGCCGCCCTCGTGGTCGCAGTGCAGCACCAGGTACAGGCGCATGCACTCGGCGAACTCGCCGTCGGGGTCCTTGACGCCCAGCATGTGCGCGAAGTTCTGGGACCAGGCCAGGTCCTTCTTCGGCGAGATCCGCGGGCCTTTGCGGTAGCGCATCCGGTAGATGCCGGCGGCGATGGCCGGCAGCTTCGCGATCAGGTCCAGCGAGTCCTCCAGCGTGGGCTTCCAGTAGTCCAGCTTGTTCATGCCCTCGTAGTAGGCGTCGCGGAACTTCGACTCGCGCTCCATGGCCAGGATCGCGGTGTCGAACATGCACATCGGGTGGGAATCCTTCGGCATCGCCTCCAGGACCCGCCAGACGTAGGCCGGCACGCGGGCCCGCTCGGCCAGGTCCTGCTGCAGGGCCCTGGAGTCGCGGGACGACGGCATCTCGCCGGTGCACAGCAGGTAGAAGACGTCCTCGGGGGTGCGGTCGGCCAGCTCGGCGATCGGGGTGCCGCGGATCAGCAGGCCCACATCGGGCGGCACCTCGCTGGTGTCGCAGACCATGCCCTTCACCCCGCGCATGCCGCCGTAGGCCTGAGCGATCGTCACGTCGCTGATCTTGGTGTCGCCGTGGGTCTGCACGAGAGTACGGATCTCCTGGCGCCATTCGGGGATGAGCTGGGCCATGCGGGTCTGGAGCTTAGCCATGGGGCCTCCTTGGTCGGTCGGTCGGGTCGCGGTGTAAAGCGGAGTCCGCGGCTCGCCTTCTAGGTGCGGATCTGCAGCGCTCTGCGACGAAACATAATCGCAACGGCGCGACAAATACAAGGGGCATCGCGTTTGTCATTCGTTCTGGCTGAGAAATTGTCCCTGGCCATGCTCTTGATGTGATGCGACTTGAGTCCGCACATCCTGCCGTGACAGGGGACGCGCTCCGGGCACCTCGTGTGCCCGGAGTGCTTGACCTTCCGGCCCTTCCGCCATCCTGGCTCCAGGGCCTCCAGGACACCCCTGTCACGGCAGGATGTGCGGACTCAAGTCGAACAGCATCAAGGAGATGGCCAGGGACAAATTCACAGCCAGAACGTTTGTCATTCCCGGGCGCAGCGATTACCATTGTCAGAGCGTCCGGAAAGGGCGCCGTAAGATCCCCGGTATGAGCCGATCTGGAGGCAGGCCCATGAGTGACGTGACCAAGTGCATCGAGATCCTCGGCGAAGCCATCGCCTTCGAGGAGGAGGGTATCCGCTTCTTCACCGAGCACGCCGAAACTTCCGGCTCGGCGATCGAGCGCAAGATCTTCCAGTCCCTCGCCAAAGACGAGCAGGGCCACCGCGCCTACCTGATCGGGCTGCGGGACCAGCTGATCCACCTGCACAACCTGTCGCCGCTGCACGCCGGGGTCGACCACCCGCACGACCGCACGCCCCGCCAGATTTTCGAGTCCGCCCTGGAGGGGGTCAAGGATCCCTACCGTTACCAGGAAGCGGATCTCGAGATCCTCAAGGGCGCCATGGAGGTCGAGCGCAAGGGCTACACGATGTACACCAAGGCCGCCGCGACCATGGAGTCCCCCGAGGCCAAGCGCCTGTTCGAGCACCTGGCCGGCGAGGAGCAGACCCACTACGACCTGCTGAAGAACACCTACGAGTACATCCGCGACCCGCAGGCGTGGCACGAGTACGAGGAAGGCGGCATGCTGGACGGGGGCTAGCCCGCCGCGCCGCGCCGACCGGAAACGACCAGCGGCCGCTCCGCCACGCCGGCGGGGCGGCCGCGTTTCGAAGGAGACGACGATGCCCGACCGCACCGCCGCCCGCGACCTCTTCCGCGGCATCACCGCCCTGGCGCCGATGGCCACCGGCGGCAACCTGCCCTACCGCCGTCTGTGCAAGCAGTTCGGAGCGGACACGACCTGCTGCGAGATGCTGCTGGCGCACAAGCTGGTCAAGGCCAGCCGCCTCGAGATCGCCCTGATGAGGCATCATCCCGAGGAGTCGCCCTTCGGCATCCAGATCGCCGGCAGCAAGCCCGAACTCA
The DNA here is from genome assembly GCA_030658975.1 of Candidatus Latescibacterota bacterium. Classification (GTDB taxonomy): domain Bacteria; phylum Krumholzibacteriota; class Krumholzibacteriia; order LZORAL124-64-63; family LZORAL124-64-63; genus PNOJ01. Next base: position 2,633 of record JAUSBL010000128.1, read on the forward strand.
TGGCCGAAGCCGCGCGCATGGCCGCCGGCGCCGGGGCCGACTACGTGGATCTGAACTTCGGCTGCCCGATCGACCTGATGGTGCGCAAGGGGATCGGCGCGGCGGCGTTGCAGCGGCCGACGCGTCTGGCCGCGATGGTGGCGGCCGCGCGCGCGGCCGTCGACCTGCCGCTGCTGGTCAAGCTGCGGCTCGGCTGGTCGGAGCAGAAAGTGAACGCCCCGGAACTCGCGCGCCTGGCCGAGGCCGAGGGCGCCGACGCCCTGGTGATCCACGGCCGCACGCGCGAGCAGCGCTACCGCCGCGACGCGGACTGGGACGCCATCGCCGAAGCCGCCCGCGGTGTCGCCATCCCCGTGCTGGGCAACGGCGACATCCTGACGGTCTGGGACCGCGACCGCCGTCTGGCGCAGGCGCCGGTGGCCGGCGTGGTCGTGGCGCGCGGCGCCCTCATCAAGCCCTGGGTCTTCCGGGAGCTGAAGCAGGGGCAGCCGTGGTACCCCACGGTCGCGGAGCGCTGGGCGGTGATGGCGCGCTACGTCGCGCTGGCGAAGGAGCACTTCGGCGACGACGAGAAGGGACTCTCGCGCGTCGAGCGCTTCACGCTCTGGCACCTCGGCTTCTGGAACCGGTACCGTCCCTACACGCAGGCGGATTTCCTGGCGCAGGAGACGTCGCTGATCCAGCGCCGCGCCGACTGGCCGGGCGACGACCCCGAGGAACTGCTGCTCGCGAGCGAGCAGGAGCAGGACCACAAGCGCATCTGGGCCCGCCTGCTTGACAGCGACCACCCCGGCGCCTAAGCTGCGGGTGCGGCCGCCCGGCGGCCGCAGACATCGTTCACGTCCGGCGATCACCCGGAAGCCGGTGCGAATCCGGCGCGGCCCCGCCACTGTGAGCGGCGACGAAACCCGTACGAAGCCACTGGTCCCAGCGACCGGGAAGGCGCGGGGAGTAGGACGACCCGCGAGCCAGGAGACCGATCCCCGGACCCTCTGCCATCACCCTCGCGGGAGGAGTTCGTGGCATGCTCCGCAGGACCGGTGCGTCCCTGCTCGTCGCCTTCCTGGTCGGTCTGTCCGCCGCCACGGCCTCAGCTCAGGTCGCCGCGGGCGCCGACGATTCCGACCCCGTCGATTTCGACCTCACCGATTGGGATCTCGCCGACCCGGGGTTCCTGGCCTACACCGACACCATCACGGTCCTCGGTCTGGCGGTCTCCGCCTCGCCGTTCCCCGTCGGCGACGCCACGGTCACCATCGTGGACCTGGACCGCCCCGGCGCGCCCGGCGACCTGGCCGATCTGCTGGCCGGGATCGCGGGCCTGCAGGTGCGGCGCTACGGAGGGCTGGGCTCGGAGGCCCTGCCCTCGATCCGCGGCTCGACGTCGGCGCAGGTGCAGGTGCTGGTCGACGGGCTGCCCCTGGCCGACGCCCAGGACGGCGGCGTCGATCTCTCCCGACTGCCGCTGGCGCGCTTCGCGAGCGCCGAGATCTACCGCGGCTACGTGCCCGCCCGCTTCGGGGGCGGCGCAGGCGCGGGCGCCGTCAACCTCGTGACCCGCCGCGGCGCCGGCGGCAGCGGGCTGCGCCTCGGCGCCGGCTCCTTCGGCGAGGCCTCGGCGCGCGGGGAACACGTCCTGGATCTGCGCGGGGGAGCCCTCACCCTGGGCCTGCTGCTGCACGCGCGCCGCACCGACAACGCCTTCGGCTACCGCGACCACAACCAGACCTTCGCCAACCCCGACGACGACCGCGACGCGGTGCGCCGCAACGCCGGCTGGCGCGAGCACGGCGGGACCCTGTCCGGCGACTGGCGCGGGCCGACCCTGCTGGCCCGCTGGCGGCTCAACGCGGTGCGGCGCGAGGGGGGACGGCCGGGTCCGGTCGGCGGCTTCGAGAGCCCGCACGCCGCGCTGCGTCGCGACGGCAGCGACGTGCACCTGACCCTGGGCGATCCGCGGGAGCGGCTGGTCTGCGACCTCTTCGCGGGCCGCGAAGACGAACGCCTCGAAGACCTGCAGCGCGAGGTCGGCTGGGATCCCTCCGGCGTGACCACGTCCCGCAGCGAGCAGGTCTTCGGGCGCCTCGGCTGGCGCGGCGGACGGCAGGCCGGCGACGGCGCGGAACTGCGCTGGCGGCTGAGCGCCGACAGCCGCCGCCAGTGGTACGACGAAGCGGTCCCCGGCCTCGACGACCCGCTGCGCACGCGCACCACGCTGTCCGCGGCGGCGGTGCTCGAGGTGCTCTTCTACGCGCCGCGGCTGACGCTGCGGCCCCAGTGGCGCTGGAGCCGCCTGGAAGACGACTTCCCGGCCCTGCCGGCCCTGCCCTGGCTGCCGCCGCCGCCGTTGGCCGCGCCCCACGTCCACCGGGACACCGCGCCCGTGCTCGGGGTGACCTGGGAGGCGCGGCCCGGCACGCTCTTCTTCGAGGGGCACGCCGGATCCTCGCTGCGCGAGCCGTCCTGGGTGGAGCTGTTCGGACAGCGCGGCGGCGTGCAGGGCAACCGCGAACTGGTGCCCGAGGAGATCCGCAGCCGCGACCTCAGCGCGCAGCTGCGGCCGAACCCCGACCTGCACCTGCGCCTGGCCTGGTTCCGCACCGAGGTGGACCGGGCCATCCTCTGGCGCACCACGTCGCAGTTCACCAGCCAGGCGTTCAACGCCGGCGCCACCTCCACCACGGGCGTCGAGCTGGAGGTCGCGCTCGGCCGCGCGCGGGGCCTGCGCCTGCAGGGCAACGTGACCGCCCAGGACACGCGCGACCGCGGCGGCGATCCCGTCTACCGCGGTAAGGACCTGCCTTACCTGCCCGAGTTCGAGGCCGCGCTGGACGCCTCCCTGCCGCTGGGAGCCTGGCGTCTGGGCGGGAACTGGCAGCACCAGGCCGCCGCCTACCGCGACCGCTACAACTCCGCCGCCGACCGCATCCCCGCGCGCACGCTCTGGAACGTGTCGGTGGCCCGCGAGTGGCGGCAGGCGGGTCGCGCGCTGACGGCGACCTTCGAGATCGTCAACCTGACCGACGCCGACGTCTACGACGTCGCCGGTTACCCGCTGCCGGGCCGCAGCTTCCGCGCCGGCCTGAACTTCGACTGACAAGGAGCCCGCACCATGCGCCGCATCCCCCGCTTCGTCGCCCCGCTCCTGCTGCTCGCACTGGCCGCGCCGGCCGCCGCCTGGGACGAGTTCATCGTGCTCACGACCGACTTCCAGACCGTCGGCGGCGTCACGCGCGTGGGCCGTCACGCACCCTGGTCGTCCGCGATCGACGTCGCGACCATCTCGTCCGACGCCGTCGGCCGCTGGCACGATGGTCGCTACTACGTGGTCAATCGCGGCGCGTCCAACATCCAGGTCCTGGATCCCGCGCAGGGGATGGCCACCGTCCTGCAGTTCAGCGTCGGGGTCGGCCGCAATCCGCAGGACATCGCCTTCGCGTCGGACGGCCGCGCCTTCGTCTCCTGCTACGACGCGGCCCTGCTGCTGGAAGTGGACCCGGTCGCCGGCGGCGTGGTGCGGTCCTGGTCGACCGCCGCCTACGCCGACGCCGACGGCCTGCCCGAGACCGGCTGGATGCAGGCCGTGGGCGACCGCCTGTTCGTCACCTGCCAGCGCCTGGACCGCAACGGCTGGTGGGTTCCGGTCGGACCGGGTCGGCTGCTCGTCTTCGACATGGCGGCCGGGACCTGGGACGAACCCGTCGTGCTGACCGGCGCCAACCCGTACCCGCCCCTGTCGCTCGCCCCCGACGGCACGCGGCTGCTGGTGCCGACAGTAGGCTGGTACGGGCTGCTGGACGCCGGTATCGAGACCGTCGACCTGATGACCCTGGAGAGCAGCGGCCTGCTGGCCACCGAGCAGCAGCTCGCCGGCGAGATCGTCGACGTCGTGATGACCGGACCGGACCGCGCCTGGGTGATCGTGAGCGACACGTCCTTCCGCACGCACCTGAAGACCTTCGCCCCCGTTGCCGGCGGCGCGCCCGCGACCGTAGCCTCCACGGGCGGCTACGACTTCGTGGACCTGGCGTGGGACGGCGCCGACCAGGTGTACCTCTGCGACCGCACGACCGGGGCCGCCGGCCTGCGCGTCTTCGACCAGGCATCGGCGGCGCAGCTGACCACCACGCCGATCGCCACGGGACGGCCGCCTTTCCAGGCCGTCCTGCCCCGCGACCCCGGACCGACCGCAACGCCCGTCCCCGCGGCGGCCGCCGGCGCCCGGCTGGACGCGCCCTGGCCCAACCCGGCCAACCCCCGCACGACCTTCGCCGCCGCGGCCGCGCCCGGCGATGTCGTCGCCTTCGCGGTGCTCGACCTGCGCGGCCGGCGTCTGCGCGAGGAACGCCGCACCGCCGGCGGCGACGGCCGCGCCGTCTGGGAGTTCGACGGCTGCGACCGCGACGGCCGCGCCCTGCCCTCGGGCGCCTACCACGTGACCGCCGCGGGCGGGGACGGCGCCGCGGGCGCCGACGCGCGCCTGTTCACCCTGGCGCGCTGATCGGCCAGGATCTAGGATAGACGTCCACCCCGACCAGGAGCCGACATGCCCCGCATCTACACCCGGACCGGCGACGGCGGCGAGACGTCCCTCATCGGCGGCCGGCGCGCCCCGAAGGCGGACGTGCGCGTCGATCTCTACGGCGAGGTCGACGAGCTCAACAGCCACCTCGGACTCGCGGTCGCGCTGCTCGCCGGCGCGCCGGCTCCCGCGGATCCGCGCGACGCCGCCGCTTCGCTGGCGCTGGGGCAGGAGCTGGCCGTGATCCAGTCCCGGCTATTCGACCTCGGCGCCCTGCTGGCCGATCCCGAGCGCAGCGAAACGCTCGCGCGCGAGGGCGCGCCGGTGCCCGGCCTCGACGAGGCGGAGCTCGAACAGGCGATCGACCGCATGGAGGCCGACCTCGCCCCGCTGCGCCGCTTCATCCTGCCCGGCGGGATCCCGGCCGCCGCGGCCCTGCACGTCGGGCGCGCGGTGTGCCGGCGCGCCGAGCGCCGCACCGTCGCCGCGGCGCGCGACATCGCCGTGCCCGCGGCGGTGATCCGCTACCTGAACCGTCTGAGCGACTACCTGTTCGTCGCCGCGCGCCGGCTCGACGCGGCCCACGGCGCGCCCGAGACCCTCTGGACCCCGTACGCGCCGGGCGACGAAGGCGGGAGCCGGACGTGAGCGACGCCGTGCGCGAGCGGAACATCCTGCTCGTCACGTCGGTGGCGCATTTCCTGACCCACTTCGGCCTGTTGATCTTCCCGTCCCTGGTCCTGTCGATCCAGCAGGACTGGGGAATGCCCTTCGACCGCGCGCTCGCCCTCGGCTTCTGGATGTACCTGCTGTTCGGCCTGGGCGCCCTGCCCAGCGGCGTGCTGACCGACCTGTGGCGCCGGCCGCGCCTGATGATCGCCCTGAGTCTGGCCGGCATGGCCGTCTGCTCGCTGTGGGCGGGCCTGACGCGCACCGCTTCGCAACTGACGTGGGCGCTGGGCGGTCTGGGCCTGTTCGCCTCGATCTACCACCCCGCGGGCATGGGCCTGATCTCCACCGGCGTGAAGCGCCGGGGCTGGGCGCTGGGCGTCAACGGGGTCGCCGGCAACTTCGGCGAGGTCCTGGCCCCGGTCGCGGCCGGCGTGCTGGCCGTGGTGCTGGGCTGGCGCAGCGTCTACCTCGTGCTGGCCGTGCCCGCGGCCGCGATGGCGGTCCTGGCCCTGCGTCTGCAGGCCGACGGCCTGCCGGCGCCCGCGGCCCGGGAAGAGGCGCCCCCGCGCGGGCGCCGCCGCACCGTGCTCGCCTTTTCGCTGCTCTGCCTGGCGATGGTCTGCGGCGGGATCGCCTACCGCGGGCAGACCCTGGTGCTGCCGAAGTGGTTCCAGACGCAGGGCGGCGCGCTGGTCTCCGTCGTCGAGGACTGGACGTGGCTGCCCCGCGCCGGCGGCCGCGTCGTCGCGGCCACGGCGCTCACGTCGCTGGCCTACCTCGTCGGAGCCTGGGGGCAGGTGGTGGGCGGGCGGCTGTCCGACCGCTACGACCTGCGCCGGGTCTACTTCGGATTCCACGCCTGCGCCCTGCCGCTGCTGCTGCTGATGGGTCAGACGTCGGGCCCGGCGCTGCTGCTCACGGCCATGGCCTACGCCTTCTTCGCCTTCGGCATGCAGCCGTCCGAGAACTCCCTGGTGGCGGCGCTCACGCCGCCGCGGCTGCGCAGCACCGGCTACGGGCTGAAGTTCGTGCTGGTGTTCGGCGTGGGTTCGCTGGCGGTCAAGCTGGTCGGCGGCTGGGAGAGGGGCGGCGGGCTGGCGACGGTGTTCCCGCACCTGGCCCTGTTCGTTGTTGGGCTGCTGGCGAGCGTGATCGCGCTGTACCTCGTCACGCGCCGCGAAGCGATCCGCAATCGAGTTTAACCCCCTCCCTGACGACTGGTCAAAGAAAAGGCCCCGCCGATGCGGGGCCGGAGATTCGTCGTTCGTCGCGGCGGGGGACTCAGTCCGCCATCGAGATGGCCTCGGTCGGGCAGGCCTCCAGGCACGCCTCGCAGTCGGTGCACGTGTCGGGGTCGACCTTCGCGACGCCGTCACCGGTCATGGAGATGGCCTCGGTCGGGCAAGCCTCGATGCAGGACTCGCACCCGGTGCACTCGTCGGGGTTCACAAAAGCAGGCATGGGGTGACTCCTTGGTCTGGGAAAACGCCCGGGTTCGGAAACGCCGGCAGGTGTGTTCTCAAGGGGCAAAATTGTCTGGACCGTCGATCTTGTCAATCATTGATTCCGCAGTTTCGATATTGAAAGCGCGGGTCAACAGCGCGAGGCCTCGGCGGGGTCAAAAGGACCGGCGGATCCCCTGTGCGGCGGCCAGGACGGCCGCCCCCGCCAGCAGGGCCAGGTCCCTCAGCAGCAGCGACAGGCCCACGGCGTCGGCGTCGTCGGTGCCGAAGCAGCCGCAGGAGATGTCCAGCCCGCGCGCCATGGCCGTGCCGATGGCGGCCATAAACATCACCAGCATCAGGATGACCAGCCAGGCGGCGCCGCGCCGGGCGCGGCCGAGGATCATCGCCGCGCCGGCCGCGAGCTCCAGCCAGGGCAGCAGCATGGCCGCAGGGTGCAGCAGCCAGGCCGGCGCCATGCGGTAGTGGGCGATCGACTGTGCAAAGCCGGCGGGATCGAGGATCTTGTCGAACGACGCGTAGACGAACGTGCCGCCTACCAGGAAACGCAGCAGCAGGTCCATCCAGTCGGGGATCGTCCACGGGCGGCGGCCGGTCGTGGCGGCGGCTTCAGTCATGCCCGGCCTCCCCGTCGTCGGTCCCGACCTCGCCGCCGGCCTGTTCCCAGGCGTCGAGCGAACCCTGCAGCAGGCGGATGTCCGTGAACCCGCGCTCCTGCAGGCGGCCGGCCACGGCGGCGGCGACCAGCAGGTTGCCGTCGCCGTAGATCAGCAGAGGGTCGGCGGGGGACAGGAAATCGAAGACTTCCCGCAGGTCGTCGTCGAAGGTCTCGGACCGCAGGACGAAGGACCCCGGAATGCGGCGCGCCTGGACGCCGGCGCGCGAGTCCACCGGGACGCAAGCGTTCTCGCGGAACAGGGCCACCGCGTCGGCGGCCGCGATCAGGGGAAAGCCCAGATCGAGCTCGTAGGTGGACAGATCGGCCTTCAACGGCAGGCGCGGCGTGCGCACAGCCCAGCTCAGCCCCGCGCACAGCATCGCCAGGGCCAACAGCAGCGCGGCCTCGCGCACGGGGCGCGCGCGGGGGAACAGCTGGATCCGGGGTGCGCTCTCAGCCACGTCGCTCCACCAACCTTACATCTTGATCATGTATTTGACGGCGGCTTTGAGCTCGGGCGCGTTCTTCGCGTCCGTGAGCACGCGCAGGGTCCCGTTGAGCCGGCCCTTCGCGGCGACGGCGACCGGATCGCCGGTCGCCAGGGGGAGGCCCTCGATCTCGATCATCGTTTCGCCGGACTCGGCGTTGCGGGTCACGGCGGTCACCTTGAAGCCGGGCAGGTCGATCGTCGCCTCTTTGACGTTCACGGTGGTGCCCGACTGCGGCCGCAGGACGAACTTGCGCGACATCTTCACGTTGGGGGAGGCGTAGCGGAAGTTGACCTCTTCGGGCAGGAGCACCACGGGGGCCAGGACCGTGCCGGTGACCGTGATGTCGACCTGGGAGCGCTGCGGCACGTTCGTGTGGAAGGTGACCAGCTCGCGGATCGGGCCCGAGGGGGCGTCCTTGCGCAGGCGGATCGTGGCGCGGCGCGTGTTGGCCGCGGCGCCCGGCGACAGCTCGATCGTGAACAGGTCCGGCCGCGTCTTGATCGTCTCGATGGTCAGGGACGGCTGGTCGGGCGCGCTGAATTCGATGACCTGTTCGGCGCCCTGTCCCAGCGGCACCCGGCCGAAGGAGGCCGCCTTGTCGGCGGGCTGCACGATCAGCGGCGCGTGCACGTCGGCGAGGACCGGGATCTCGATGATGGGGCGGACCGGGTCGTTGGTCTGGACCGTGATGATCTTGTGCTGGGGACCCTGGAAATCCTTGCTGCTGAACGTCACCTCGATCGTCGTGCTCTCGCCCGGCGCCAGGGAGTCGCGCAGGGGCTTGGCCACGGTGCAGCCGCAGGTGCTCTCCACGTTCATGATGGTCAGCACGATGTCGCCCTCGTTGCGGACGATCAGGTTCGCGGACCGGGCTTCGTTCTGCTCGAGGCGGCCGAAGTCGAGCTCGGGCGGCATGATCGAAACCTTGGCCCCGGCGTGGGCGACGGAAGCCGTCAGGGCGGCCATCAGGGCCAGCGTCGCGAGCCGGCGCAGCGGGAGGTGGTGGCGAGTCGTCATGGGCGTGGCCGATCCTTGTGTCGGGGACGGGATTCCGCGTGTTCCGGGCATGAACCCGCCGGGACCGCGCCGGGTTCCCGGCGGCGGGGACTCGTCTGATAATGTCTCACATTCCCGGCTCCTGGCAAGCCGGATGCTTCGGCGGCCCCTGCCCGGCGGCAAGTCCGGTGGCCGGGTCCGGTGGCCGGAGCGCCGCCGCGGCGATACCATGGCGGAACGGGATGCCGCACCGTGACGGGGGCCGGCATCCCGAAAGGAGCACCGACATGACGACCCGCATCCACGACAGCGTGCTGGACCTGGTGGGCAATACGCCCCTGGTCCGGCTGCCCCGCCTGAACTCGACGGCCGCCGACCTGGTGGCCAAGCTCGAGTACTTCAATCCCATGGCCAGCGTCAAGGACCGCATCGGCAAGGCCATGATCGAGGCCGCCGAACGCGACGGGCTACTCGCGCCCGGCGGCGAGATCATCGAGCCGACGTCCGGCAACACCGGCATCGGCCTGGCTTTCGTCTGCGCCGCCAAGGGCTACCGCCTGACCCTGACCATGCCCGAGAGCATGTCCCGCGAGCGGCGCGCCATCCTGCGCGCGCTCGGCGCGGAGCTCGTGCTCACCCCGGCGGCCGGCGGCATGAAGGGCGCCATCGCGCGCGCGGGGGAACTGGTGGCCGAGCGTCCGGGCGCCTTCATGCCCCAGCAGTTCGACAATCCCGCCAACCCGGAGGTCCATCGCCGCACCACGGCCGAGGAGATCTGGCGCGACACCGGCGGGGAAGTGGACGTGCTGATCTCCGGCGTGGGCACCGGCGGCACGCTGACCGGCGTCGCTTCGGTGATCAAGCCGCGACGGCCGGGTTTCCGGGCGGTGGCCGTGGAGCCCGCGGAATCGCCGGTCCTCTCGGGCGGCGCGGCCGGCCCGCACAAGATCCAGGGCATCGGCGCCGGCTTCGTGCCCTCGATCCTCGACACCGCGCTGATCGACGAGATCATCAAGGTGACCAACGACGAGGCCATGGCGATGGCCCGCCGCGCCGCGCGCGAGGAGGGCCTGTTCGTCGGCATCTCGTCGGGCGCGGCCCTGCACGCGGCCCTGGCCGTGGCGGCAAGGCCCGAGAGCGCCGGCAAGCGCATCGTCGTGGTGATCCCGAGCTTCGGCGAGCGTTACCTCACGTCGGACCTGTACCGCGACCTGCTCGGCGACTAGCAGCGGACCGCCACCGCGACCGGAGGGACGGGATGAACCCCAGGGATCCGCACTGCACGGGCCGCCTGCAGCAGCTCGCGCACGAACTCGCCGCCGACTACCAGTCCGCCGGCGGCATCAACCGCGCGGGCGACGCCGAGCTGCCCTCGTTCGCGCGGGTGGAGTCGGTGCTGCAGGACCTGCTGACGATCGTCTTCCCGGGGTACTTCGGCGGCCGGCTCGGCGCGCGGGCCTGCCTCGAGACCTTCGTCGCCGCGAAGATCGACACCGTCTACGACGCGCTCGCCGACATCCTCGGCGGCACGCTCGCCTTCTGCGCCCGCGAGGAAGTCCACACGCCGCGTCCCCTGCCGCTGCCCGCGACGGCCGCCGCGGCGGACATCCCGGCCGCCGCCGAGAGCCTGGCCCTGGCCTACCTCGAGCAGCTGCCCGGGATCCGCGGCCTGGTCCGCACCGACGTCGAGGCCGCCTTCCTGGGCGACCCCGCCGCCACCGGGCGCGACGAGATCATCCTCTGCTACCCCGGCTTGCTGGCCATCGCCGTGCACCGGCTCGCGCACCCGCTCCAGGCGGCGGGCGTGCCGATCGTCCCGCGCCTGATGAGCGAGTGGGCCCACGCCCGCACGGGCGTGGACATCCACCCCGGGGCGCGGATCGGCCCGCATTTCTTCATCGACCACGGCACCGGCGTGGTCGTGGGCGAGACCACGCACATCGGCGCCCGGGTCAAGATCTACCAGGGCGTCACCCTCGGGGCCCTCAGCTTCAAGCGCGCGCCCGACGGTTCCCTGGACAAGGAAGGGCAGCGCCACCCGACCATCGAGGACGATGTGACGATCTACGCCAACGCCACGATCCTCGGCGGCGAGACCGTCGTGGGCCGGGGCGCCGTCATCGGCGGCGGCTGCTGGGTCGTCTCCTCGGTGCCGGCGGGCGGGCGCATCCTGACCCACACCCACGCCGACCACTGACCGGCGATCTCCGCCGCGGCCCGGATGGGGGTTGTCCCCGCCCGCCCGCCGGGGTATCTTCCGGCATCAACCCCCCCTGCTCCGGAGGACGCCATGTCCGGTCATCGCTGTTCGTCTGCGTCCATCGTCTGCGCGGCGGTCGTGTGGTCCGTGCTCGCCCTCGCGCCCCGTCCGGCCGCGGCCGCGCCGCCGCACCGGGACGCCGACCCGGGTTGCCTGGCCCGCGCCAAAGCCGGCCTGGCGACGGCCGCCCGCGTCGGCGACAAGTCGTCGCTCGCCGGCGAAGACTACGACGTGCGCGACTACCGCCTGCAGCTGTCGCTGGACCCGGACGTCGCGACCTACCAGGGCGTCGTCACCGTCGTCTACGTCCCGGGACTGGAGTACGAGGGCGAACTGGTCCTGGACTGCGTCGGTCCCGTGGTCTCCGGCGTGACCGACGGCGAGGCGGCGCTGCCCTTCGTCCAGTCGGGCGGCGCCCTGCGCATCACGACCACCGGCAAGCGCGAGGCGGCGGTCGACAGCGTCGTGGTGTCGTTCGGCAACGCGCTGCCGCTGCGGGAGCGCGAGGGTCTGAGCCTGTGGTACTGGGACTTCCCCGAGGACACCGATCCGGTCATCTCGAGCATGAGCCAGCCCGACGCGGCCCGCACCTGGTGGCCCTGCAAGGACCGCTCCGACGACAAGGCCCGCTGCCGCGTCGAGATCAGGGCCCCGGCCGCGCTCACCGCCGTCTCCAACGGCAGCCTCGTGGACGAGGTGGACCACGGCGACGGGACGCTCACCCGCGTCTGGCAGGAGGACTACCCCATCGCCACCTACCTGGTGTCGGTGGCCCTGAGCGATTACGTCGAGTTCGGGAGCATGTGCACGACCGCGGAAGGCAGCGTGCCGCTGCGTCACTGGGTCCAGCCGGACGATCTCACCGACGCCCAGGTCGACTTCGCGCCCCTGTGCGACATGATCGGCGCCCTCGAGGCGCTCGTCGGGCGGTACCCCTTCGCCGGCGAGAAGTACGGGCACGCGGAGTTCCTGAACATGAGTTCGGGCGCAATGGAGCACCAGACCGTGACGAGCTACGGGCGCAACCTGATCCGCGGCAACAACCACTACGACTGGATCATGGTCCACGAGCTGGCCCACCAGTGGTTCGGCGACGCGCTCACGCCGCGCGGCTGGCAGGACATCTGGCTCAACGAGGGTTTCGCCACCTACTTCGAAGCGCTGTGGATGGAGCACCTGCACGGCCTGGCTCCCGACGGCGACGACGGCTACTTCTACTGGATGCGCTCCAAGCGCTGGGCGTCGGACTGGATCGGCGAGACGCCCGTCTACGATCCCTTCCCGATCCTCGACCAGGTCGTCTACGACAAGGGTGCCTGGATCCTGCACATGCTGCGCGGGAGGATGGGGGACGAGTCCTTCTTCGAACTGCTCGCCGACTGGACCTCGTCGGTGCGCCTGCACGGCGTGGTGGACACGCAGGAGTTCGTCGATCTCGCCTCCGAGCACGCGCAGGCGGACCTCACGGGCTTCTTCACCCCCTGGCTCGAGGCGACCACGGTCCCCCACCTGACGTTCGAGACGCTGGTCCTGGACGGGCCCGCCGGCGACGGCACGCGCCTGCAGGTCCGGCTGCGCGACCGCAGCGGCGTGAGCTTCGACAACGTCTACCCGGTGCGGGTCACGACCGAAGCGGGCGAGGAATGGCGCGCCATGAGGCTGGTGGGCGCCGGGTCGACGCAGGCATTCGACTTCACCACCGCGGTGCTGTCGGCCGAACTGGACCCGCTGGGCTGGGTGGCCTGGCGGCTGGCCGCCGCGACCCCGGATCCGCTGCGCCTGCTGCGGGCGTACCCGAACCCGTCCTTCAACGGAGTGGTCGCCCTGGTCTACGTGCAGCAGGACGAGGCCGCCCTGGACCTGGAGATCTTCGACGCGGCCGGGCGCCGCCTGTACCGCCGCGCCGTGGCCGCCGCCGGCTCCGCGCTGGATGAGCGCGAGGAGCTCTGGCACGGCCGGGACGATGCGGGCCGCGCCGTCCCCTCGGGCGTCTACTGGGCGCGTCTGTCGGGCGACGCGCAGTCGACCGTCCTGAAGTTCGCGATCGTCCGCTGACGGGGAGGTGGACGTGCCCAGCCTGCGCGAGCGCCGGCGCATCGTGACCGACGAGCCCTACCGGATCGAGCCGTCGCTGCTCGGGCGGCCGCTGGCGTCGTTCCGGCGGCGCGTGACCGGGTTCGTCGTCGACCTGCTCCTGTTCGGCGTGCTCGTCGTCGTGCTGTTCGTCGGCCTGACCGCGCTGAGCTTCCACCGCCGCGACTCACGCCTCTTCGCCGACCTGCGGGCCGCCCGCGCCACGCCGGAACTGGAGCGCGCCGCGCGCACAGCCGACGTCGGCGGGCGTTTCCTGGCGATCATGATCGAGCGCGACCCCGGCCTGCTGGACGACGAGACGGAGGCCGTCCTGCGCGAGGGAGGCCCCGCCGCGCTGTGGACGTACCTGAACCCCGACGACGACGATCTGACGCTGACCGTCGTCGGCGGCGGCTCGAAATTCGTGAGCACGCCCGAGGGCCGCCGGCTGCAGCTCGGCACCGACGCCCTGATGGGCGGCCTGGCGAACATCTACAACGTGGGCTTCCTGTTCGTCGCCTGGTTCACGGCAGTGACGCGCCTGGGCCACGGGCGCACGCCGGGCAAGCTGCTCGTACGGACCCGCGTCGTGCGCCTGGACGGCCGCCCGCTGTCGTGGTGGGACTGCTTCGGCCGCGCCGGCGGCTACAGCGCCAGCGCGGCGACGGCCCTGGTGGGCTTCCTGGAGGCGGCCTGGCACCCCAACCGCCAGGCCATCCACGACCGGATCGCCGGGACGGTCGTGGTGCGGGATCCCGCGCCCGCGCCGCCCGCCGGGGACGAGCCTGCCGCATCGTGAGGAGCTTTCATGCATGAGAGGATCGTCCGCGGCGCCGCGAGGATCGGCCGCGCCACGCGCCGGCAGGTGGCGCTGCTGCCCCTGCTCGGCCTGATCCCGTCGTTCCTGCTGGCGACCTACTCCCTGACCCTGCCGTGGGCGAGCGGGCGGGCGTTCGCGCTCGTGAGGATCTCGCGCAGCCCGGGCGCGGCCATGCTGCTGGCGGTCACGCTGGCCGGCATGGTGGCCGCCTCGGTCACCGTCGCCACCCGCACCAACCGCCGCGACATCGCGGCCGCCGTGCACCTGCTGACCGGTGCGGTGATGTGCGTCGTGGCGGGAGCCGCCTTCCGCATGATCCGGGGCGCGAGCGTCAGCTTCCTGGGCTTGTTCGACCTGGCCTCGGTGAAACCCGGGCCGGGCCTGAAGATGTTCATGCTGGCGTCGGTCCTGGTCGTCGTGCTGGGACTGTTCGAGATGTGGCTGGCCGTGCGCAGGCGGCGGCGCTAGCCGCGGCCTCAGGGATCCAGCCGGAACGTGGCGAACAGTTCGACGCCCTCGAACGCCGGCTCGTACTTGCAGACCCCTCCCGCACAGACGTAGCCGCCGAGCCGCTTGCCGGCCCACAGGGACAGCAGCGAACCGTCCGGCAGCGTGCGGACGGCCTGCAGGGCGGGGTAGGGGCCGGCCCCCTCCAGGAACTCGCGCTGGGCGACGTACTTGTTGTTCGTCTCGAGCATGGCGCTCAACGTCCACATCCCCGCGCGCGCGTATTCCAGGGTGAAGAACCGCCGGTCGAATTCCCCGAGGCCGCCCGAGACCGTGCCGGTGTCCTCGACGTGCTGGTGCTCCGCCTTCAGCGACCAGGAGTCGACGGCGGTCGCGTGCCAGATCGCTTCGCCGACCAGCGTGGTGAAGGTCTCGTCGCGCAGCAGCCCCTTGCTGTAGACGTCGCGCAGGTCGAGTCCCGCGCGCAGCATCAGCGGTCCGAGGTCCTCGCGCTGGACCTGCGCGTAATATTCGCGGAAGTGGCGCACGTCGTTCTGGTTCTCGATTCGGCTGGAGTTCAGCAACGCGCCCCAACCGTCGGGGCCGGTCCAGGAGGCTTCGGCCTGCCAGCCGCGCTCGTCGTCGGCGTCGCGCAGGTAGGGGTTGCGGTTCAGCAGGTTGTAGAGGTGCTCGCGCGTCAGCGACGGCGGGTTGTTCAGCGTGGTGCGGCCGTCCGCCCCGTCCAGGATCGCGAAGCGGTGGTAGTCCATGACCTCGCACGACAGGCTCAGCGGTCCGGACGCGCCGGCGACGCCGGCGTAGAAGCCGTGGCCCCAGATGTCGTTCCAGGGGCCGGCGCCGTCGTAACGCCAGGTGCGATGCGACGCGAACTCCGCGTAGGCGCTGGCGCCGCCGCGCACTAGCGAGGCGCGGCCGGATAAGGCGTAGTCGCGCAGCAGGGCGCCGTCGCGCACCGGGGTCTGCGGGCCGGCCCAGGTCATCGCCGTGGCGCCCAGGCTGCCGCCGGCCAGCGGGCCGACCTCGACGTCGAAGCCACGGATGTCCAGAGCCAGAGCGCGAGGGGCGCCGGTGAACGCCGCGGCGCGCCAGCCCTCGCCGTTCGCGCGGACCAGCAGGCCGTCGAGCGCCGTGTCGATGCGCAGCGTGCGGTCCTCGCGGGAGGCGAACAGCATGCCGCGTCCGAACATCCCGTAGAACTGCCCCGCCCGCACCTCGACGCCGTCGCCCCGGTACTGGACGTACCGGTGCCGCAGTTCGTTCGCGCGATCCCCTTCCTCTGCGGGTTGGCGGGCGTCCAGCAGCGCGCCTACGGTCAGGCGGCCGCGCGTGTAGGCAGCGTCCATCCAGTTTTCGACGATCTCGCGCTCCGTCTCGGTACTGTAGGAGTATTCCAGACGATTGCTGACCTGGAGCGTGCCGGCACCGCCGCCGGCCGCGGCGGCCTCCTCGTCACCGCGGACCACGGCGCCGTTGCCGGCGTCGCCGAGCAGGCGCAGCACTTCCTCGCGCAGATGGATCTCGTCGCCCGCGTCGTAGCCCGTGTGGCGGTAGGCCTCGCGCCCCGCGGCGTCGTAGAGCATCACCACCGGCATCGCCCCGCCGACCTGCATGGTGCGCTGGACATCGCCGGCGGTGTCCAGCAGCACGACCAGATCCTCGTAGCCGCTGGCCGCCACCCAGGGCGCCACCTTGTGGACGCTGCGCGGGGAGTCGACGTTGACCGCCAGCACGGTCAGCCGGCCGCGCATCTCGGTCGCGAGCTTCGCGAGGTGGACCTGCTCCTTGAGGCAGGGCCCGCACCACAGCGCCCAGAAGGAGACCAGCACGGGCCCGCGGTCCAGCGTGTCGTGGAAGCTCACCGGCCGTCCCTGCACGTCGTCGAGCGTCCAGTCGGGCACGGCGCGCTGCGCGGCGGCGGCCACGTTCGGCAGCAGCAGGGCCGGCAGCAGCAGGGCCGCCGCGAGGGTGGCGAACGCAGGCAAGAGCGGCCGACGGACGCAGTGCCGCGACCGCGGACAGGCGCGCTGGATCATCGTGGGGTTCCCTTCGTGGTCCGGCATCACTTCACGAGCGTGAGCTTGAGCGTGTCCGCGGCGTCCGCCGTCCGCACGACGGCCAGGTACACGCCGCCGGCGACCTGTCCGCCGCGGTCGTCGCGGCCGTCCCAGACGACGGCGTGGGGGCCGGGTCCCAGCGGTCCCGTCCAGAGATCGCGCACGTGGCGGCCCTCGAGGTCGTGGATGGCCAGCGAGACGGCCACGGGCTCGACGCCCCCCAGCTCGAAGCCCACCGTCGTGGACGGGTTGAAGGGATTCGGGTGGGCTCCCGTCAGCGCCAGCGTCGCGGTCGCCGGCGTTTCCGGCGCGGTGACGGCGGTGTCCTGGAGCCAGTCCAGGATCCGGTCCATCAGTGCTGAGCGGTGGGCGGCGGTGTCGACGCCCTCGAAGCCGAAGCCCAGGGTCACGACGCGGGCGTCGTCGCGGCCGAAGCGCACGGCGGCGGCCCGGCCCGGCGCGTAGAGCAGGCAGGCGCGGGCGTTCGGCGCCGCGGCCAGCTCGTCGGGGTAGTCCTGGTTGCCGGCCCCGTCCCCGCCGGCGATGGCGAAGGCCAGACCGTCGCCGACGGGATCTCCAGCGGCGCCGGTCAGCGAGGTGTCGTACGAGTCGTCGGCGACGAAGGAGGCGCCGGTGGCCGCCTCGTACCAGTCCTGCGCCGCGGGGCCGCCGTTCGGGCTGCCGGGATCGCAGAGGTCGAAGGCCAGGTCCTGGCCCGAGAGCATCAGCTCGCCGCCCGCGTCGAGGTGGGTCTCGAGCAGGGCGCGCTCGGCGGCCGGCAGGGCCGGCACGGCCAGGCCCGTGTTCCAGACCACGACGTCGAACCAGGCGAGGTCGGCGGCGGTCGGCAGGCCGTACGCGGCACGGTCCCAGGCCGTCCAGGTGCGGCCGGCGTCGCCGACGGCGGCCGTGAAGTAGGGGAGGTAGGGATGCGCCGGATCGCCGTCGACCACCAGCACCGCCGCGCCCGGCGTGATCACGCGGAACGTGCGGTCGAACGTGATGGTGCGGTCCCCGCGGCTGGTGAGCGTGACGGTGACCTCGCCGGTCGCCCCGGCCGTCGACGGCAGGATGTTCACGCCGATGTGCTGTTCGGCCCCGGGCGTCAGCGTCGCGGTGACGTCCGTGACCCAGGGGGGGTAGCAGGTGCTGCCCACGCAGGCCGAGACGGACCAGCCGGGCGTCGCGGCCTCCAGGTGGATGTCGTAGGTGTCGGACAGCAGGCCGAGGTTGTCGAGCCAGCCCTCCAGGAGGATCAGCTCGCCGACCGGGGACACGGCCGCATAGCGGTCGGAGTAGTACGCCGCGGCGTAACCGGCGCGCGGCAGGTCGCTCCCGGCCTGCAGGACCTCCAGCGTCGCGTCGTCCTGCACCCAGGCGACCAGGCGCAGGTCGGTGTCGTACCACGCCTGATCGACGGCGATCGGCAGCTGGAAGATCAGGGAGTCGCCCGTCTGGATGGTGAAGGCGGTGCCGGCGTCGGTGGGAGCCAGGTCGCGCAGGGCCCAGTGGAAATCGGTCTCGCCGTTGTTGCCGGGCGGCGAGGCGAAAGTCTCCAGCTCGTCGACCACCGCGACGCGCAGCTTCAGGGTGCCGGCCGGAGGCGCAGCCACGGCCTTGACCCCGACGGTGGCCGTCACCTGGGTCGTGCCGTTCCACTGCGAGGCCACGACCACGCGCAGGGGGGACAGCCGGTCGTACGCCGCGCTCACGGCGGCGGCCAGCGCCGCGGCGTCGCCGGGCGGCGGGGTGTTCGCGCCGCAGGTGAACAGTTCCGGCACGTTCTGGAAACCGTAGGCCTGGACGCGGCCCCAGATCTCGGCGGGCGCCACGAGGTAGAAGGGGTCGGCGGGGTGCGGCCAGTTCACGTGGTACTGCACGTTGAGCAGCTCGTGCCGCCCGTGTTCGGCCATGGCCTGGGCCGTGACGGGGTTGGCCTCGGCGCAGCCGGCGCAGCTGATGTTCGTGAACGTCTCGAGCAGGACCGTCCGGGGGATCGGGTGGGCGGCGGCGGCGGATGCCAGGATCAGGACGAGCAGGGCGGCTGCGGTCGCGGTGCGCTTCAAGGGCGGTTCCTCCCGGTGGTCGGCGACGGGCGGTCCGTGCCGGCGAAGGCGGCTCCGGCCTGCAGGACCTCGATGGTGCCCCCGTCCTGGACGAAAGCGATCGCGGCCAGGTTGGCGGCGACCAGGTTCCCGGAAACGGGAATCGTAGATTCGTAGGTCCGCGATTCGCCGGCCGAAAACGGCAACGCCATGGTCGCGAGGGTCTCGAACTCGCGCATGACCCAGTGGAAGACCGTTTCGCCGTAGGTTCCCGGCGGCGTGTCGTAGTGCACGGGATTCTCCACGATCGCCAGGTGCAGTTGCGGTTGCGGCGTCGTGATCGCGCGCGCGGCCGTCACCGTGACGGTCACCTCGAGGCTCGCCGCCTGGAAGTCGGCCACCTCGACGACGACGGCGAATCCGGGGTCCTCGGCGAGGGCGGCGTCGAGCAGGCCCGCCATCCGAGCGTAGTCCGGATACCCGTTCGGTTCGATCACCAGATCGCCCTCGAAGAAGAGCGTCGGGCACGCCCAGTCCCAGGCCGTGCTGTCGTGGTAGAATCCGACCCGCAGCATGTTGTCCAGCGTATTGGCGCTGTAATGCGGATCGAAGCCGCCGATGGGCAGGCTGTACTTGATGCTCACGACGCGATCGTGGCCGTAGCCGCCGATCGTCTCGAGGTTGTGCAGCATCGTGTTCATGGCCGGGCAGCCCTGGCAGTTCACGCCCGAGAACGTCTCGAACAGGACCAGCTTGCGGGCGGTCAGCACGAAGTGGGCGTCGACGGCGCCGCCGGGCGTCACGTCGCGGATCAACGGTGAGGGGGCGTGGAAGCCGTCGAGCGCGACCGACACCTCGACGCTCGCCGCCAGCAACCTGAACGTGCAAGGAGTGAAAGATCCGGTTGCCGCCCCGTCCAGCCACACTTCGGCGCCTGCGGGCATCGAGGTCACGTCCAGTGTGCCGGTGTTGCTGACGGCGATCAGTTCGAAATCGGCGGTCGCGGTGTCGCCGGCGGCCACCGTGGCCGTGATCGCGTCGGGTTGGACCAGGTAGTTGGCGCGCGACACGCTCACGACGTAGTCACCTTCGGGCAGATTGAAGATCCAGGGGGTGAGCCGGCCGGTGTTGAGCCCGTCCAGCAGAATGGAGGCGCCGTCGGGTGTCGAGGCGACAGCCAGCGCACCGGTGACCAGCAGCGTGGCCTCGATCACGGCGGTCGCGCCGCTCTGGACGGTCACCGCGTGGACCGCCACGGGGTCGACGTAGCCGGCCAGGAGCAGCTCCACCTGATGGTGGCCGGCCACGACCTCGAACGTGCGCGGTGTGACGTATCCCGTCCCGGCCCCGTCGAGCAGGATCGCGGCGCCGGCGGGGTTCGAAGTCACGGTCAGGTAGCTCACGGCGGCCAGTGCGAAGTTGGCCACCGCGACCGTGCCCGCGGTCACCACGACCTCGCGTGACGCCGGTGTCACCAGGAAGCCCGGCAGGTCGACGGCGATCCGGTGCGGACCGACGCCCAGCAGCAGGGAGGCGGGTGTCGAATCGCCGGTGGCGACCCCGTCGACCCGCACCGAAGCGCCGCCGGGATCGGAGGTGACCCTGACCTCGCCCAGGGGCGCCTCGCGCCCGCACGAAAGGCAGAGCCCGACCAGGAGCGACACCAGCACGATGATGGCCGGGCGAAAACGCTGGGCCATGGGGCTTCCAGTCGTTGGGAGTGAGGCGGGTTCGAACTGTCCATCATCCTACGAGATGGGCGGGTGCTCGTCAACGTGTTGGGGATCCGGACTTTACGGGGAATGATATCCAAAATCACCATTATCCAAGATATGCCGAATCTTGATTTACGGGGTCATGATTGCTCATCGATTCTCATTTATCGTTGGGGAAAATCAACGCCGCATGTTACGATTATTACCCGCCGTTTTAGTACGTCGTTTCCTTTCCACTCAATTCGTTGCGAGTCCTAACTTGACACGTCTCGCAGTAACCCTCGGGAAAGGACCACAGACATGCGTCTGAAGTTGATGCTCCTGACGACGGCCGTCGTCGCCCTGGTCGCCTCCGCGGCCTTCGGCGCCTCCGGCCCCATCCCCGTCAAGGACGGACCCAACGCCATGCAGCTGGTCGACCAGCGCGGCGACGCGCTGAGCTACCAGGTGTCGATCGGCGAACTGTCCGCCCTGGATGTGGCGACCAAGGCCGGGGACTTCACCCGGCTGGCGATCCCCGGTTTCCACAGCTCCATGGTGGAAGGGACGCCCGAGTTGCCCATGATGAACCGGCTGATCGCCCTGCCCGCCGGCGCGCACGCGCGTGTCGAGGTCCTGTCGGTCTCCAGCCGCACCCTCAACCTCGCGGACTTCGGCGTCGACAGCCCGCTGATGCCGGTCCAGCCCAGCGTCAGCAAGAGCGCCGACCTCTCCGCGCTGCCCTTCGTCTACGACCGCGCCTCCTACGACACCGACAAGGTGAGCCGGGAACTGGTGAAGGTCGTCGACATGGGCGTCCTGCGCGCCTACGGCGTGGGCCGTCTCGAGGTCTCCCCGGTGGAGTACCTGCCCCGCACCAACGAGATCGTCGTCTACGACGAGATCGAGTTCCGCGTGGTCTTCGACGGCGCCGACAAGTCGTCCCAGGACTACCGCGTCGCCAGCACCAACAGCCCGTTCTTCGCCCCCATCTACGGGATGCTCGACGGCGCCAAGACGATCCACGACGACAATCCCGATGTCGTGCGCGACGTCGTGACGATGGTCATCATCACACCGGCGATGTTCGAAGCCCAGCTGGCCGACTTCGTCCAGTGGAAGACCGAGCGCGGCTTCAACGTGATCGTCGGCGTGATCGGCACCCCCCAGGTCGGCTCGACCACGACCTCGATCCAGGCTTACCTGCTCGGCCTCTACAACGGCGGCACGCCCGAGCTGCCGGCGCCGAGCTTCGTCATCTTCGTCGGCGACGTCGCCCAGTGCCCGACCTTCGACCAGGCCGGCGACGCCAGCGACCGCCCGTACTGCTCGGTCGACGGCGACCTCTACCCCGAGATGTACTACGGCCGCTTCTCGGCCACGAACAGCTCGCAGCTCCAGGCCATCCTGGACAAGACGATGATGTACGACCAGTTCACCATGCCGGATCCCAGCTATCTGGCCGAGGTGACCATGATCGCCGGCGTGGACGGCTCCTACGCGCCCACCCACGGCAACGGCCAGATCAACTACGGCACCACGCACTACTTCAACGCCGCCCACGGCATCACCAGCAACACCTGGCTGTACCCGGCCTCCGACGGCGCCGGCGCCCCGGCGGCGATCATCCAGACCTGCAACGACGGCGTGTCGTTCATCAACTACACGGCGCACGGCAGCGAGACCAGCTGGTCCGACCCCTCGATGACCCAGGCGAACGTCAACAGCATGACCAACGCCGGCAAGTACTTCATGGCCGTCGGCAACTGCTGCCTGACCTCGACCTACGACTACGCCGAGTGCTTCGGCGAGACCATGATCCGCGCCCCGAACAAGGGCGCCATCGGCTACATCGGCGCCTCGAACTCGACCTACTGGGACGAGGACTACTGGTGGGGCGTCGGCTACCACGCCTCCAGCCAGATCAACGGCAGCGCCATGCCGTACGCGAGCACGGGCCTGGGCGCCTACGACGGCGTGTTCCACGACCACGGCGAGGCCGCGACGCAGTGGTACGTGACCAACGACGCGCTGAACTTCGCCGGCAACCTCGCCGTGTCCCAGTCCGGCTCGTCCCGCATCACCTACTACTGGAACATCTACAACCTGATGGGCGACCCCTCGCTCTCGACCTACATGGGCGTGCCCGGCACGAACCCCGTCAGCCACGTGCCGACGCTGTTCACCAACGCCGTGACCTTCGCCCTCGACGCG
>JAUSBL010000132.1 GCA_030658975.1 Candidatus Latescibacterota bacterium
CGTGAAGGGCGAGCTGGTCCGCACCCTGCACGACGGCTTCTCTGCTGCGCAGCAGGGCGTCGCGGAGTGGAACGGCACCAGCGACAACGGCCGTGACGTGGCGTCGGGCGTGTACTTCTACGAAGTGCGCTCCGGCGACAATGTGTCGGTCAACAAGATGGCGCTCGTGAAGTAACCTCCGGTCACTTCACGGGTCGGCGTCCGAGGGAGGGCGGTCCGCAAGGGCCGCCCTCCTGCTTGAGGGGCGCCGCGGGCCGCCGCCGGGTTGCAGCGAGCGGAACCCTAATGTCGGTAGGGAGTTCGGGCCGGCGGCGGGGAAACTAGAAGTTGACACCCCCACGTGGCCATCCCTATATTTCCCAAGCAGCTCGCAACCGCTCCCCGGCGTGGAAACGGCCCGTTTCCGCGTCGTTCTGGCCGGTCTGTCGCCCGCGGACGGACGGCCGTGCCCGTCCGGTCCAAGGTGCCGTGCTGGAAAGGCGAGACCCAACATGCGAGTCCTCCGACATCTCCGGATCTGGGCGCCGCCCGTGCTGGCGGCGGCGCTGATCGCGCTGTTCGGCTGCCGGGCCTTCGAGCCGGAAACCGTCATCGTCAACCACGCGCCCGAGACCTACGTCACCGGCGGGCCGCAGGGCGGGGCGGGGGGGCAGTTCCACCACCACCTGTTCTGGTACGGCACCGACAGCGACGGCCGCGTCGTGCGCTACGTCTGGGCGCTGACCGACGGCACCGTCCAGAACCCGAACACCGACGACGACGAAGAAGACGTCCGCTTCAACCCGGCCGAGAACATCACCACGCTGCAGATCGGCCACTACACGACCCGGACCGACTCGGTCTTCGACTTCCAGATCAACGAGGGGTCGACCACCTCGGCGGACATGACGTTCCACATCGTGGCCATCGACGACCGGGGGGACTACGACCGGACACCGGCCCGGCTGTACTTCCTCAGCAACGCCCTGGGCCAGCCCGCCATCCAGTTCTACCTCGGCGACGAGCAGACCATAGCGTCGCGCTTCGCCGACTTCGACACGATCGGCTACGCGCTGCCCTTCCGCCTGACCTGGCTGGGAACCACGCCGAACACCCGCGGCTTCTCGCCCGAGCTCCTGGCCGTGCGCGACACCGTGCCGCCCCTGGACGGCCTGTTCGGCTTCAAGTACCGCATGCCGCTGGACGTCGTCTGCGACGCCACCAGCGAGGACTGCTGGAACCCGCGGCGCTTCGACCCGCGCACGAACCGGCTGGTCTCCTACTTCAGCGACGTCAACAGCCTCGACTTCAGCAACGACGCCTCGGGCGAGGACGTCTCGCGGCGCCTGCTGACCCAGGGCGTCCACACCCTGCTGGTCAACGCCATCGACGTGGCGGGTGTCGAGATCCAGGCCGACAACCAGGACCTCAACTTCGTCCACAACTACGACCCCGAGACGATGATCCTGGGCCACGCCAAGCCGATGGACCTCGACCACGACGGCACGATCGAGCCCGGCGAGGAGCTCACGTACGTCCGCGACCCCTTCTACCCCGGGGACACGAACGACTACCCCTATTTCGAGGTGTACCGCCCGGACGGCACCGTCTCGACCACCGACTTCACCGAGGGCACCCGCGTCCCCCAGCGGGCCGTCGTCCACTTCAAGGCCATCGGCTGGGACGACTACCGCGACACGCGCCTGCGCGACATCCCGGGCCAGACGCCGCCCGGCTACGGGCTGCGCTTCCAGGCCAAGTTCGACGCCGTGGGCCGTTTCCTCGGCGGCGAGAACTCGCTGTTCCGCTTCGCGACCCAGTACAGCAGCCTCCAGAACAGCGTCTGGGACGATTTCAACAACACGGCCATCGGCAGCTCCGACACGGTCAGCTTCATCGTCGGCTCCTTCGACTACCGGGTCAGCATGCGCGCCCTCGACGAGCACGAGCGCCGCGACGGCACGCCGGACGTCTTCGCGTTCTTCGGGAACTTCCGTCCGGAAGTCCAGTGCGTCGAAGTCGTTACGAACAACGCGCCAAGCGGGTACCCCGAGGACGACTGCAGCGACGAGCTGAAGACCTACTACTGCGCCTCGAGTATAACGCCCAACTACCCCGATCCCACCTGGACGCGCCTGCAGCAGGTCTACCTCGTGCCGCGCACGATCTATTTCAACCCGGCGACCAACGCCGTCTGGTACGAGGAGCCGGCGGACATCACCGGGCTGGCCTCCGTCCAGGGGTTCTTCTACCAGTACGATCTGCTGCTGTACGCGGAGGACCAGCAGGACGAGCGCCTGTTCCTGCCCCGGCAGTCCCCGGCGGACCAGACCTACGGCCTCCCCATCGACCGCGCCATGTCGTGGCGCTACAAGATCGTCTCGCACCGCGACTCGCTGGCCAACGTCATCCGCGAGGGCGGGGGGTCGGACGACCTGACCCAGGTATCCTACACCTTCAACGAGACCTTCTCGAACAACTACGACAGCAACGGCGTGTGGCGCCTGCGCGTCGAGGTGTTCGTGCCGCAGTTCCTGCTGAGCCTCGGCGACGTCGGCTACCGGAGCATCCTGGCCGGCCAGCATCCCGACTGGACGCCGGAAACGCTTGACCGCGCCATCGACCTGACGACCCGCCAGCTGGGTCTGAACACGGCGCGGGTCGTGGTCCGCGACGCCAGCAGCAGCATCTACCGCCCCGACCGCTGCGCCTACGCCTACTACAGCGGGCTGCGCGTGCCGACGCCCCACAACGAGGGCTGCGACGTCGTCCCCGGCGACGGGGTGGCCGCGCGCCTGCGGTTCAACGACTTCTGTCTCGAGAGCGAGACGTTCACGAAACAGTACCTGATCAAGGCCTACACCCAGATCTTGAGCGTGTACCCGACCGGCTACTAGCCGGGGCGGCAGCGGTGCGAGGCAGCGGACCGGGAGGTCGAACTTGCGGAACATCACCAAGGCGACGGCGTTGGCGCTGGCGGCGGCCCCCGTCCTGCTGCTGGCGGTCGTGAACGGCTGCGGCCCGGAGACGGACCTCGGCGGCGTGGAACTCATCAACGCCCTGCCGGACACCCGCATCACCGGCACGCCGCCCTACCTGCGCGATACCGAGTACACCGTGCAGTTCTACTGGACCGGCAACGACCCCGACGGCCGCATCCGCGGCTTCCAGTGGAAGATGACGGCCAACGGCGACGACGGCATCAGCATCCGCGACACGCTGACCGTCGACCCGGCCACCGGCGACACGCTCAATCCCTGGCGCTTCACGACGGTCACCGACTCGACCTTCGTGGTGTCGGCCGACCGGCAGGGCTTCGAGGAGGACGAGATCCTGCCCGAGGCCATGCAGCGCTTCTACCAGCCGCACACGCTGATCGTGCGGGCGATCGACGACCAGGGAGGCGTCGACCCCACGCCGGCGATGATCACCTTCACGGCGACGACCCTGGCGCCGAGCATCCGACTGACCTCGCCCCCGACGCTGCTCGGCAGCCGCACCGAGGCCCAGACCGTGCCGCCCCGTTTCATCATCGGCTGGACGGGCACCGATCCGGACTACGAGCTGGGGAACCCCGTCCAGGTCCGCTACCTCTACAAGACGTCCGACATCGCCAACGCGTCGGGCGTGGGCCGCCATTACGTCTACACGAAGTACGAGTATGACCAGGTGGTCGACTCGCTGGTCACCTTCGATGATCCCCAGTGGAGCGACTGGTTCCCCTACGCCCTGGACCCGCGGGACCGGCGGCAGACCTTCGAGGGGAGCAAGCGCGACGCGAACAACAACATCATCTACTACATCTTCGCGCTCCAGGCGAAGGACATCGCAGGCGCGGTCAGCCTCGACCGCGGCTACTTCACCTCCGTCGCCAACTTCCGCGTCGACGATTCGCAGACGCCCCTGCTGATCCTGCGCGAGCGCTACCTGGGCACCGAGATCGGCACCGGGATCGCCCGCCTGGAGAAGTACATCGCCCAGGACCAGCCGCTCCAGTTCGAGTGGTTCGGCAGCGCCTCCGACTACGGCGGCGAGATCGTGGCCTACCGCTACGGCTGGGACGTGCAGGACCTCAACGACAACGCCGATCCCGGCTGGGAGGTGCAGTTCGGCCTCTCGGCGGCCAACCTGTCGTCCGAGGTGCGCTCCTTCGCCCAGGGACTGCACGTCTTCACGGTCGAGGTCATCGACAACAGCGGTCTGCTGACGCGCATCCAGTACTTCCTGTCGGTCGTGCCGGTCCCCGAGGAGAACGAGCGGCTGCCGCTCGTCCTGATCGACGACGTGCCCGACCGCACCAGCAACGGCTGGAACAACAGTTCCGGAACGATCGCCTACGACAACGACGTCCAGCGTGACGCGTTCTGGGACGACGTCCTGGCCTCCAGCGGCGGCGTCTCCCGCTACAGCAGCGACCGCGACGTGATCGACAACGAGCGGCTCATCGGCAACTGGGGCTACCGCGACATCGTGCGCTACAAGACCCTGATCTGGTCGGCGCGCCGCCACTCGCTGAGCTACATCGCCTCGTCCTTCCAGCCGAGCATCTTCGTCCCGCAGGGGACGGACCGGCGGATCCCGACCGAGGCCTACGTGTGGCTCGAGGCCTACCAGCGGAACGTCGGCAACGTCCTGCTCGCCGGTTCGGGCGTCGTGCAGAACTTCCACTTCGTGTTCAACAACACGCCGTGGCTCTACCCGGTCATCTACAACAACGACGACGATGACTTCCAGTGCGCCGGCGAGGCCCGCGGCATGAGCTTCGGCGTCCGCGAGGAGGAAGACGGCACGCGGACCATCTTCGGGACGCTGCAGTACCCCTACCGCGGTCTGGGCATCGCCGCATCGTCGATGTTCACCCCCGGCAACTTCTACTACTCGCCGACGCTGTGCGGATCCGGCACGACGCACCGCAAGCAGAACTGCGTGGGGACCAAGGCGATCATCATCGACCCCGAATTCAAGTCCGAGTACGTCCAGGCCGGTTCCTTCCCCGACACCATCTTCGTCTGGAACCAGATCGCCTGGACCGACGCCGCGACCGTGGCGGGCGGCGGCATCCCCGCGCCCAGCTCGCCCTACAGCTTCAGCCAGAACGACGAGTACTACGACTACAACGAGACCGCCCGCCGCGCGGTCTGGTCGCCCCAGACGCTGCCCGACGGTCGGCCCGCCGTGGAGACCATGTGGCGGGCCATGCCCCGCTACGACTGGATCCTGGACCTGCACCTGGCCAACGCGGACGACGACTTCACCTATCCGACGTCCAACCCCTGCGGGATCTACGCGCGGGATGCGGCGACGGGCCGCACCACGCTCAACGGCGTGCCCATCGGCCTGTTCAGCTACCAGACCGTCAGCACCAAGCCGGGCGGCCGGGCCGACGTCGTCTGGGGCTTCGACCCGCACCTGTACGATCACACGCAGATGAAGCGGGTCATCCGCTGGGTGCTCGGCGAACACTTCGGCCTGGCCATGACGCCCTGAACCGGGACCGCGTCGTGCCGGAGGCGCCCTGAGCGCGCCCCGGCGGGACGCACAGCACGGAGACGATGATGACCATGAGGGCTCTTCTGGCGACCGCGGTCCTGACGCTGTCGATCGGCGCGCTGCCCGCGGCGTCCTACACACCCGACGAAGTCTGCGCCCTGGACTCGCTCCGGCTGGTCTCGCCGGCCTCGATCGAGATCGCGCTGTCCACGACCGGCAGGTTCGGGGCCGTGATCTCCTGGCCCGTCATCGACGACGTCACCTCGACCTGCGCGGTCCCGGTCGACACCGCCGGCCTCGGCTTCCAGGTGGCCCTGGACGGGTCCTACAGGGACGATTTCGACCGCGAACTGCTCTGGACCAGCCCCTTCGGCGGCGAGGTCGGTTCGTCCACCGAGAACAGCGTCCTGATCACCTGGTCCAACCTCAACCAGGCGGTCACGGGCCGGATCCTCGGCGAGGTCAACCTCAGCAACAACGGCGGCATCCTGGCCCTCGGCGAGGACGGCGCCTGGTCGCAGGCCAACGCCGGTCTGCCCCCCTACCTCTCCAAGGTCGACGTGAACGCCCTGGCGGAGGCGCCGACCTCGCCCGGAACCCTGCTGGCCACCCTCAGCGACCGCCTGAACCGCGGCCTCTGGCTGAAGCCGGGTCCCGAGAGCGACTGGCGGCGGCTGGCTCCCGAAATCTTCCCCGACGGCTCGCTCAACGACTCCGGGGTTTCCGCCCTGGTGTTCGCCCCGGACGACGCCCTGACCTTCCTGGTGGGCACGAGCAAGAGCGGCGTCTACCTCACCCGCGACGGCGGCCAGACCTTCACGCAGCAGCAGGCGCAGTTCTCGCCTGACGGTTCCTGGAACCTGCGGCGCGTGACCGACATCGTCTGGAACCGGCCGGAAGCCCTCTACATCGCCATCAACGGGCTCGGGCTGTACGTCTCCGCCGACCGCGGCGCGACCTACGCGAATCTGGCGACGCTGCGCGTGCCGCAGAACTTCCCGACCGGCGGCGGCACCACGACGCCGGTCATCAACCGGATCGTCGACCAGGGCGGGCGCCTGCTGGTGGGCGTCAACACCTTCGGTCTCTACAACAGCGATGACGGCGGCGCCTCCTGGCAATGGGCCTGGGACGAGCTGCTCGATCCCGGCGCCCTGCCCATCAGCGTGTCGGACCTCGCCGTCGATCCGGCCGATCCCCTGGACATCATGGCCGGCACGACGGACAAGGGGATCTGGTGGACGGGCAACGGCGGCCGCGTCTGGAACCGGGTCGGCGCCTCGGTCGCCTGGCCCGACCCCGCGACACGCCCCGCCATCCGCTCGCTCGTGCTCGATGCGGCGCGCGGCCTCTACGTGGCGACCGCCGACGGCTTCGGCGTGCTGACCTGCGCCCGGGGCGACACGGTCTGGACGCAGGACGGACAGGCCCAGCCCGCCAACCGGTCCCTGACGCGCCTGTTCATCGCCGCCCAGACGGGCGTGCGCTACTGGCTGGCCACCTACGGCGGCGGGATCTACATTCCCGGCACGCCGCTGCGCCTGAGCGACACCATCAAGAAGGCCCAGACGGATCTCCAGTACCAGAACCTCGACTTCGGGCTGACGGTGTCCTTCGGGTCCGGCAGCGTGGCCGACTCGACGAGCTTCTCGCTCCTCGCGCAGGATTTCCAGGGTTACGCCGTGTGGCGCGGCGAGGGTCTGGACCCCGATGAGATGCAGCTGATCGGCTTCTACGATAAGTCCAACCCCGAATCCTGCATCGAGGGCTACTGCGGCGACACCAGCTACAATGCAACGCCCAACTGCTTCGCCGACAAGCGCGCCGCCTGTTTCGGCTTCTCCAACCCCGGAGTCGTGACGTTCTTCGACGACTCGATCTATGAGGGATTCGACTACTTCTACGCCGTGACGACCTTCGATTACGGCAACATCGCGACCGTGGCGCCGTCCTCGCTGACTGCCGAGCGGCTCTATTCGACCCGCTACCCCGGCGACCTGCTCTCGCTGTTCGGGGGCGCCGGCAACCGGACGCGGTTCTTCGTGTCCCAGCCCGCCGCGGCCGCCGTGGACGGCCCGGAGATCTACGCCTACCCCAACCCGCTGCGCCAGGCGGCGGGCTTCAGCGGCTCGGAGGGGGAGAAGGTCACCTTCAAGAACCTGCCGCCGGGCAGCCGCATCCGGATCTTCACGCTCGACGGCGACCAGGTGGCGAACCTCGGCCCCGAGTCGCAGATCGACAACCTGATGCCCTGGGTCACCCGCAACGATCACGGCGACCTGCTCGCCTCCGACGTGTACATCTACAAGGTGGAGATGCCGTCGCGCGAAGACTTCTTCGGCAAGGTCGTGATCATCCGCTGACGCGGTCCCACGCGGGGGAGCCGCCGCATACATCCCGATGGCCCGGCGCCGCCGCCGGGCCATTTCACCGCAGACCAACGGGGCCCCTCGCCGGGCGCCCGGATCGCAGACACAGGGAGGCAAGCACGATGGAAGGGAAACGCGTCTACTTCTTCGGCAACCACGAGGCGGAGGGCGACGGCGCCCGCAAGGAGCTGCTCGGCGGCAAGGGCGCCAATCTCGCCGAGATGGACCGCATCGGCATCCCGGTGCCGCCGGGGTTCACCATCACCACCGCCTGCTGCATCGACTACCTCGCCGAGCCGACGATCCCGGCCGCCCTGCGCGCCGAAGCCGACGCGGCGATCGCCCGCATCGAGAAGGTGATGGGCAAGAAGTACGCGGATCCGTCCGACCCCCTGCTGTTCTCGTGCCGCTCGGGCGCCAAGGTCTCGATGCCGGGCATGATGGACACGGTCCTGAACATCGGCCTCAACGACGAGACGGTCCGCGGCCTGATCGCCCGCAGCGGCAACGAACGCTTCGGCTACGACAGCTACCGCCGCCTGCTGCAGATGTACGGCGACGTGGTCATGGGCGTGGACGGGGAACTCTTCGAGCACGCCATCGACGCCCTCAAGGCGAAGCGCGGCGTGAAGCTCGACACCGATCTGGGCGTGGCGGACCTGCAGGCCCTGATCACCGAGTTCAAGGCCATCGTCCGCAAGTCCGCGGGCCGCGACTTCCCGACCGATCCCCGCGAGCAGCTCTGGGGCAGCGTCGAGGCCGTCTTCCGCAGCTGGAACACGCCGCGCGCGGTCAGCTACCGCAACCTCAACCGCCTGCCGCACGACATGGGCACGGCCGTGAACGTGCAGACCATGGTCTTCGGCAACATGGGCGCCAACTCCGCCACGGGCGTCGCCTTCACCCGCGACCCGTCCAACGGCGAGAACTTCTTCTACGGCGAGTTCCTGGTCGACGCCCAGGGCGAAGACGTCGTGGCGGGCACCCGCACGCCGCAGGCGCTGAACCTCCAGGGCCGCGACCGGCTGCCAGAGGGCAACCCCGTGCGCGACCTGCCCACGCTCGAGGAAGTCATGCCGGCGGCCTACGGGACGCTGTACGGCATCCGCGAGAAGCTGGAGCAGCACTACCGCAACATGCAGGACATCGAGTTCACGATCCAGGACGGGAAGCTCTGGATGCTCCAGACCCGCAACGGCAAGCGCACCGGGCGCGCCGCCGTGCGCATCGCGGCCGAGATGCAGACCGAGGGCCTGATGACGCCCGACCAGGCGCTGATGGCGGTCGAGCCCGCGCATCTCGACCAGTTGCTGCACGACCAGATCGATCCCGCGGCCAGCGTCGTGGTGCTGGGCAAGGGCCTGCCCGCGTCGCCCGGCGCCGCGCAGGGCGAGATCGTGTTCTCGGCCGAGGACGCCGTGGCCGCGGTCAAGGCCGGTCGCCGGGTGGTGCTCGTGCGCCGCGAGACCAGTCCCGAAGACATCGAGGGCATGAACAGCGCCCAGGGCATCCTCACCGCCCGCGGCGGCATGACCAGCCACGCGGCCGTCGTGGCCCGCGGCATGGGCAAGCCCTGCGTCGCCGGCTGCAGCGACCTGGCCGTGGACTACCAGACCGCGTCGATGGCCATCGGCGGCCGGACCTTCAAGGCCGGCGACCTGCTGACCATCGACGGCACCACCGGCCAGGTGATCGCCGGGCTGGTGCCGCTGGTCGCGCCCAGCCTCGACGACCCCCACCTGAACCGGATCATGGCCTGGGCCGACGCGCGCCGGACCCTGGGCGTGCGCACCAACGCCGACACGCCGCACGACGCGCGGCAGGGGCGCAACTTCGGCGCCGCGGGCATCGGCCTGTGCCGCACCGAGCACATGTTCTTCGGCGAGGACCGCATCAAGAAGATGCGCGAGATGATCCTGGCCGACAGCGAGGCGGGTCGCCGCAAGGCCCTGGTGAAGATCCTGCCGCTGCAGCAGGCCGACTTCGAGGGGATCTTCGAGGCTATGGACGGCCATCCCGTCACGGTGCGCCTGCTGGACCCGCCGCTGCACGAGTTCCTGCCCACGCCCGACCAGCAGGCCGAGATCGCGGAGCTCGCCGGTGAGCTGGGCGCCACCGTCGCCGCGGTCAAGCACCGCATCGAGTCGCTGCACGAGATGAACCCCATGCTCGGCCACCGCGGCTGCCGGCTGGGCCTGACCTACCCGGAGATCTACGAGGTGCAGGTCGAGGCCATCATCCGCGCCGCCCTGGCGGTCAAGGCCCGCGGCGTGGACGTTAAGCCGGAGATCATGATCCCCCTGGTCGGCACGGTGCGCGAGCTGAAGGACATGCGCGAGATGTCCGTCGCGGTGGCCGGCCGGGTGATGAAGGAGGTCAGCGCGAAGGTCGACTACCTCGTCGGCACCATGATCGAGATCCCGCGCGCCGCCCTGCTGGCGGACAAGATCGCGCAGTACGCCGACTTCTTCAGCTTCGGCACCAACGACCTGACCCAGATGACCTTCGGGTACAGCCGCGACGACGCCGGCGTCTTCCTGCCGGACTACGTGAGGATGGGCGTGCTGCCCTCGGACCCGTTCCAGCAGCTCGACCAGGAGGGCGTCGGCCAGCTCGTCGCCCTGGCGGTCGAACGCGGGCGTTCGGCCGGCGGCCACCTGCACCTGGGCATCTGCGGCGAGCACGGCGGCGATCCCAGTTCGGTGGATTTCTGCCACCGGGTGGGGCTGGACTACGTGAGCTGCTCGCCGTTCCGCGTACCCATCGCTCGCCTGGCGGCGGCCCACGCCGCCATCAGGAACGGTTGAGGTGAACCTGGCCTGGGCCATCCCGGCGGCCTGGCTGCCGCTGCTGGCCCTGATCGCGGTGGCGGCGGCCCTCTGGGTCCGCCGCCACTACCTTTCCACCGAGCCGCCCGCGCCCCCCGGCGTGCGCCGCCTGCTGACCGGCCTGCGCACGGCCGCCATCCTGCTGCTGCTGGCCGCCATCGCCGGTCCGCGTCTGCAGCGGTCCGGCGACGCCGTGCTGCCGCCCGAAGCGGTGGTCGTGGTCGAGGACTCCGCCAGCATGGGTCTGCGCGATGGGCCCGACGAGCCGGACCGCTGGCGGCAGGCGCAAGTCTGGGCGGCGCAGGTCGAGTCCCTGCTGGCGTCGCGCGAGCCGCCGGTCAAAACGACGGTGCTGCGCGGGAACGGCCTGGAGGCGACCAGGAACCTGGCCGACGCACCCGGCACGCCGCCTGCGGCCGTGGGCACGGACCTCGGCCGGCTCGCCGCCGTGACGGCGCACGCCTGGTCCGCGCGGAACCTGCGGGCCCTGTTCGTCGTGACCGACGGCCAGGAGACCCAGGCCGCCGCCGAGGGTCCCGTCGCGCCGGCGGACGGCGCCCTGCCGGTGCTGATCGGCGTCGGCGATCCCGTCGGCCCAGCCGATCTCGAAATCCTGGACGTGCGTTACCCGGAGTCGGCCTTCGTCGGCGACCAGATCGTGGTCGAGGCCGTCGTGGGCCTGCGCGGACTGCCGCGCCGGGACGGCCTGCGCCTGCGGCTCGCGCTGGTCCAGGGCGCCGACACGCTGGCGGCGGTCACCGTGCCCGCCGGCCCCGACGACCCGACCCTGCGCGCCGATCTCGCCTTCGTCCCGCGGGCGCCGGGCCTTCAGGTGGCGCGCCTGCACGTGGCTCCCCTGGTCAACGAGCGGTACCTCGCCAACAACGAAGTGTCCCTGGCCGTGGCCGTCCGCCAGGACCGCGAGAAGCTGTTGCTGATCACCGGACGGCCCGACTGGAACGTCCGCATGTTCGCCCAGGCGGCCGCGCTCGAGCGGCGGCTGTCGCTCGACGTGGTCCATCCCGGCGAGCGGGGGCCCGTGCTGGACGGCGAGGCCTGGACGCCGCCGCGCGGCGCGGCGGCGTGGCTGGCCTGGGACGGCGTGGTCCTGCTCGGGGAGACGCCGCCGCCGTTCGCCTTCGACGCCGCCGGGCTCGCCGAAGCGGTCACCGGCGGTCTGGGCCTGCTGGTGGTCGGATCGGGCGAAGGGAGTCTGCCCCCGGCGCTGGCCGATCTGCTGCCCGTGGTGCGCGAAGGCTTCCGCGACGTCGCGGGCGGCGGCCTGCAGCTGCGTCGCGAGCAGGCCGGTCATTCCCTGCTGTCCGGTCTGCCGGCCGACGCCGCCTCCTGGTCGTGGTTGCCGCCGCTGGACTCGGTCGCAGCGGCCCGGGCGCGTCCCGAGGCGAAGGTGCTGCTCACGATCTCCGGGCCCGACGGCGCCGTCCGGGCGCCCCTGCTCGCCCTCGGCGCGGCCGGCGAGGGCACGGTCGCCTGGCTCGGCACGGGCGACCTGTGGACGCTCGCGTTCTGGCAGCCGCCCGCGAGCGCCGGCGAGGTGCCCGAGCATCCGGTGCGGCGACTGGTCCGCAACCTGCTCGTGTGGACGGCGGCCGGCGACGAACTCGGCGGCGTGACGCTCGCCGGGCACCGCACCCTCTACCGCGAGGGCGAAGCCATCCGGATGGAGACCCAGGTGCGCGGGCTGCGCGGCGAAGGGGAAGCCGGCGCGGTCGCGCTCGAACTGCGTGAAGATGCGCTGTCCGCGACGCCACGCACGTTCACGCCGTCCGCAGTGCCGGGCGAGGTCGGCCGCGGGCGCGTGACGCTGCCGCCCCAGGCGCCGGGGCGTTACACGATCCGGCCCGTCGCCGCCGGCACGGACTCGGCGCTCGGGCCGGCGCGCGAGTTCGTCGTGGTCGCCGCCCGTCCCGAGGAAGCTCAGGTGCGCCAGGACCGCCGCCGCCTGCGCGCCCTGGCCGCCGCCTGGGGAGGGCACTACGTGGACGGGCACGCAGCGGGCGCCGACCGCGCCCTGGCCGCCGTCCTGGAAGCCGCTGACTGGACCGCGACCACCAGCGAGCGCCGGACCGAGGTCCGCCTCGTGCACGGCTGGCTGCTCATCGCGGTCGCGACGCTGCTGCTGGGCGCGGAGTGGGCCATCCGCCGCTGGCGCGGCATGCTCTAGGCAGGTCCGGACCTCCCGGCTTTCCTCCCGGAAGCGGAATCCTTCCCTGACAAACCCACCATCGATCCCGCGCCTGGCGGCCACGGCCGTCGCCACGTTCGTCCTGCTGTGCGCCGCCTGGCCCGCAGCCGCCGATCCGATCCTCAACGAGATCCTCTACGATCCGCCGGGGGCGGACGGCGGAGCGGAATTCGTGGAACTGCTGAACACCGGCACGGAGCAGCTGGATCTGGCCGGCGTGAGGCTGGAGTTCGCCAACGGCGCCGCGGCGCCCGTCTGGGAGCGACGCTGGGAAGGCGCCGTGGGCGACAGCCTGGCGCCGGGTGCCCGCTGGCTGATCGCCGATTCGGGCTGGACTGGAACGGATACTCCCAACGTATTGGTTTCGCTGAGGTTGCAGAATGGTCCCGACGCGGTGCGCCTGCGGCGCGGCGAGATCGTGCTGGACCGGCTCGGCTACGGGGACCTCACGGACCCGACCTTGTACGAGTCCGCGCCGCACCCCGGAGCCGCCGCCTCCTCCCTGGGGCGCCGTCCCGACGGCGCCGATTCCGACCGCAACGACCGCGACTGGGTCGTCTGCGACGAACCGACACCGGGCCGGCCCAACTTCCCCGACCACGCGCTGCAAATCCTCGACGTCACGGCGGAGCCTCCCAGCCTCCCCGCGGCCGGCGGCGCGGTCGCCTTCACCATCGTGCTGCGCAACTCTGGCCTGGCCGTGATTCCGGACGGGATCGCGACGCTGACCGCCGGGGACGGGGTTCAGCCCGCGGTGGCGACCTGGTCGGCCCTCGCGCCGCAGACCGACGCGACGCTCGGTTTCTCGATGACGCTCCTCTTCGATGAAACCGTGAATCTCGACCTGGAAGTCGTTGCTCCAAATGTGGATATCCCGTCACTGGCTCTGGGGCGCTACCACGTCGGACCGGCGCCGCTCTCGGTCTGGGAGGTGATGGCGAACCCCGACGGCGACAGCGGCGAGTGGCTGGAACTGATCGCCTGGCCGACCGGTCCCGTCGATCTCGCCGTCTACCAGCTGTCCGATGCCGGTGGCGCGCCCCTGAGGCTGCCTTCCTGGCAACTGCTGCCCGGCGAACGGCTGGTCCTGGCCCAGGATGCCGCCGCCTTCCGCGAATGGTGGCAGGGCGTGCTGGACGCGGGCGCGCCGCCGCCCTGCCCCGGCCTGCCCGCGATGCCCCCGCTCGCCGAACTGTCCGGCGCCTGGCCCGCGCTC
>JAUSBL010000110.1 GCA_030658975.1 Candidatus Latescibacterota bacterium
AGTCCACGCTGCTGGCCGCGGTGAGCGCCGCCCACCCCAAGATCGGCGACTACCCATTCACAACGCTCTCCCCCAACCTGGGCGTGGCGCGTGTGGATGACGGCAGCATCATCCTGGCCGACATCCCGGGCCTCATTGAGGGCGCCCACAAGGGCGTGGGCCTGGGCCACGAGTTCCTGCGCCACGTGGAGCGCACGCGGGCCCTGGTCTACCTCATCGACGTGAGCGACCCCGCGCCCGTGGCGACGCTGGCGGTCCTGCGCCAGGAACTGCTGGCCTACGGACAGCGCCTCAGCGATCTGCCCTGCACGGTGGTGCTGAACAAGATCGACCTCATCGACCCCGAGGCCATCGAGGAGCTGCGCGACGAGGTCGGCGAATGGACCGCCGACAACGGCGCCGGCGGGCCGCACTGCATCTCGGCGGTGACCGGCCAGGGGATCGATGCCCTGCGCCACGTCCTGCGCGACCTCTACCGCGCGGCCCTGGCCGCCACCGACTGACGTCCCGCCTCCCGCCGCTCCCTCCCGGGAAGGACGTTCCATGCACGTGGAACGGGCGCCGTCGCGCGCCGAGCCCGACTCCGTCTGGACGCTGACCCCCGACGATCCCCGCTGGCCCGAACTCTGGCGCAACATCGACGTGCCGCCCGCGCTCGTGCGCGGGACCGGCGACCCCGCAGCGCTGGCGACGCCGGCGGTCGCGGTGGTCGGGACGCGCCGCCCCTCCCAGCGCGGGCGGGCGGTGGCGCACCGGCTGGCGAGCGATCTGGCCGCCGCCGGCTGGACCGTCGTGAGCGGGATGGCGCTGGGCATCGACGCCGCGGCGCACGAGGGCGCGCTCGCCGGCGGCGGGCTCACCGTCGCGGTCATGGCGACCGGCGTGGACCGCACCTACCCGACGCGTCACGTGGACCTGCGCCGTCGCATCGAGGCGAGCGGCTGCGCCGTCACCGAGGCCGAGGACGGCGTCGCGCCGCTGCCCTTCGTCTTCCCGCGGCGCAACCGGCTGATCTCGGGGCTGGCGCTGGGCGTCGTCGTGGTCGAGGCGCCCCTGCGCAGCGGGGCCCTGCAGACCGCCTTCCACGGTCTGAACCAGGGCCGCGAGGTGTTCGCCGTGCCCGGCCCCGTGGACGACGACGGCTGCCGCGGCTGCCACCACCTGCTGCGGCAGGGCGCCCACCTCGCCGAAGGGGCGCGCGACGTGATCGACGTGCTCGGGCGGCAGCGGCCCGCCGGCGCCGACCTCGCCGAGCCTTCGCGGCTGCCGCTGGCCGGGTCGCCGGCCCGCTGGATCTGGGACCGCCTCGATCTGACCGGGCTGCGCCTGTCCGAACTGCGCCGCAGCTGGGCGGGGAGCGAACTGGTCTGGCTGGAAGGCCTGCTCGCTCTGGAGATGGCCGGTCTGATCGTGAGGTTGCCCGGCGGCCGGGTGGCGCGTAGGATCTGGGTCCCTTGAGGCCGGGCGCCGCGCCCGCCCTGTCCCGCACCCGGAGGGTCCGTGCGCTCGCTGCTGAAACGCGCCCGCTGGCGGCTGGAATACGCCGCGCTCTGCACCCTGCGGGCGACGGTGCGGCGGCTTGCGCCCGCAGGCCGCGCCGCCGCGGGCCGGCGCCTCGGCGACGCGGTCTTCCGCGTCTGGGGCTACCGGCGCGACGTGGCCCTGGCGCAGCTGCGGCAGGCGTTCCCCGACTGGGAAGAAGCCCGGCGGCGTGACGTCGCCGGGCGCGCCTACCGGCAGATCGCGACCTCGCTCTTCGAATTCATGGCGCTGGACGACCTGTCCCCGGAGCGGATCAGGGAGCTGGTGGACCTCGACGATCCGGGCGTCCTGGCGCCGCTGCGCGCGTCGGGCCGCGGCTTCATCTTCACCACGGGCCACTTCGGCAACTTCGAACTGCTCGGGGCGGCGTTGATGGCCTACGGCTACCCGCTGCAGGTCGTGGTCCGGCAGCAGAGCAACCCCCACGTGGACCGGCTCCAGAATGCGATCCGCGCCCGTTCGGGCGTCCAGGCCATCCGCGCGGACGGCTCGGTGCGGCAGCTCGTGAAGCTCCTGCGGGGCGGCGGTACGGCGGCCATGCTGCCGGACGTCAACGCCGGCCGCGACGGCGTGTTCGTGGAATTCCTCGGCGCGCCCGCATCCACGCCCCCCGGTCTGGCGTACTTCTCCTGGAAATTGGGCTGCCCCATCGTGCCGGTTTTCCTGGTGCGGCAGCCGGACGGTCGTCACGTGGCGCACGTCACGCCCGTGATCGAGCCCGATCCGACGCAGGACGAGGCGTCGGCCGTGCTCGCCCTGACGCAGGCGCACACCGACCGCCTGGCGGAGTACGTCCGCCGCTATCCCGACCACTGGTTCTGGGTGCACCGTCGCTGGAAGACGCGGCCGCCCCGAAAGGACGACTCATGATCCGAGTCAGCAACCTCGTGAAATC
Source organism: Candidatus Latescibacterota bacterium (assembly GCA_030658975.1). Taxonomy (GTDB): domain Bacteria; phylum Krumholzibacteriota; class Krumholzibacteriia; order LZORAL124-64-63; family LZORAL124-64-63; genus PNOJ01. The sequence goes on from JAUSBL010000110.1 coordinate 2,438, forward strand.
GTTCGGCGACCTGCGCGCCGTCGACGACCTGAGCTTCGCGGTCGGCCCCGGCGAGATCTTCGGCCTGCTCGGGCCCAACGGCGCCGGCAAGACCACGACGATCTCGGTGCTGTCCACGCTGCTGCCCGCCGACGCCGGTTCGGCCTCGGTCTGCGGCCACGACGTCGCGGCCGAGCCCGGCGCCGTCCGCCGCCGCATCGGCGTGGTGCCGCAGGAACTGGCCCTCTACGAGGAGCTCACCGCCGAGCAGAACCTCGCCACCTTCGGCCAGCTCTACGGCCTGTCCGGCCCCCGTCTCAAATCCCGCGTCGGGGAGCTGCTCGAGCTGGCCGAACTCGCCGAGCACGCCCGCCGGCCGGTCAAGGGTTTCAGCGGCGGCATGAAGCGGCGGCTGAACATCATGCTCGGCCTGGTCCACGCCCCGGACATCCTGTTCCTGGACGAGCCCACCGTGGGGATCGACGCGCAGGCGCGCTCGCGCATCCTGGACCTGATCCGCAGCATGAACGCCCGCGGCCTGACCGTGCTCTACACGACGCACTACCTCGAGGAGGCCGAACACCTCTGCGACCGCATCGGTGTGATCGACCACGGACGCCTCGCGGCGCTGGGCGACAAGGAGGAGCTCATCCGGCAGATCGGCGAACACGACGTCGTGCGGGTGCAGGTGCCGGCCGCGGCGCTGGCGCCGGCCGCGGCGGCGGCCGCCGCCTGGCCGGACGTGACCTTCGCGGACCTGCGCCGGGGCAAGCTCGAGATCCACTGCCGCGACGGCGCCGCGCTGCTGCCGCGCCTGCAGGCCGAACTGTCGGCCGGCGGCCTGGGCCTCGACCAGCTCGAGGTGATCCGCCCCAACCTGGAATCGCTCTACCTGAAGATCACCGGCCGCGCCCTGCGCGAATAGGAGATTGCCATGCTGCGCGTGCTGGTGATCAAGGACATCCGCCGCTGGTGGTCGGACCGCCAGGCCGTGATCGTGACGCTGCTGCTGCCGCTGCTGCTGACGGCGGTGCTCGGCATTTCGTTCGGCGGTTTCGGCGGCGGCGCCCCCGAGATCGAGGCCATCCCGCTGGCGCTGGTCGGCGACCCGCCGACTCTGCTCAGGGAACCCCTGGAGCGGGCGTTGCGGGAGAGCGGGCTCTTCACGCCGGTCTGGTGCGACTCGGCCGAGGCCGACCGCCTGGTCCGCAAGGGGGAGGTCCGCGCCGCGGTGCTGCTGCCCGGCGACCTCCAGAAGCTGCTGTCGCCCGAGCGGGTCGCGATCGGCGTCTGGAAGGATCCGGGCAGCGTGCTGCAGGCCGACATCGTCGAGCAGATCCTGCGCCGGATGCTGATGCGGGTGCAGGGCGGGGAGGCCGTCTACGTCGCGGCCTGGCCCGCCGACGGGTTCCCCGCCGTGGGCGAGCCCGACCCGTTCGGCGACCTGTTCGCGGGCGATTCCGTGGCCGCCGTCTGGCGGCGCATCCGCGACCGTTCGCCGGAAGCCGAAGCCGCACGCCTCAAGTTCGAGGCTATCCTCGACCACCAGGTGGCGCTGTCCGACGCCTTCGACCCGCCGGCCGCGAAGCTGACCGTGGTCGACCGCACCGGCCAGGAGGCGAAGGGCGTCGGCCCCTCGACCAACATGTTCGACTACATCCTGCCGGGGATGGGGATCTTCTTCCTGATGTTCGCCGCCGCCGCCGCCGCCGGCGACCTGCACCGCGAGCGCGCCGGCGGCACGCTGCGGCGGCTGCTCGTCGCCCCGCTCGGCAGTTCCGACCTGCTGGTCGGCAAGTGGCTCTTCGCCATGCTCAACGGTCTGCTGCAGCTGGTCGTGCTGTTCGCGGCGGGCCGGCTGCTGTTCCGCATGAGCCTCGGCCCGGATCCCCTGGCCCTGCCCCTGGCCGCGGTCGCCACCAGCGCGATGCTGGCCTCGCTGTTCCTGCCCCTGGCGCTGCTGACCGCGAACGAGAAGCAGATGGGCACCATCTCCACGGGCATCACGCTGTTCCTGGCGATGGTCGGCGGCAATTTCATCAATGTCGACCAGATGCCGGCGGTGCTGCAGGCGGCGGGCCGCTTCACGCCCAACTACTGGGCCAACCGGACGTTCAACGACATCGTCGTGCACGGCCGCGGCGTGGGCGACATCCTGCCGCGCGTCGCGGTCCTGTTCGGGATCGCGGCGGTCCTGCTGGCGGTCGCCGTGGCGATCTACCGGCGCCGGGGCGGAAAGGAGGGCCTGCTGTGAACACGGGGGTGATCCGGGCCCTGGTGGCCCTGCACGTGCGGCAGGTCGCGGCCGACCGGTCGAACCTCTTCTGGCTCTTCGGCATGCCGCTGATGTTCACCGTGCTGATGGGGATGATCTTCGGCGACATGGGAGGCGGCGCGCCGGAGGCGCCCGAGGTGACGGTCTACGACGAGTCCCGGGGACCGGCGTCGGGCGCCTTGGTCGCGGCCCTCGGCGGCCGCGAGAGCTACCGCATCGTCGTGGCCGACAGCGCGGGCTCCTGGGAACTGGCCCGCTCCCTGGTCGACGCAGGCAGGCGCACCGCGTCGCTGCACATCCCGGCCGCCTTCGATGCGGACCTGGCCGCGGGCCGGACGGCTGCGCTCGCGCTGGCCTACGATCCCGACCGCGCTTCGGCCCAGGCTGCGCGCACGGCCCTGGAGGAGGCCGTGCTGCGGCTGGAATACCTGTCCGCCGGCCGCCGCGCCGAGGCCGGTTTCGACGTGGCGCGCTTCGACTCCATCTGGCGGGACCCGCGCATCACGCTGGAGGTCCGCACCCTCGGCCGGCTCGGCGAGGAGCCGCCGCCGAGCGCCCTGTCGGGATTCACCAGCGGCTACCAGCACACCGGTCCCAGCTACACGCTCATGTTCGTGATGATGTTCATGCTGATGAGCGTGCGCGACGTCGTGACGCAGCGCCGCAACGGCACGCTGCGGCGACTGCGCCTGGCGGCCGCATCGCCGTGGCTGCTGGCGACGGGCCTGTTCCTGGGGCCGCTGGTCGTGGGCCTCGTCCAGGCGGCCGTCCTGCTGGGCCTGAACCTGCTGCTGCCGGGGATGGACTACGGCGACAGCCCCGGGACGCTCATCCTGACGATGGTGCTGTTCACCGCCGTCAGCTCGGCGCTGGCGCTCTGCGTGGCGACGTTCTGCCGCACGCCGGGACAGGCCGACGGCCTGGGCATGACCGCCTCGATGCTGCTGGCTTCCCTGGGCGGTCTCTGGTGGCCGCTGGAAGTCGTGCCGGGCTTCATGCAGAAGATCGCCATGGCCCTGCCCACGGGGCAGGCCGTGACGATCTTCCACAACATGATCGGACGCGGCTGGGGTCTCGCCGGGAACGCCGCCCACCTGGCCGTCCTGGCGGGGATGCTCGCCGTGCTGCTCGTGCTGGCGGCGACGCGCTTCCGGCGGCTGGTCGACTGAGTCGCTGGTGGACGTTGACCTCAGTTCCGGCTGTCGGTGGAGTGGAAGCCGATATCCTTGCCGGGCAGGCCGGGCAGCTTGATCTCGCCGTGCGTCTCCTCGTAGCGCCTGATGTTCGCCTCGAGCGTCTTGAGCAGCCCTTTGGCGTTCTGCGGGGTCATGATCATGCGGGCGTGGATCTTGGCCTTGGGCAAGCCGGGCATCATGCGGGCGAAGTCCACGACGAACTCGCTGGGGCTGTGGGTGATGAGGGCCAGGTTGGTGTAGGTGCCGTGCGCGACGTCGGGATCGAGTTCCACGCTGAGCTGCTGCGTCGGCGCCGGCTGGTTCTTTTCCAAGATCATGCCTCCGTATCGGTGGTGTCGTTGACCTTCGCATCATAACGCACGGGCGCGCGGGGATCCAGTCCCGTTGACGCCGCCGGGCCGCGGTGGTAGCTTGCGTACGCGAACCGACGCCTTTTTCTCCCTCCCTGGAGCCGACATGCCCGCCCGCAGCCTCGCCATCCTCGACCGGCTCGCCGGGCTGCGCCTGGCGGTCGTCGGCGACGCCATGCTCGACCGGTTCCTCTGGGGCGAAGTGGACCGCATCAGCCCCGAGGCGCCCGTGCCGGTGGTGCGCCTGCGCCGCGAGACGGACAAGCTGGGCGGCGCGGCCAACGTCGCCGCCAACATGCGCGCCCTCGGGGCGGACGTGACCCTGGTCGCGGTGTCCGGGATCGGCGCGACCGCGCGCCGGCTCGCCGCGCTGCTGGCCGAGTCGGGCATCCCAGACGACGGCCTGCTGCGCCTCGCCGGCCGCCGCACCACGCTCAAGACCCGCATCATCGCCCACAGCCAGCAGATCGTGCGCGCCGACGTCGAGTCGGACGAGCCGCTGGAGCCGCAGTCGCTGGCGACGCTCGCCGAGAGCGTGCGCCGGCTGGGCCCCTTCGACGGGATCGTGCTGTCGGACTACGGCAAGGGCGTGCTCGCCGACGGTCTGCTGCGGGAGGTCCTGGACGGCGGCGCGGCCGCCGGCGTGCCCGTGGTCGTCGACCCGAAGCGCGGCGACTACACCCAGTACCGCGGCTGCACTTCCCTGACGCCGAACCAGAAGGAGGCCGGCCAGGCCACCGGCATCGCGATCCACGACCTCGACAGCCTGCGCCGCGCCGGCGCCGAGCTGCTCGCGCGCACCGGGGCCGCCTGCGTCCTGATCACGCGGGGCGAGCACGGCATGGCCCTGTTCGAGCGCGGCGGCGCCGAACACCACCTCCCGACCGAGGCCCGCGAGGTCTTCGACGTCACCGGCGCCGGCGACACGGTCATCGCCGTGTACGCCGCGGCGCTGGCCGCCGGCGCCACCTTCCTCGACGCCGCCAACCTGGCCAACCACGCCGCCGGCCTGGCCGTGCGCGAACTGGGCACCGCCACGACCACCGCCGCCCAGATCCGCGAAACGGTGGGCAAATGACCGCCCCGACACCAGCGACCGCCCCCGCGCCGGTGGTCTCCCGGGCGAACCTGGCCGCCTGGGCCGCGGAACTGCGGCGCGACGGCCGCCGTCTCGTCTTCACCAACGGCTGTTTCGACCTGCTGCACCGCGGCCACGTCGAGTACCTGGCGGAGGCGGCCGCGCTCGGCGACGTGCTGTTGGTGGCGGTCAACGACGACGCCTCGGTCAGCGCCCTGAAGGGCCCTGAACGCCCCCTGGTCCCCTTGTCCGACCGCCTGGCCGTCCTGGCCCACTTGCGCCCCGTCGGCGCGCTGACCATCTTTGGCGAGCCGACGCCCCTGGAGACGATCCTGCTGGCGCGGCCGGCCGTCCTGGTCAAGGGCGCCGAGTACGCCGAGACGGACATCGTCGGCGCCGCTGAGGTGCGGGGCTGGGGGGGCGACGTCGTGCGCGTGTCCATGCGCGCGGGCCGTTCCACGACCGCCATCATCGCCGCCGTGAAGCGTCTCCCCTGAGCCGGTGACGGCCGCCGCCTTGCGCAGCGGCAGGGGAGGATTCGTGTCACGCGCACACGTTCACATAAAGAGGCTGACATGAGCAGGGAGAAGATCGTCATCATCGGCGCCGCCGGACGCGACTTCCACAACTTCAACTGCGTCTTCCGCGACGACGACAAATACGAGGTGGTGGCGTTCACCGCCGCCCAGATCCCGGACATCGACGGGCGCCGCTACCCCGCCGCGCTGGCGGGCCGCCTCTACCCGAAGGGCATCCCCATCCACGCCGAGGATGAGCTGCCGGACCTGATCGCCGAGCACGGCGTCGAGTGCTGCGTGTTCTCCTACAGCGACGTGGCCCACGAGGACGTCATGCACAAGGCGGCGCTGGTGAACTCCTGCGGCGCCGACTTCAAGCTCCTCGGCGAGCGCCTCACGCAGCTGCCGAGCAGCAAGCCCGTCATCGCCATCTGCGCGGTGCGCACCGGCTGCGGCAAGAGCCAGACCACGCGCCGGATCGCCGAGATCCTGGAGGCGGCCGGCAAGAAGGTCGTCTCGGTGCGCCACCCGATGCCCTACGGCGACCTCGAGAAGCAGGCCGTCCAGCGCTTCGCGACCCTGGAGGACCTCAAGAAGCACGACTGCACCATCGAGGAGATGGAGGAGTACGAGCCCCACGTCGCGCGCGGCAGCGTGATCTACGCCGGCGTCGACTACGAGAAGATCCTGCGCGCGGCCGAGAAGGAGGCCGACGTCATCCTCTGGGACGGCGGCAACAACGACACGCCCTTCTACAAGCCCGACCTGCTGGTGGTGGTCGCCGACCCGCACCGCCCCGGCCACGAGCTGACGTACTACCCCGGCGAGACCAACATCCGCCTGGCCGACGTCGTGGTCATCAACAAGGTCGTCGAGGCCGAGTTCGAGAACATCGAGACCGTGCGCCAGAACGTGCGCAGCATCAACCCGGACTGCGTGATCATCGAGGCGGCCTCGCCGCTGACCATCGACCACCCGGAGCTGATCCGCGACAAGCGCGTGCTCGTGGTCGAGGACGGGCCGACCCTGACCCACGGCGGCATGACCTACGGCGCGGGCGTGATCGCGGCCATGCGCGCCGGCGCGGCCGACCTCGTGGACCCGCGCCCGTGGGTGAAGGGCAAGCTCGCGGAGACCTTCGCGATCTACCCGGAGATCGGTTCGCTGCTGCCGGCCATGGGCTACGGCGCGGAGCAGGTCCGCGACCTCGAGGCGACGATCAACGCGGTCGAGTGCGACGCGGTGGTCATCGGCACGCCCATCGACCTGAACCGCATCGTGAAGATCCGCAAGCCGACGGTCCGCGTCGGTTACGACCTGCAGGAGATCGGCAAGCCCGACCTGGCCGACGTCCTGCGCAAGTTCACCGCGTAGCGCACGGCAGGGGGGGAGGACCGTCGTCCTCCCCCCTTTTGCGCCGGGCCCGCTGTTCCAGATTCACAGCCGGAGGTCGATCAGTGAACATCCACGAGTACCAGGCGAAGGACATCTTCCGCGACGCGGGCCTGACGGTGCCGCCGGGCGGCATCGCCACGACCGTCGAGGAGGCCCTGTCGCTCGCGCGCGCGCACGGGCTGCCCGTGATGGTCAAGTCCCAGGTCCTGGCCGGCGGCCGCGGCAAGGCGGGCGGGGTCAAGTTCTGCAAGACCGAGGACGACGTCCGCACGCACGCGGGCAACATCCTGGGCATGGACATCAAGGGGCACACGGTGCGCAAGGTGCTGGTGACCCCGGCCGAGACCATCGCCGCGGAGTTCTACCTCGGGATGCTCGTGGACCGCGCCAGCCGGCGCGTGCTGCTGATGGCCAGCGCCGAGGGCGGCGTGGAGATCGAGAAGGTGGCCGTCGAGAAGCCCGAGGCCATCCTCAAGCACGCCATCGACCCGCGCTACGGCCTGCTCGACCACGAGGCCATGGCCGTGGCCCTGCGGCTGGATCCGGACGTCAAGCGGGCGCGCCAGCTCGCCGACGCCATGCAGAAGCTCTACAAGGCCTTCCTGGCCGCCGACGCCAGCCTGGCCGAGATCAACCCCTTCATCTTCACCGACCAGGGCGCCGGCAAGGCCATCGACGCCAAGATCAACCTGGACGACAACGCGCTCTTCCGTCACCCGGGCTACGCCGCGCTGCGCGACCTGGACGAGGAGAACCCCAGCGAGCGCATGGCCCGCGAGGCCGACCTCTCCTTCGTGAAGCTCGACGGCAACGTGGGCTGCCTCGTCAACGGCGCCGGCCTGGCGATGGCCACGATGGACCTCGTGCAGTACTACGGCGGCCGCCCCGCCAACTTCCTGGACATCGGCGGCAGCTCCAACCCGGACAAGGTCGTCAACGCCCTGCGCATCATCCTGGGCGACCCGAACGTCGAGGTGATCCTGTTCAACATCTTCGGCGGCATCACGCGCTGCGACGACGTTGCCCGCGGGATCATCGCCGCCACCGAGCGTATGGAGATCAAGGTGCCCATCGTGGTACGCCTGACCGGCACGAACGAGGCGGAGGCCCGCGAGCTGCTGAAGAAGACCGACCTGGTCCCGGCCGCCACCATGGACGAAGCCGTGCAGAAGGCCCTCGAACTCGCCGGCAAGTAGCACGCAACGACCGGCCGCCGGCCACCAGAACAGGAGCGAACCATGGCGATTTTCTGCACGCGCGAGACGAAGATCCTGATCCAGGGCATCACCGGCCGCGACGGGAGCTTCCACGCGAAGTCCATGCTCGGCTACGGCACCAACATCGTGGCGGGCGTCACGCCGGGCCGCGGCGGCCAGACCTTCGAGGGGAAGGTGCCGGTCTTCGACACGGTCAGGGACGCGGTCGCCGCCACGGGCGCCGAGGCCTCGGTCATCTTCGTGCCCCCGGCCGGCGCCGCCGGCGCCGTCTTCGAGGCGGCCGACGCCGGCTGCAAGCTCGTGGTCTGCATCACCGAGGGCGTGCCGACCCTGGACATGGTCAAGGTCATGCCCTACCTCGCCGAACGCGGCGTGCGCCTGGTCGGCCCCAACTGCCCCGGCTTCATCAACCCCGGGCAGAAGGCCAAGCTCGGCATCATGCCCACCAACATCGTGGCGCCCGGGCCGGTCGGCCTGATCTCGCGCAGCGGGACGCTGACCTACGAGGTCGTCGACGCCCTGACCCGCGCGGGCCTGGGACAGACGACGTGCCTGGGCATCGGCGGCGACCCGGTCATCGGCACGAACTTCATGGACGCCCTGCAGGCGTTCCACGCCGACCCCGAGACGCAGGCCCTGGTCCTGATCGGGGAGATCGGCGGCGACGCCGAGGAGCGGGCCGCGGAGTTCGTGAAGGCGAACATGAAGATCCCCGTCGTCTCGTTCATCGCCGGCCGCACCGCGCCCCCCGGCAAGCGGATGGGCCACGCCGGCGCCATCGTGTCCGGCGGCGCCGGCACGGCGGCCGAGAAGAAGAAGGCGCTCGAGTCGGCCGGCATCCCGGTCGCCGACCGCCCCGCGGACGTGGTGCCGCTGCTGCAGCAGATCTGGAAGCGTTGAACCGATCCGTCGAAAGGACGTCGAGTTGGAGCAGACCTACATGATGATCAAGCCGGAGATCGTCGCCGCCGAGGCCCAGCAGATCGGCGCGATCCTGGCCCACGTGCAGCGGGCGGGCTTCCGCATCCGCAACCTGGCGCTCAAGAGCCTCAGCCGCGCCGCGGTCGAGGAATTCTACGCCGTCCACCGCGAGCGGCCGTTCTTCCCCGAGCTGGTGGACTACATCGCGTCGGGGCCGGTGGTGGCGATCCACCTGGAGCGCGACCAGGCCGTGGTCAAGCTGCGGGAGCTGGTCGGCGCGACCAACCCCCGGGACGCCGCCTGCGGCACCCTGCGCGACCTCTACGGGTCGTCGCTGTCCCAGAACGCCGTTCACGCCTCGGATTCGCCCGAGAACGCCCTGCGCGAGATCGGCATCGTCTTCGGTGAGGGCCGCGGATCGGGCCGCGCGTCTTGACAGACGACGATCGCGCTCGTAACGTGGTGCGCTTGCACGGCTCCGGACCGGGGTGGGCCCGGTCGGGACGCGGTCGTGCGCCCGGAATGAAGCTGAACCTGGACACCCTGCCCTTCGGCCGCTCCGCCCTGGAGGTGGAGGAGACCTTTCCCGTCGAAGACGGGGAGGGCGGCTGGAGCGGTCTGTCCGCCGGCGGCGAACTGACGGTGGACAACACCGACAGCCGCGTCCTGGTCGCCGGCGTCCTGGCGGTGTCCTGCCCGGCGGTCTGCGATCGCTGCCTGGAGGCCTTCGAACTGGCCTACGAGGCGGGCGTCGACATCCAGATCATCCGGGCGAAGCCGGGGACCCCCGGCGATGAGCCGCCCGACACCTGGATCCTGTACCAGGTGCGCGGCGAGGTCGACCTGGACGAGCCCCTGCGCGAGGCCGCGCTGCTGGACCTGCCGATCAAGCGGGTCTGCCGCGAGGATTGCCTGGGAATCTGCCCCTCCTGCGGGGCGGACCGTAACCAGAAGGACTGCGACTGCCCCCGGGAATCCGCCGATCCCCGCTGGGACGGACTGGAACCCTGATCACCGGAAGCGAGGCATCGAGATGGCTGTTCCCAAGAAGAAAACGAGCCACATGCGCAAGGGCACCCGCCGCGCGCACTGGCACCTGGCCACCCCCAGCGCGTCGAAGTGCGCGCACTGCGGCGCGCCCTGCCGTCCCCACCGCGTTTGCCGCGCGTGCGGCCACTACGGCGCCCGCGAAGTGATCGTGGTCGAAAAGAGTTAGCGCAGAAGAGCTGGTGGAGCTGAGCTAGTCGACGGCGAGAACCGGCAAGGAGGTCGGGCATGGACGGCAACGCGACACCCCGGGTGGTCGTGGCCGTGGACGCCATGGGCGGCGACTTCGGTCCCGCCGCTGTCGTCCCGGGCGCCGTGGCGGCCGCGCGCGCGGAGCCCGGCCTGGCCCTGGCCCTCTACGGTGATCCCGACGCCCTGGACGTCCTGCTCGACGGCCTCGACGCGCGCGAACTGCCCGTCGAGGTCGTGGCTTGCCGGGACCGCATCGAGATGGGCGAATCGCCGGCCGCGGCGGTCAAGGGCCGCCCCGACGCCCCGATCGTCCGGGCCACCCGGGACCACCGCGAGGGCCGCGTGCACGCCGTGGTCAGCGCCGGCAGCACCGGCGCGCAGGTCGCCGCCAGCCTGATGATCCTCGGACGCCTCGAGGGCGTCGACCGCCCCGCGATCGCGACCGGCATCCCCACCCTGAACGGCCGTTTCCTGATGCTGGACGTCGGCGCCAACGTGCTGAACACCCCCGAGCACCTGCTGGTCTTCGCGCTCCTGGGCGACGAGTACGCGCGCCGCCTGATGGATGTCGCGACGCCGCGCGTCGGCCTGCTGAACATCGGCGAAGAGCCGACCAAGGGCACCGAGCTCTGCATCCAGGCCCACACCCTGCTGCGAGACGCCCCTCTGAATTTCATCGGCAACGTGGAGAGCCGGCACCTCCTGGAAGGCGCGGCCGACGTCGTGGTCACCGACGGCTACACCGGCAACATCGCGCTGAAACTCATCGAAGGCTTCGGGGGTTTCCTGCAGGCGGCGGCCAGGGAGTTCCTGGCCGGCGGCGCCGCCGGCGCGGGGGAGGGCCTGCGCGGGCTGCTGCACCGCCTCGACTACACGTCCACCGGCGGCGCGCTGCTGCTGGGCGTGCGCGGTTCCTCCATCATCTGTCACGGCGCCAGTCCCGCCCGCGCGATCCAGAGCGCGGTGCTGGCCGCGGGCCGCATGGCCCGCCTCGACCTGCCGGGCCTGCTGCAGCAGCGGCTGGCCGCGCGCACCTGACCGCTCCCCGCGAAAGGCCCGCGATGATCAGAGTTCCCATGTTGTTCCCAGGACAGGCTTCGCAGGCCGTCGGCATGGCCCGCGACCTCGCCGCCCGCGGCGGTCCCGGCGCCGCGTTCCTGGCGACCGTCGACGAGGCGCTGGGCTTCGCGCTCACGGGCGTGATGTACGAGGGCCCCGAGGCCACGCTGACCGAGACCTGGAACGCGCAGCCGGCCATCCTGGCGCACTCGGTCGCCGTCGCGCTGGAACTGCGCGGTCTGGGGATCGCGCCGAGCGTCGTCGCCGGCCATTCGCTCGGCGAGTTCTCGGCGGCCGTCGCGGTCGGCGCGCTCTCGCCGCGCGACGGGCTGGCCCTGGTGCGCCGGCGCGGCGAACTGATGTTCGCCGCGGGGCAGGAGCGCCCCGGCACGATGGCGGCGGTCATGGGTCTCGACGCCGACACCGTGCGGCGCGTCTGCGCCGAAGTCGCCCCGGGCGCCGGCGTGGTCGTGGTCGCCAATCACAACTCGTCCAACCAGGTCGCCATCTCCGGCGAGATCGCGGCCGTCGACGCCGCCTGCGAGGCGCTCAAGGCGGCCGGCGCGAAGCGGGCCCTGCGGCTGAACGTCAGCGGCGCCTTCCATTCGCCGTTGCTGGAGGGCGCGGCGGCCAGCTTCGCCGACCACCTCGCCGACGTCGCGTTCGTCGATCCCGAGGCCCCTCTGGTGGCCAACGTGACGGCCGCCCCGTCGACGACCGCGGCGGAGCTGCGCGAGGGGTTCCGGCGGCAGCTGACCTCGCCGGTGCGCTGGCACGAGAGCCTCGGGGCCCTGGTGTCCGGCGCCGTGACCGGGGAGCGCCCGCGCGTCGTGCTGGAGGTCGGTCCCGGCAAGGTGCTGTCCAATATGGCCAAGCGGGAATACCCCGAGGTGACGTTCCTGGCCGTGGGCACGTCCGAGGAGCTGGACAACGTTCTGGACACCGTCCGGGGCCTGTTGGCATAATCCCGGCCCGACCCGGCCGCAGCGGAAGGATGACCCGTGAGCAACCGCATCGTGATCGTCACCGGCGCCAGCCGGGGCATCGGCGCCGCGATCGCCCGGCGCCTGTCGGCGGACGGCTACGATCTGGCCCTGGTGGCCCGCAACGCCGACGCCCTGGCCGAGGTCGCCGCCTCTCTGCCCGGCGCCGGCCGCAGCCTGGTGCTGCCGGGCGACGTGTCGAACTACGAGGCGGTGGAGGCGGCGGTCGGCCGCGTCCAGCAGGAACTCGGCCCGGTCTACGGTCTGGTCAACAACGCCGGGATCACGCGCGATTCCCTGCTGGTGCGCATGTCCGAGACCGCCTGGCGCGAGGTGCTCGACGTCAACCTGACGGGGACCTTCTACTTTACAAAGGCCGTCACCGCGTCTATGATGCGCCAGAAAATCGGTCGGATCGTCAACATCACCTCGGTGATCGGCCTCACCGGCAACGCCGGCCAGGCCAACTACGCGGCGAGCAAGGCGGCCGTCATCGCCTTCTCCAAGTCCGTGGCCCGCGAACTGGGCGGTCGTGCGATCACCTGCAACGCAGTGGCGCCCGGATTCATCGAGACGGACATGACGGCGGGCCTGCCGGATGCGGTGCGCGCCGGCATGCTCGGGGAAATCCCGTTGAAGCGCTTCGGCCAGGGCGAAGACGTCGCCGGCGCCGTCGCCTTCCTGTTGTCGCAGGACGCCGCCTACGTCACCGGGCAGACGCTCGTGGTCGACGGCGGCATGGTTACGTGAAACCTTCCCAAGGAGGGAACGGCTGACATGAGCTCCATTCAGGAAAAGGTCTACGAGATCATCGAGCGCAAGCTTTCGGTGAATCCGGAACAGATCACACCCGAAGCTTCGTTCACCGACGATCTGGGGGCCGACTCCCTGGACACCGTCGAACTCGTGATGGACCTCGAAGAGGTCTTCAACATCACGATTCCGGAAGAGGACCAGGAGAAGCTGCGGACCGTGCAGGATGCGATCGACTACCTCGAATCGCACCTGGACGCGTAACCGCGGTCTTTCCGTGAACGAACCGTCCCCGGTCCTGCGGTCCCGCCGTGTTGGACCGGGGCGATCCGTATATGCAGGGAGGATGGCATGGAACGCCGCAGGGTAGCGATCACGGGCCTCGGCCTGATCACCTCCGTGGGCCTGACGCGCGACGAGACGTGGCGCGCGATCCTGGCCGGGACCAACGGCATCGCCCCGATCACCTCGTTCGACACGACGGACTACCGCGTGAACTTCGCCGGCGAGGTGAAGGGCTTCGACCCGACCGTCGCCATGGAGCTCAAGGACGCCCGCAAAGCCGACCGCTACGCCCAGTTCGCGGTCTGCGCCGCGGCCGAGGCGATGGCCCAGGCGGCGCCCGGCGACGTGGACCCGGAGCGGGCCGGCGTGCTGATCGGCTCGGGCATCGGCGGTTTCCTGACCTTCGAGGAGCAGCACGCCAAGCTGCTCGAGAAGGGCCCGTCCCGCGTCTCGCCGATGTTCATCCCGATGATGATCGCCGACATGGCCTCGGGGCTCGTGTCGATCGCCCACGGATTCCGCGGCCCCAACTACGCCACGGTCTCGGCCTGCGCCTCGTCCGGCCACGCCATCGGCCTCGCCTACGAGCACATCGCCAACGGCACCGCCGACGTGATGATCACCGGCGGCAGCGAAGCCAGCGTCTGCCCCATGGCCATGGCCGGCTTCAGCGCCATGAAGGCGCTGTCGACGCGCAACGAGGACCCCGCCCACGCGAGCCGCCCCTTCGACGCCGAGCGCGACGGGTTCGTGCTGGGCGAGGGCGCCGGCATCCTGGTGCTCGAGGAGCTGGAGCGGGCCCGCGCCCGCGGCGCCACGATCCTGGCCGAAGTCGCCGGGTACGGCATGACCGCCGACGCGTTCCACATGACCCAGCCCGACAACGAGGGCAAGGGCGCCCGCAACGCCATGCGCCTGGCGGTGGCCGCCGCCGGCCTGCAGCCGGCGGACATCGGCTACATCAACGCGCACGGCACCAGCACGCCCTTCAACGACAAGATCGAGACCCTGGCCATCCGCGACCTCTTCGGCGACCACGCGCGGAAGCTGGCGGTCTCCTCGACCAAGTCGATGACCGGCCACCTGCTCGGCGCCGCCGGCGGCATCGAGGCGGCGTTCACGGCCCTGGCCCTGCGTGACGGCAAGCTGCCGCCGACCATCAACTACCAGAATCCCGATCCCGAATGCGACCTGGACTACTGCCCCAACGCGGCGGTGACCCGCTCGGTCGGAGCGGCGCTGTCCACCTCGCTGGGCTTCGGGGGGCACAACGTGTCCCTCTGCCTGAAGCGCTGGCCGGATTGACCTTCACCGGCCGGGGAGGCGCCATGACCTGGTGGCGTGGGCTCTATTCCTGGATGGTCCCGGACGCGCGGCGCCGCCGCGAGCCGCGGGGCGGTGCGGCCGAAACGACGCCGCGAGCGGACGCGGCGTCGCGCCGCGAAGCCGCCGCGGCCGTCGAGACCATGCTGTCGTACCGGTTCCGCGATCCCTGCCTGCTGGGCCAGGCCCTGGTCCACCGCTCCCACCTGCACGCCTACGGCGACGAGCGCATCGAGGCGAACGAGCGTCTCGAATTCCTCGGCGACGCCGTGTTGGGCCTCGTCACCAACGCCTATCTTTACCTGGAGTACCCGGATCTCGAGGAAGGCGACCTGACGCGCCTCAAATCTAAGCTCGTCTGCGGGACGAGCCTGGCCCGGGTGGCGCAGCGCCTGGAACTGGGCGACCATATCCTGATGAGCCGCGGCGAGGCCGCCACCGGCGGCCGCGACCGCGACAGCATCCTCGCGGACGCCGTCGAAGCGATCATCGGCGCGGTCTACCTCGACGGCGGTCTCGCGGCGGCGCAGGGCGTGATCGAGCGCTGGCTGTTCGACCACGCCGACGACATCATCGAGCACCGCGCGCTGGCCAACGACAAGAGCCGCCTGCAGGAGATCGTCCAGGCCCGCTACCGCATGCCGCCCCGCTACCGGGTCCTGGAGACGACGGGTCCCGACCACGAGCGCGTCTTCACGGTGGAGGTCCTGTTCGGCGACCGGGTGCTGGGCGTCGGTCGCGGCGCGAACAAGAAGAGCGCCGAGCAGCAGGCGGCCGGATGCGCGCTGCGTCAAATGGCGGAGAAGCCGTCGCTGCTGGACGAGGCGCCGGATCACAGGCCCTGACGCAAAGGAACGCCCTTGTCGCGACGCGCGCCGATCTCCGTCTCCCTGATCCTGATCCTGACCGCGGCCGTCTGGCCTCCGGCCGCCGGCGCCGTCGTGCCGATGACCGCTTTGCCCGCCGGCGCTTCTGCCGACAGCACCGGCGCCGATCCGGGCGGCATGGATCTGGACCGCATCCCGCAGGGCGCCGCCACCGGCTACATGGTCGGCACGACCCTGCTGGCCGAAGGCGATCTGGCCGGCGCGCTGCCCTTCCTGGCCCAGGCCTACCGCATGAGTCCGGACGAGCTGACCTTCGCCCGCACCTACCGCGACGTCCTGCAGCAGGTCGGGTATCTGCGCGACGCGACGGACGTCGCGCGGCGGATCGTCAAGGGCCATCCCGAATCCTACGAGGGCTGGGAGCGCCTGATCGGCCTGAACGTGGCCCAGGAGCGCTACGCCGACGCCCGCGAGGCTCTGACGGCCTGCCGCGCCGTCCATCCCGATTCGTCCCGCCTGGATCTGGTCGAGGCGGAGCTCCTGCTGCGCACGCACGCGTGGGCCGAGGCCATGGCGGCGTACCGTCAGGCCCTGCCGCGCCATCCCGCCCACCAGGAACGCATCTACGGGGCGATGGCCGAGCTGGCTTCGCTGCTGAACCGGCCCGAGGAAGCCGCCGCGCTCTGGACCGAGGGGCTCGCCGCCAAACCGGAATCGCGGTCGCTGCGCCTAGGGCGCATCCAGCACCTCGTCGACAATCAACGTGACGAAGACGCGATGACCGTCGCGGTCGAGGGCGACAGCCTCGTGGCTGCGCAAGGCAGGGACCGCGCCTGGGTGGAACTCACCTCGGGCATGATCGCGCAGGCCGGCCGCGAGGAGGCGGCCGTCGCCCTGCTGCAGCCCATGTGGGAGAGGGACGTCCTGGACGTGGGCGCGGCGCTCCAGCTGAGCCGCCTGCACGCCCGCGCGGGCGCGTGGGAGCGGGCGATCACGCTGGCGCGGGAGATCACGGTGCGCTGGCCCGAAGCCGCGCGGCCTCATCTGTTCCTGGGCGAATTCCTCGCCGGCCGCGGCGATCTGGAGGCGGGGGAGACCGAGATCCGGCGCGCCGTCGAACTCGGGGGAGAAGACCCGGACAACCTGCTGGCGCTGATCTCCATCCTCAGCCGCCGCCATCCGGACCTGTTCACGGGCCGCGCCGCCGCCGGCGCCGCGCAGGCGCCGGTCCGCGAAGTGAAGGAGCTGGCCGATCGCGCCGCAGCCCTGCTCGACGACGATGCGCCCCTCTCGGTCCGGATGATGCTCGGCGCGACGTACCAGGGGCTCGGCGACCACGAGTCGTCGATCGCCTTCTACGAGCGCGCCGCCGAGGATCCCGAGCTGAGACGCAACGCCCTGCTGAACCTGTCGCTGGCCTGCGAGGAGACGGGCCGGCGCGACGAGGCGCTGGCGGCGCTGGAGACCCTGCTCGCCGACCACCCCGACGACCACGTCATCCAGAACGCCCTGGGCTACACCCTGGCCGACCGCGGCCAGGACCTGCCGCGCGCGGAAAGCCTGATCCGCTCGGCCCTGAAGAGCGAGCCCGAGAACCCCGCCTACCTGGATTCCCTGGGCTGGCTGCTGCACCGCAGGGGCCTGCCGCTGGAGGCCTTCGACTACCTCGTGCGCGCCACCAACGCCCTGCCGGAAGACCCGGTCATCCTCGAGCACCTCGGGATGGTGCTGCTGTCCCTGGGACGACACGATCGCGCCTACGAGGTGTTCCTGCGCGCCGAGGCGGTCGGCGGCGACAGCGCGAACCTGGAGGCGGTCCTGAAGGACCTCCAGCCGGCCGCTCCTGCGGGCGGCGAGCGGTGAGGCGGCGGCGGCAGTCCGTGTGCGCGGCCCTGATGGCCGGCCTGGCCTGCGCGGCCGCGGCGTGCGCAGCGGAACCGGAACCGACCGTGAGCGCCCTGGAACTCGGCGTCGTGTCCTGGCGGGTCGATTCCCTGCTCGCCGACGCTTCCGGGACCGCGGCCTGGGTGCACTGTCCCGACGGCACCTGGCGACTCGACCTGGCCCGCGCTACGCCCGGCGAATCCGGTTCCAGCGATTCCGAGGCCGGCACGGCGGAGGCGGTCCTGGGCCGCCTGGGAGAGGGCTGGACGGCGGCCGCGCCCGGAGACGGTTCGGTCGTCCTGCAGGCCTGGGACGGCCCCCTGCGCACGCTCGAGCCGGACCAGGCCGCCCGCCTCGTCGCCCTGCTGTCGCTGTCCGCGAACGGGGGCGATCCCGGGCGCGCGGACGTCGGGCCGGCGGTCTGGCGGCTGCGCAGCGGCGGGTCCGGCCACGGCCGGCGCGTCCCCTGGGAAGAGCCGGCACCCGCGCCGGCGCGGCGCGTCCTGGTCTGGCCCGCGCCGGACGACGGCACCTCGACGCTCGCCCGGGACCTGGCCAGCCGGGGTCTGGGCCGCGGCGGCGCCGGCGAGGTCTGGCTCGTGGAAGCCGCGCGGGACGGCGGCGTGCGCGTGGAGTCGCGCAGGTACGCGGCCTCCCTGGAGCTCGGCCCGCCCCGGCGCGAAGTCCGCTGGGGTGATCCGTTCGAAGTCGTGCTGCCCCTGTGGCCGCTGGGCGAAGTCCTCTTCGACGGCGCCGACCGATGAGCCGCTCCGACGATTCCGGTGGGAACCGCAGCTCCGGTCCCGGTGTTGACCCCCCCGTTGACAACACCCCACCCGCCACCAGGAGCGACCAGGTGTTCCTGAACGACAAGCACCCCGATCCCGGCCGTCACGGCCCGCTCGCCTGGACCGAGCAGCGTGACGAGGATCTGATCGCGCTCGTGCAGCAGGGCCAGAAACGGGCCTACGACGAGCTGGTCCGCCGCTACCGGGGGCGCCTGTACAGCTTCATCCTGCGGATGGTGGGGGACCCCGTCGAGGCGGAGGAACTCGCGCAGGACACGCTGATCCGCGCGTACGTCCACGCGGACAAGTACCGCGAGATCGCGCGCTTCTCCACCTGGCTGTTCACCATCGCCACCAACCTGGTGCGCAACCGGGTCCGCAAGCAGAAGCGGCAGCCGCGCATGCTCGTGCTCGATCCCGCGCCGGAGGACGACGACGACATCCCGCTGGATCCGGCCGATCCCCGGGCCGATCCCACGCGCGAGCTCGAGGGCCGGGAGTTGGGCCGACTGATCGCCGAGGCGACCAGCCGCATCCCGGAGCGGTACCGCGTGCCGTTCCTGCTGCGCGAAGTGGAGCAGCTGTCGTACGAGGAGATCCAACAGGTCACCGGCCTGAAGCTCGGCACCGTGCGCTCGCGGATCAACCGCGCGCGGACCCGCTTCCGGCAGAACATCAAGCCTTTGCTGCGCAACGAGGATCTGCTCGCCGAACTCGAGCTCCTCGAGGCCCGGATGGAACAGGACGAAGACGCATGACGACGTCGAGGAGGACATCCCCATGAACTGCTACACGGCACGACGGTTGATCAGCCAGGAAATGGACGGGATGCTGCCCGCCGAGAAGACTCCGACGTTCGAGGAGCATCTCGGCCGCTGCGCCGCCTGCCGC